>NZ_NKUG01000086.1 GCF_014845095.1 Methylobacterium bullatum | reverse complement strand
GAACGCCTCCCGCCGCCGTCATGTCCGGCACGGCCCGACGGCGCGCCGACGGCGACGAACAAGGATCTCTGACCGATGTCGGTGACGCGCTCCTATCTCGATTTCGAGAAGCCGGTGGCCGAGCTCGAATCCAAGCTGGAGGAGCTGAGGACCCTGGCCTCCCGCGACGGCGCAGTCTCCATCAGCGAGGAAGTCGGCCGCCTGGAAGCCAAGGCGGCGTCCGCCCTCTCCGATATCTACGCCACCCTGACGCCCTGGCAGAAGACGCAGGTGGCGCGCCATCCGCAGCGGCCGCACTTCATCGATTACTGCGCCGGCCTGATCACCGAGTTCACGCCCCTGGCCGGTGACCGCCATTACGGAGAGGACCAGGCCATCGTCGCCGGCTTCGGCCGTTTCGAGGGCCGCGCCGTCTGCGTGCTCGGCCAGGAGAAAGGCTCCACCACCGAGAGCCGCCTGCGCCACAATTTCGGAATGGCCAAGCCCGAAGGCTACCGCAAGGCGGTGCGGCTGATGGAGATGGCCGATCGGTTCGGCCTTCCCGTCCTCGCCTTCGTCGATACGGCCGGTGCCTTTCCCGGCATCGAGGCGGAAGAGCGCGGCCAGGCCGAGGCCATTGCCCGCTCCACCGAAACCTGCCTCGGACTCGGCGTGCCCAACGTCGCCGTGGTCATCGGCGAAGGCGGTTCGGGCGGCGCCATCGCGCTCGCCACCGCCAACCGCGTCCTCATGCTGGAACACGCGATCTACGGCGTGATCTCGCCGGAGGGCGCGGCCTCGATCCTCTGGCGCGATCAGGGCCGGGCGGCGGATGCGGCCACCGCCATGAAGATCACGGCCCAGGATCTTCTGCGTCTCGGGATCATCGACGGCATCATCCCGGAGGCCACCGGCGGCGCTCATCGCGGGCGCGATGCGGCGATCGCCAATACGGGCAAGGCCGTGGCCAAGGCGCTGGCCGAATTCGACGGTCTGAGCCCCGACGAGATCCGCGACCGCCGGGCGGCGAAGTTCCTCGATATCGGCCGCAAACTGTAAGCCGGTTATCTATGCGTCGTTTTGGCGCATCGGGTTCAAGGAACCGATAAGGGTTTCGTTAAACCCCGCTTCTTCCTCCCGTTCGGAGCTCGCCGCTCTGGGCGGCACGCCTGTACGCGCTCCGCGCTGGGACCGGAAATACCAGTGGAATCAAGTCGATTGCCATCGGGACGGTGCCCCTGACCGTCGAGGCCGACCGACACTTTGCGGCAATGTGGTGCCCACACCAAGGAAGCCACCGAAATCCACATCTCGCCACGCCGGCCATTTGCGTCTTCTTGCGGTAACAACCGGGTAAGTTTAACGACGCTATTGGGTTGGGGAGTGGCGTTCGACGGGCGAGATCCCGCGAGCGCATGTATGAGGACGGGGTTCCCCATGGCTTTGCGCCCGCTGGCTCTACGCTTGGCTACGGCTGCCGGTGTCGTTGCGCTCGCTCTCTCCCTCACCGCTTGCCAGGATGGCTCGATGGGTGGCGGCGTGCCGTTGCGCGCCCTCACGCCCGTCCCGGCCAAGACCCTGGCGCTGATGGCCCAGAAGGGCATGTCCGCCAACGACCCCATCCTGATCCGCGCCTACAAGAAGGAAGCGGAGATGGAAGTGTGGAAGCGCGGCACGAACGGCCAGTACGCGCTCCTCAAGACCTTCCCGATCTGCCGCTGGTCGGGTCAGCTCGGCCCCAAGACCAAGCAGGGCGACCGGCAGGCCCCCGAGGGATTCTACACGGTGACGCCGGGGCAGATGAACCCGAACTCGTCCTATTACCTCTCCTTCGATACCGGCTACCCGAACAATTACGACCGAGCCAACGGCCGGACGGGCAATTACATCATGGTGCACGGCACCTGCTCGTCCTCGGGCTGTTTCGCCATGACCGACGAGTCCATGGGCGAGCTCTACGCCCTGGCACGCGATTCCTTCGCCGGCGGGCAGCGCGCGTTCCAGTTCCAGTCCTATCCGTTCCGGATGACGGCGCAGAACTTCGCCAAGTATCGCAACGACCCGAACGCGCCGTTCTGGAAGAACCTGAAGGAAGGCTCGGATTATTTCGAGGCCCTGCGCGAGGAGCCGCGCGTGAACGTCTGCGGCACGCGCTACGTCTTCGGCGGCCAGGACGTGGCCGCCGGCTCGTGCTCGCCGAAGGTGGACACGCTCGTCGCCGAGAAGCGGGCGAAGGACAACCACGACATCGCCGAACTCGTCGCCAAGGGCACGCCGGCGACCAGGGTCGTCTATGACGACGGCGGCCAGAACCCGGTCTTCCGTCCCCAGGCTCCCGCCTCGACCTTGGCCTTCGCCAACCTGACGAAGAAGGACGAGCCGGAGGCGCCCTACGACCCCAAGGAATACGCCCGCCACCATCTCGGCGAAGTGAGCCGGCCCGAGAGCCTGGCTGCCGGCGAGCGCGAGGTCGAGGTGGATGCCAAGGGACGTCCGGTGATGCTGGCCGCCGCCGAGGCTCCGATCCCGACCAAGGCCGCCGCGGCGGCCCTCAAGGCGGGTTCCGACAAGACCAAGCCCGGCAGCGTCGTCGCCAAGACGAACGCGGCACCCGAACCGCTGAAGCCCGCGACGCCTGCGCGCATCATGGTGGCCGATGCCGATGTGGATTCGCCCTCTTACACGAAGGTTCTGGGCAGTCTCCTCACCGGCAAGGCTTCGCCGACCCCTGCAGCCGACGCCGCCACGATCCCGGCCGCCGCCGCTGCCCCGGAGACGATCCAGCCGGCGCCGAAATCCGGCAAGGCCACCCATACCGCCCATGCGATCACGGTGCCGACGGTGACCGGCGCCGTCGGGCAGAAGGCCAAGGTGGCAGCCGAGCCCGCCAAGGCCGGAAAGCCGCCAGCGGCCAAGGCCGTTCCCGCCAAGGAGGCCACGGCCAAGGACGGTTTGGTGAAGGATGGTGCCGCGAAGGCGACGCCGAAGCTCTGAGGCTCGGTTTGGCCGAATAGACGCGTCGCAACTTTACCGGCGGGATCCCGGATCGGGTTCCGCTAGCGCCCCACTCCCCGGGGAACGGAGCCGGGATCGAACTCTCCCGCCGTCCTCACGCCAACGCCCCTTTCCCGGAGGCCCGCAGGGCCAGCGAAGGGTCTTGCGAGACCCAGCGGGGGACGGGCCGCGAGCGGCGAGATCGTCCGATTCGATGAACCAGGAAATTCGATAGGCCAAAAAAAGGGCCCCTCAGGGCCCTTTCGTCGTTCGGATCGCTGCTGCGATCACATGCGGTGCATGCGACGGTGATGCATCATCCGGTGACGCATGTGGTTACGGTGCATGCGCATGTGGTGACGACGGTGCATGCGGCGATGCATCCGGTGCTCCCCACGGTGCATGCGCACGGGGGTGACGGTCTCGGAGGACGTCACGCCCATCGGGGCGCCGGGAGCGGCCGAAGCGCTTGTCGCGAGGGCGCCAGCGCCGAGGCTTCCGACCATGGCAAGCGCGAAGATCAATTTTTTCATCGGGCGTTTCCGTTCTCTTTCACCCGAGCGCGGCGCTCGGATTAATCTCCCCCGCTCGCGCCGGAGAGATGATTGCCGCACGCCGAGACGTGCGGCGGGTCCGGTTCGACCCGCCGCTGATAACACTCAAGTCAGAGTTTCGTTTCCTCGAAAGCCCGAACCCATTCGGCGCAGATGCCCGAACGGACGATGTCGTCGAGGGTGAATTCGACGATGGGAACCTGCATCATGCGGCTTTTCACGAGGTGGATCACGGTCCTGAGGCCCGACGTCTCGCGCAGGTCGGTCTGGGACACGTCGCCGTTGATGATGACCTGGCAATCGTCGCCGATGCGGGTCAGGAACATCTTGATCTCGGCGGTGGTGGTGTTCTGCGCCTCATCCAGGATTACGAGGCAGTTCTTGAAGGTGCGTCCGCGCATCACCTCGAAGGGGACCACCTCGATGTCGCCGGTCTTCATGGCGATCTCGTAGGCGGCGTCGCCCATGCGCTCCTTCATGGTCTCGGTCAGCGGCGTGACCCAGGGCGCGATCTTTTCTTCCAAGCTGCCGGGAAAGAAGCCCAGAGAGCGGCCCGATGGCACGTTGGGACGGGTGATGATGACCTTGGCGATGCGGCGCTGGCGGAGCTGATCCGCGGCGCGGGTTCCGGCGATGTAGGTCTTGCCGGTGCCGGCCGGTCCGAGGACGATGACCTGCTTGCTGACGGCGAGGGCATCCAGGTACTCGGCCTGTCGGACGGTGAGAGGCTGGATAGGGCCTAAATTACGCTCGTCGTCGAACCGGGTGCGGTGCAGCCGCACCGGGCGGTCTTCTACCAGCTCAAGTCGTGTGCGCCGTCTTTTCATCGATCAACACTCCAACTGGACTTGCCAACTAGGGTTCAACTGATCTTCGACCTGCCTACGCGCCCTGCCCTCGATAAGATTTGTTACACTATCTCTGACAATCGTTAACGAAAGAATTCGACGGCAGGTCTTTTAGTTCCAGATGTCGCCCCACGACCTGTGGACGACTTGGCCTATGGGTGACGGGCTCCCGGTGCGGCAAGCCACGAATCACCTACGCACACACCATGCCGCTCCGGTGGCGACAGGGGCATGACGGCACGAAATCCCGGACGTGTGTCCGAGTTTCGCTTCGGAAACGCGCAGATGAGGGAGAGTTTCAGTTTTCGACAGGTGAGATGGTGGTACGACGAAGCATCCATCTCGACCACGGCCCTTCACGAGGGGCGAAACCGGCCGGGTCCGCACGACGTGTCGCATGCGGGCGGCGGGGTGCTTCACCCTGGCTGGATGAAGCTGTCGAGAACCATCTTGCGGCCGGCCTTATCGAAGTCAACCGTCAGCTTGTTGCCGTCGACGGCCGCCACGTTGCCGGGGCCGAACTTAGTGTGGAAGACTCGCATACCATCCGAAAACGCGGATGGCGCACCCGTCGACTTCGCCACGAGCTCGCCTTCGATCTGGCGCGGTCCGCCGTTGCTCCGGCCGGGCGAGGACGATCTTCCGAAACCTTGCCCACCCCCGCCTCCGAACCCCTGGTTTCCCGCGGTGTTGGCCTGCGCCCGCTGCCAGCCCGGCGTCCCGTAGGACGAGCCGAATGGCGCCGGGTTCCGGTCGAAGCGCGAGGCACCGGCGGAGAAATGCGCGGGGGCGTCGACCACGTCGACGGCGTCGGCGGGCAACTCGTCGATGAAGCGGCTCGGCACCGTGGAGGACCACAGGCCGTGGATGCGCCGGTTGACGGCAAAGGACAGCTTGGCGCGCTTGCGCGCGCGGGTCAGGCCCACATGGGCGAGGCGGCGCTCCTCCTCCAGCCCGGCCCGGCCGCTCTCGTCGAGCGCCCTCTGGTTCGGGAACAGGCCGTCCTCCCAGCCGGGCAGGAACACCGTGTCGAATTCGAGCCCCTTGGCGGCATGCAGCGTCATCAGCGAGACCCGGTCCGCCCCCTCCTGCTCGCTCGCCTCCATCACCAGGGAGACGTGTTCGAGGAAGGCCGCCATGTCGGGGAATTCCTCCATGGAGCGCACGAACTCCTTGAGGTTTTCGAGACGCCCGGCGGCATCGGCGGATTTGTCCTTCTGCCACATCTCGGTGTAGCCGGATTCCTCCAGGACGGTCTGGGCCACCTCGGAATGGGGCTGGGTGCCGACCATCCGCGCCCACCGCGAAAAACTCTCCACCAGGGCGCGGACGCCGGAGCGGGCGCGGGGCTTCAGCTCGTCGGTCTCGATCAGGCTGCGCGCCGCCTGGAGCAGCGGCACGCGCTGCGAGCGGGAATAACCGTGCAGGATCTGCAGGGTGGCGTCGCCCAGGCCCCGCTTCGGTGTATTGAAGATTCGCTCGAAGGCGAGGTCGTCGGCCGGGTTCATGGTGACGCGCAGATAGGCCAGGGCATCGCGGATCTCGGCGCGCTCGTAGAAGCGCGGGCCGCCGATGACGCGATACGGCAGGCCGAGCTGGACGAACCGGTCCTCGATCTCGCGCATCTGAGCCGAGATGCGCACCAGCACGGCGATCTCGGAGAGCGGATGCTGCTTGGCCTGCAGGCTCTCGATGGATTCGCCGAGCTGGCGCGCCTCTTCCTCCGAATCCCAGGCGCCGGACACCGTCACTTTCTCGCCGGCGACGTCCTCGGTACGAAGGGTCTTGCCGAGGCGGCCCTCGTTCCTGGCGATGAGCCCCGAGGCGGCGGCGAGGATGTGGCCGGTGGAGCGGTAGTTGCGCTCCAGCCTCACCACGATCGCGCCGGGGAAATCGTGCTCGAAGCGTAGGATGTTGTCGACTTCCGCCCCGCGCCAGCCATAGATCGACTGGTCGTCGTCGCCGACGCAGGCCACGTTGCGGTGGCCCTGGGCCAGAAGGCGCAGCCAGAGATACTGGGCGACGTTGGTGTCCTGGTACTCGTCCACCAGGATGTAGCGGAAACGCTGCTGGTAATTGGCCAGCACGTCCGGGTTCTCGCGCCACAGCTTCAGGCAGAGCAGCAGGAGATCGCCGAAATCAGCGGCGTTCAGGGTCAGGAGCCGGGCCTGATAGGCGGTGTAGAGGGCGCCGCCCTTGCCGAACGCAAAGGCGCTCGCTTCGCCGGGGGGTACCTGCTCGGGCAGGAGCCCGCGGTTCTTCCACCCGTCGATGGCCGAGGACAGGGCGCGGGCGGGCCAGCGCTTCTCGTCGATGTTCTGGTCGACGATGACCTGCTTCATCAGGCGAAGCTGGTCGTCCATCCCCAGGATCGTGAAGTCGGATTTCAGCCCCACCATCTCGGCGTGCCGGCGCAGGATCTTGGTGCCGATGGAATGGAACGTGCCGAGCCAGGGCATCCCCTCCCCGGCCGGGCCGATGAGGGAACCGATCCGGTGCTTCATCTCGCGGGCGGCCTTGTTGGTGAAGGTCACCGACAGGATGTCGAAAGGCCGCGCCTTACCGGTCGAGACCAGATGGGCGATTCGCGTGGTGAGCACCCGCGTCTTGCCGGTGCCCGCGCCCGCGAGGACGAGGACCGGCCCTTCGGTCGTCTCGACGGCGCGGCGCTGCTCGGGGTTCAGCCCTTCGAGATAGGGGGAGCCCTGCGGCCTGAGGGAGGCCATGGCGCGGGCGGCGATGGAGCTCTGCGCGGCCTCGGCCGCCACGCCGGAGGCCGGCGCCGGCACGGACGCCGCCGCTGCGTCGGGATGCTGTTTCATGCTGCCTCCCTGGACCAAAACGCGAACGGCGTCGAGGGTCGGGACAACGGGGCCGCCCCGCCCTCGCCCGCAAACGGAACTCCGGCTTCATGTCGGGCGTCGTCTCACCATATCCCGGCCGTCATCACAGAAGGCTCCGCCATGCGCACGCGTTCCTTGTCCGTCCTCTCCCTCGCGGCCCTGGCTGCCGGTCTCGCTCCGGCCATGGCCCAGTCGCCCGGCACGCGGACGCTGAACGAGACCAACGACCGTCTTGCCCGACAGAGCGAGATTCGCGGCGTCCGGCACCAGCAGCAGTTCGAGAACAACCAGATCCGCATGCAGATGCAGCGCAACGAGATCACCCGTCCGGCGCCGATCGGCCCCGGCATCGCCCCGCGCCGCTGATCGGACCGGTCAAGGGTGAAGCCCGGCACCTGTTGACCGCGGGGTTCGACCCTGGCGCGCATCCGGGATCGGTGTGCTATGCCGCATGGGGTGGGGGCACGAACCGGGCATGACGTCCGGTTGAGACCACGTGCCCGCCCCATGGCAGGCCCCGAGACCGGGCCGGAGCGAGGCGGAAACCAAGACGGTGCGAGACATCCTGACCGCGCTGGCGGGCGCCGTCATCCTGATCCTCGTCGCGGCCCTCGCGGTCCCGCCCCTCGTGGCCTGGGAAAGCTACCGCACGCTGGTGGACCGGGCGATCGGGCGATCCCTCGGCCTCGACGCACGGACCGAAGGGCGGATCGGCGTCAGGCTCCTTCCCTCGCCGCGCTTGAGCGTCGATCGGCTCCGCATCGGCGGACAGGCCGACAAGCCGGCCCTCGACCTCCAGTCCGTCGCGGCCGAGATCGGCCTCACGCCGCTGCTGACGGGAGACATCCGCTTCACCGAGACGCGGATCGGCCGGGCCGAGATCAAGCTTCCGATCAGCGACGACGACGCGATCCGCCTGCCCGCCGACCTCTACCGGACCCTCGCCGACCAAGACTTGGCCATCGAGGACCTGACGATCGGGCAGGTCGTGCTGACGACCCTCGTGCCGCAGAGCGGCCGCACCGATCAGGTCCGGGCCGAGGCGGTGCATCTCTCCGCGCCCCGGCTGCTCGGACCCTGGCGGATCGAGGGGATGAGCGGCGCGGTCGCCTTCCGGGTCGCCACCGGCGAGCCCGCGGAGGACGGCAGCGTCGCGGTGAAGATCTCGGGCGGCGGCGACACCCATCCGCGTTTCGAGGCCGATGCCCGCATCCGCCTCGACCCGATGGCGGGCGAGCCGGAGGCGACCGGGGACGCCCCGCGGGCGATGATCCCGAAGGCGGAAGGCACGGCACGGGTCGTGGTCGGGCCGCCGGTCCAGGTGGCGGGCGCCTACCTGCCGTTCTCGCTGGGCGGGACGTTCAAGGCCCGCGGCCCCATCGTGCGCTTCTCCGACGTGAAGGCCGAGATCGACCCCGGCGGTCAGCCCATGCGCCTCGCCGGCACCGGGCGGATCGACCTGCGGGCCTGGAGGGCGGCACTGACCCTGGAGACGCGCCGCCTGGACCTCGACGCCTTCCTGATCTCCACGGGAGGACAGGCCCTCCTGGCGCGCGGGATGCCGCGCGCGAATTCCGAGTTGCCGATGATGGTCGATCTCGATCTCGGCATCGAGAGCGTCGCCCTCGGTCTCGACGATTGGACCAAGCTTCAACTCTCCGGCACGTTCGACCGGACGGGGGGGCTCGCCCTCCGGCGCTTCTCGGTGACGGCACCGGGCGAGGCCGCCCTCACCGCCTCCGGTGAGCTCGATACGCAGCCTGCCCTCCGGTTCACGGGCAACGTTTCCCTCGACGCCGCCGCATCGGACGGGTTCGGACGGTACCTGCGCAAGTTCGGCCTCGGCGGCCCGGCCGTCGCGGTGATGGACGGGCGCCCGATCCAGGCATCCGCGGACCTCTCGACGGCGAGCCCGTCGCTGTCGCTGCGCAACCTGCGGCTCTCCCTCGGCGAGGCGCGGATCACCGGCAACGCCCGCTACACCCAGGCGGAGGCGGGCGGGCGCGGCCGCTTCGACGCGCAGCTCTCGGCGCAGGGCATCGACATCGCGGCCCTGCCCTCCTTCGGCAGTGCCCTGTCCGGCCTCCACGACCACGATATCGGCCTGACGATCCAGGCGAGGGACGTGCGCTACGGGCCGGCCGGAGCGCGTTCGGGCAACGGGACCATCGCCGCGAGCATCCAATCGGACGGAGCGAGCCTCAATGTCGGCAGCCTCGACGTCACGGATGTGGCCGGCGCCAACGCCAAGCTCTCCGGCCGCATCGCCCCTGACGGGTCCGGCCGCATCGCAGGCCGGATGTGGGCGCCGGTGGCCGCCCCCCTCATCGCCCTCCTCGACAGGACCTGGATCGCCGAGGCCCGGATGATCCCCGGCTTCCTCCGGGCCGGTGCCCTCGATCTCGCCGTGACCCTGGAGCGCGAGGCCGGTGACGCCGACACCCTGCGCACCAGCGCCGACGGGACCGCGGCGGGCGGCAGCCTCGACCTCGACCTGCTGTCACGAAGCGGCCGCATCGACAGCCTCTCCCTTGGATTGACCACCCCGCTCGCCGGGCGCTGGTTCGAACGCGAGGACATGCTGGCCCTGCGCAAGCCCGCCGCCCTGCGCATCACCGGGACACGCGGACAGGCCGGAGCCGATGGCGCGGTTCCGCCCCTCGGCCTCGACATCTCCGGCACCATCGCCGACCTCACCCTCTCGACGGTGAAGCCGGTCGTGCCCGGTCCGGGGCAGGCCCCGCCGGAGGCCGGCGAGATCCAGGTCAAGACACCCGACATCGCGCCCTTCCTCCTCCTCGCCGGCAGCACCTCCGCCCTGCCCTCGCCGCTACCGGCGGACTTGCTGGTGGGGTTGTCGCGGGCGGGGCGGGATGCCCATGCGGATGTGGCCGGGCGGATCGCCGGGGCCACGATCCTCGCCAACGTCAACCGGTCGCCAGCGGGCGACATCTTCGGCAGCGTGGCGCTGGGGCGGCTGTCGTTGCCCTGGCTCGCCGCGGCCCTGGTGATTCCCCCGGAGGGTAAGAAGCAAGAGGCCGGGGACGGCGCTCGGTTCGGGGCCCCGACCGCGGACCGGCCGCCCATCGACCTCGACGTGCGGGTGGACGCGCTCGAACTCGGCCGACGCTTCACCGCAGAGGGCGCGGCCTTCGGTGCCCGTCTCGACAACCGCGTCCTCTCGATCCGCGACCTCAGCGGCCGCCTCGCCGGGGGCCGTCTCATGGGGACCGTCACGCTGTCCCGGCAGGGCGGAGCGGCGGCGCTCACCGGGGAAGGGAGCCTGAGCGACGCTTCCATCGCCGATCTCGTCGGTCCGGGGCCGATCTCCGGCCGCGCCAGCGCGACCCTGCGGTTCGGTGCCTCGGGCCAGAGCGTCGTGAACATGGCGAACAATCTCGGCGGCAGCGGCGATATCGCCCTGACCGATCTCGTGCTGCCCGGCGGCGATCCGGGCGGGATCGAGCGCGCCCTGGTGAAAGCCCTCGCAGAGGACGATCCGCTTCGGGACGGACGGCTCCAGTCCCTCGTCGCCGAGGAACTCGCCGCCGCGCCGATGGCGGTGAAGGGGACCGTGAAGGCGCCCGCGACCCTCTCCGGCGGGTCGCTCCGCGCGGCCCCCCTCGCCTTCGATCTCGGTGGACCGCGCTGGGCCGGCACCCTCGCCATCGACCTGAATACCGGGCGGTTCGATGCGCGCGGGACATTGACGGGAGGCGGATCGCCGAAGGGCTGGACGGGCGGGGTTCCGGCGGTGCAGCTCGCCTATTCCGGCCCGCTGAGCAAACCCGAGCGCAGCGTCGATGCCGGCCCGCTGACCAACGGCCTCGCCGCCGTGGTCCTCCAGCGCGAGCTCGACAAGATCGAGCTGTTCGAGGCGGATCAGATCGAGCGCCAGCGGCGTCGCGCACGGATCGAGATGGACAGGGCCCGCGCCGCCGCCATCAAGGCGGCGGCCGACAAGGCCGCAGCGGAGAAAGCCGCGGCCGAGAAAGCGGCGGCCGAGAAGGCGGCCGCCGAGGAAGCCGCTCGTCAGGCGCGCATCCGCGCCCTGGCACCGAGCCTGGAGGATGCCGCGCGCCGTGCCGCCGACGGGCTGCCGGTGCTGGAGGTTCCAGGCCGGGCCGTCGATCCGACCGCGCCGCAGCCCTGATTACGACCGGCTTCGAGGCGTTAAGACGATCAGGGAGCCGGCCGCGCGGCCCGGGCGGCGGTGATCGCATCGGTGAGCACCGGATTGGCGCCCTCGGCCGTGAGGGTCGCCACCGGAACGACCACAACGTCGGCGCAGGCCTGGACCACGTGGGCGAGGTCGAACTGCACCGCGAGGCCGCCCGCCTTCGCATCGGGCCAGACGGTCATGGCCGGAGGCTCGTCGCCATTCGGCATGGCGACCGCCTCGCGGCACTCGTCGTCATCGGCATCCGCCTTCGCCTGGCCGGTCCTGGGGCGATAAGCCTCGAGGTAGAGGTCGAAGAGCCGCTTGGAGGACAGGGACACCATCCTGCTTCCATCCATCTCGGTCTGGAGCGCCACCTTGCCGGTGAGGGCGGGCGGAAGCAGCGCGGTCCAATCGACGGGAGCACCGGAGACGAGGTCGTAGACGATCGCCGAGGTGCCGGTATTGGGATGTGCGCCGCCGCAGAAGGCGCTGTCCGTCATCGTGTAGCTGAGGAAGCGGGGGCCCCGCATGGTCACCTCGATGTGCCGGCCGTAATCGGCATGTTTGCCTCCCTCCGCCAGACACTCGGCGGCGGCTTTCCGCACCGCTCCGTCGAGGCGCTGCACGGCGGCGTTGATCCGCCGTTCCGCGTCGTCGACGGGGTTGGCGATCCGCGGCATCGCCGGCAGATCCTTGGCGAGATCGGGGGGGACCTGGAGGGACACCGCCCTGTCCGCCGCCGCGCCCGGGCTTAAGGTCGCCAGCAGACACGCGGCGGCGGTTGCGGTGCGGGCGAAGGCCGTCACGATTGCGGCCCCTCGCCGGCTCCGGCCCGGCCCACTGCCCGCAGGGCGAAGGCATAGATCAAGGCCACCTCCTCCAGCCGGTCGAATCGTCCCGCCGCCCCGCCATGGCCGGCTTCCATGTTGATCCGCATCAGGACGGGGCCGCCGCCGGTCATCGTGGCGCGCAGACGCGCCACCCATTTCGCCGGCTCCCAATAGGTCACGCGCGGGTCGGTGAGGCCGCCGAGCGCGAGGATTGCCGGGTAGTTCTGGGCCGAGACGTTGTCGTAGGGCGAGTAGGACAGAATGGTCTCGAAATCCTCTTCACTCGCGCCCGGATTTCCCCATTCCGGCCATTCCGGCGGGGTCAGGGGCAGGTCGCCGTCGAGCATGGTGTTGAGCACGTCGACGAAGGGCACGTCGGCGACGATCCCCGCGAAGAGCTCCGGCGCGAGGTTGGCCACCGCCCCCATGAGCATCCCGCCGGCCGATCCGCCATGGGCGACGATGCGGCCGGGCGTGGTGTATCCGGCCTCCGCCAGGGCACGTCCGCAGGCGACGAAATCGGTGAAGGTGTTGGGCTTCTTGCCCCGCTTGCCGTCCATGTACCAGTGCCAGCCCTTCTCGGTGCCGCCGCGGACATGGGCGATGGCGTAGACGAAGCCGCGATCCACCAGCGACAGCTGGTTGGTGCGGAACGCGGCCGGCATCATCGTGCCGTAGGACCCGTAGCCATAGAGCAGCAGCGGAGCCGAGCCGTCGAGGACGAGGTCGCGGCGGTGGAGGAGCGAGATCGGCACGCTCTCCCCATCCGGGGCCGTGGCGAAGATCCGGCGCGTCACATAGGCGGCGGCATCGTGCCCGCTCGGGATCGTCTGGCGCTTGCGCAACTGCCGCGCGCGGGTCGTGCAATCGTAATCGTAGGTCTCGGCCGGCGTCGTCATCGACGAGTAGGTGAAGCGGATCACCGCCGTCTCGAACTCGTGCCCCGGCTGGAGGCCGAGGGAATAAGCCTCCTCGGCGAAGGCCACCACGTGCTCGTTGCCCTGCGTGTCGCGGACGACGATGCGGGGCCGCGCATTCTCGATCTCGAGGCGCACGAGGTGCTGGGCGATGACGTGCTGGTGGCGGATCATCACGCCGCGCCGGTGCGGGATGAGGTCGTTCCAATGGGCACGGCCCGACGCGCCGATGCGGGTGGTGACGATCTTGAAGTCTTCCGCCCCGTCCGCATTGGTCAGGATGAAAAGGTGGTTCCCCCAATTCTCCACGGAGTAGATCAGCAGCGGCTCCCGCGGCTGAACGCATAGCAGGGTTGCGTCCGGCGACTTGCGGTCGAGGAGATGCACTTCGGAGGTTTCATGGTCGCTCGCCGTGATGGCAAGGTAATCGCGCGATTGCGTCGTCTCGATATGGACGAAGAATCCGGAATCTCGCTCTTCGTAGAGCAACGTATCGGCGGCCTGCTCCGTACCCAACACGTGATGCATGACGCGGGCGGGACGATGGTTCTCGTCCACGGCCACATAGTGGAACGACAGCCCGTCGGCGGACCAGACCACCTCGCCGGTGGTCGCCTCTATACTATCCGGGAGATCCTGCCCGGTGCCGAGGTCGCGGACACGGATGGTGTGGAGCTCGGACCCCTTGGAATCGGCGCTCCAGGCGAGGCGGGTGTGATCGTCCGCGTGAACCGCCGCGGCGAGCTCGAAGAAGGGCAATCCCTTGCCCTCCTCGTCACCGTCGAGAAGGATCTCCTCGCCCTCTTCCGGACCGCCCGTCCCGGCCGTCTCGGCACCCTGTCCGGGGATCACCACCACCGTGCGCGGACGGCGGCAGACGAGGGGATGCTGCCCGCCCTCGCGATGGCGGGTGTAATAGGCGAAGGCGCCGTCCGGCTCGGGCACACCGCTATCGTCTTCGCGAATGCGCCCGCGCATCTCCGCAACCAAGGTCTTGCGTAAAGAAACCAGATCGCCGAGCGCCGCTTCGGTATAGGCGTTCTCGGCATCGAGATATGCCCGGATATCGGCCGGGAGGGCAGCGGGATCCTTGAGCACGTCGCGCCAGTTCTCGGCCTTCAGCCAAGAATAATTGTCGGAAATTGCTCGGCCATGCACCGTGAATGTGTGCGGGCGCACCTCGGCGACGGGTGGCTTGCTTTCCAAGTGGAAAAGATCGTCCATGGATAGACCTATAAGGTTGCCAACCACCGTCGGCTGAATAGCGTAGCGGCGACCGATCCGTTCACCGGTCGCCTTCGATGCCTGCATGTGTCCCAGCCGGAGGCCATGGGCAAGGTCGAGAGGGAAGTCTTTTCGGCGCGGTGCCGGACGGCTCGACCGACGACAGGCTTTGGCATCATGGATGCAACTGGTTCTCTATCCTTGAGAGGCCTCGTTGACAGCGCGTCGACTTAGCCTGCGTCGGTGCGAACTCACATTAAATTGAAATATCGTTCAGAACCGTTGATTCGGCGGCCCGTCATGACTGACTCCCGTCTTGCGAGATCAATGTGAATATATTAAATGGGCGAAATGGCGATTATCGTCGCCCACCATCGTAGAGCGCCACTGGATGAAGCCACGATGCCGAGAGTCCAGCTATGGATTGCCAAACTGTCCCTTGGCCCATCGCCTGCATACTCAAAAGACCCCGTCCGGCATCGTGCTAAAAGGAACTGTTTAAACAATGAGCGACATTGAGAATTCGGCCGACTTCGTGGAACTGACGGTCGATATCGTCTCGGCCTATGTGAGCAACAACCCGGTGCCGGTCGGCGAGCTCGCGCAGCTCATTACCCGCGTCCATACCTCGCTGACCCAGGTCGCGAGCGGTGAGGCCGAGGCCAAGGTCGCTTCCGCGCCGCAGCAGCCCGCCGTCCCCGTGAAGAAGTCGGTGACAGCCGATCACATCATTTGTCTCGAAGACGGGCGCGTATTCAAATCGCTCAAGCGCCACCTGCGCGCGAAGTACGACATGAGCCCGGAACAATATCGCGCGAAGTGGGGCCTCCCTTCGGATTATCCGATGGTCGCTCCGAACTACGCCAAGGCGCGTTCGGACCTCGCCAAGGCCATCGGCCTCGGCCAGACCCGCAACGGGACCTACGACGAAGCCGCGTAAGCGAAGCGGGGCCGGGCGCTGGCGAACTCTCGCCGCCCGGCCCCCCCGTCGTCGTCGACCTCGTGATTGAGACTTGCGTTAGGACTAATTTCTTATAATATCCCTGGTGCCGCGGCGATTGCCGCATCGATACGCCAGGGAACATATCATGAACAAGACCCCGAATGCGGCGATCCATGGCATGGGTCGGCGATCCATGCCGGCGCGCACTCAGGCGGAACTCGGTCGCGATGCGGCCCGGCTCCTCGCGGCCCTCGACGAAGAGGGAGCCTATGCCCTGCCCGATCCGCTGACGGAGGGCGAGATCATCGTGCGAAGCGGCGGCGATGGGATCTCGGTGAGCAGCGGACGCTATGGCGCGCAGGCGGGACAGGCTCTCCTCTCCTGCGATCTCGCCGAACAGGCGGCGGGACGGCGCGCCCGGCTCACCATCAGCGCCGCCGGGCGAGCGAGGATGCGGCGGGACCGGGCCGGCCGGGACACGCCCTACCTCGCCCAGCATCTCGACCTTGAAGGCAAAGGTGAGCCGACCCGGCCTGTCCGCGACGCCTCGGAAAGTCCCCTCGCCTGGATGGCACGGCGCCGCGATCGCGATGGAAGCCCTTTGATCGACGCCGCCTGTTTCGAGGCGGGCGAGCGGCTGCGCCGCGACATGACCATGGGGGCGCTGATGCCGCGCTTGGGGTCGGACTGGAGCGGGGTCAAAGTCGATGGCGGCGGCCCCCGCGATCCCTCGGCCGGGTCGGATGCCATGCTGGCGGCCCGACAGCGCGTCCGCGCGGCCCTGTCGGCGGTGGGAAGCGACCTGTCCGGATTGCTGATCGACCTGTGCGGTTTCGTGAAAGGCCTGGAGACGATCGAGGCGGAGCGCCGCTGGCCGGCACGCTCGGCCAAGGTCGTCATCCGCATCGCCTTGGCGCGGCTCGCCGAGCATTACGGGCTGGAACGGGAGGCGGTGGGTCCGAGCCGGTCGCGCCTGCGCCAGTGGCGCGAGCGGGCCTGAGGCTCGGAGGCTGTTTCAGGCCGCGAGCCGCGCCGCGTCCCGATGGATGCGCTCGGCCATGGCCCGGACCCCGTTGGAACGCTTCGACGTCAGGTGAGCGCCGAGGCCGATCTGCTTGAAGACCTGGAAGACGTCGACATCCGCGATCTCGGTCGGCGTCTTCCCGTCGTGCAGGGCCATCACCAGGGCGATCAGCCCCTTGGTGATGAAGGAATCGCTGGTACCGCGCAGGTGAAGGCGCGGCGGCGACTGCGAATGATCGACATTCGAATCGACCCAGACCTGGCTTTCGCAGCCATGGACCCGGTTCTGCTCGGTGAGCAATTCGTCCGGAAAGGGCGGCAGGGCACGGCCGAGTTCCATCAGGTACTCGAGCTGGTCCGGCCCGTCGTCGAGGATTTCGAAATTGTCGATGATCGTTGCGATGGGTGGAAGCATGGTGTCAGGCTGAACTCTCGGCGACGATCGAGCGAAGCGACGGCACTTCCTCGCCCCATCGATATAGGGAGCGGCCCGCCGTCCGGCGAGCGTCAATGTCCGCTACTCCGACGGGTGCACCAGGGCTTCGGGCAGCTGCAGTTCCATCGGATCGGCCTGCGTGCCGGTGCCGCGAACGGCGATTTCGGCCTGAGCGGCATAGGCCGCCACCAGCCGAGGACCGAGATTGGGCACGTCCGTGGCATGGGCCCCGGGCTGATCGCCGCCCGACACGATGGTGAGACGGACCGGCGCGCCGGCCTGGGCGTCGATGGTGATCGCGATCGTGCAGGAGACGGAATCGGCGGTGGCGTCGAGGCATTCGGCCACGACTTCGGCCACGATCATGCCGAGGGCGTTGGCGGTGCGTGGTTCCACGAGGCTCGTGCCGCTGCCGCCCACCGCCACGCTGATGCGGCCCGCCCGCCGCAACTGGCCGAGGCCGGAGGCGAGCCGATGAAGGTAATCGCGCAGGTCGATGGAGGCGATGTGCGGCGCTTCGTGCAGATGCTGCTGAACGAGGGCGATGGCACGGACACGCTGGCCGAGCGCCTCGAAGCTCCCGCGGCACGGCGGCGGCGCGGCGCGGCCGTAGAGACCGATCAGGCTCACCATCACCTGCAGGTTGTTGCGCACCCGGTGATAGACCTCGGCGAGAAGGGCCTCCTTCTCCACGAGGGCATGCTCGGCATGCTCCTCGGCCCGCTTGCGGTCGGTGATGTCGAAGCACGAGCCGAGATAACCCTGAAACGTGCCGTTCTCGGTGAGGGGACGGGCGTTGTTCAGGAGCCAGCGGTAGGCACCGTCGTGACGGCGCAGGCGAAACTCGATGGAGTAGGGACTGCGCGAGGCGAAGGCTTCCTGGACCAGGGCGGCATGTCGGTCGAAATCGTCCGGGTGCAGGCCACGCCGCCAGCCATGGCCGAGTTCGTCTTCGCGGCTCCGGCCGGTGAAATCGAGCCAGCACTCGTTGTGATGGACCGCCGCCCCTTCGATGTCGGAACGCCACATCATCAGGGGCACGAAATCCGCGAAGCGACGAAACTCGTCACACGGGACGGCCTCTGCGATGCTCGCCTCGGTCGACTCTGTCTCCGCGGCCATTGTGCTCCCACTCTACCCGATACGCGACAACCGACGATCCCTATCGGCGCCGGTCAACGTATCGAACATGACGCCGTTCCTACGGCCTCGGTATGCGAGTGCACATAGATCGACGGCCCTGCAAGCACCGTGCAAACCTCACCCGCGCCCGGCGCCGGAATCTAGCCCCCCGGGGCCGACTGCCGGCCGTCAGAGCATGCTCGGCAGGATCCGGTCCGGTGGACGGTGTCCGTCCATGAAGGTCTTGATGTTGATGATGACCTTCTCGCCCATATCGGTGCGGCTCTCGTGGGTGGCCGACCCCATATGCGGCAGGAGAACGACCTTGCCGGACCGGGCGAGCTTGACGAGGCGGGGGCTCACGGCCGGTTCCTGCTCGAACACGTCGAGGCCGGCCGCCGAAATCTCGCCCGCCTCGATCAGGCGCGCGAGGGCGTTCTCGTCGATCACTTCACCGCGAGCCGTGTTCACGACGATCGCCTCCGGCTTGAGCAGCTTGAGGCGGCGGGCCGAGAGCAGGTGATAGGTCGCCGGCGTGTGCGGGCAGTTCACCGACACGATGTCCACCCGCGCCAGCATCTGGTCGAGGGATTCCCAATAGGTCGCGTCGAGTTCGCGCTCGATCTGCACCGGCACCTTGCGCCGGTTGTGATAGTGGATCTGCAGGCCGAACGCCTTGGCTCGGCGCGCCAGCGCCTGGCCGATCCGGCCCATGCCGACGATGCCCAGGCGCTTGCCGGTGATGCGGCGGCCGAGCATCCAGGTGGGGGACCAGCCCGCGTCCCAATTGTCGTCCGGGATGATGCGCGCCCCCTCCGCCACGCGGCGGGCCACGGCGAGGATCAGGGCCATGGTCATGTCGGCGGTGTCCTCGGTGAGGACGCCGGGGGTGTTGGTGACGGTGATGCCCCGCTCCAGGGCCCCCGCCACGTCGATGTGGTCGACGCCGTTGCCGAAATTCGCGATCAGGCGAAGGTTCGGCCCGGCCTGGGCGAGGAGACCGGAATCGATCCTGTCGGTAACGGTGGGAACGAGCACGTCGGCCTCGCGCAACGCGGCGGCCAGAGCCTCGCTGCCCATCGGCGCGTCGTCGGGATTGAGGCGGATATCGAACAACTCGCGCATGCGCGCCTCGACCACCTCGGGGAGGCGACGCGTGACCACAACGAGTGGCTTGCGCTTCAACGACGACATGCACCCTCCGCGAACGTTTCTGCCAGGCCGGCCGCTGCCGGAAGCGACGGTTCATGCCGAGGCTTGACCCGGCATTAACCACGCATCGGCCAGACAGGTCCCATAGCCCCGACGTCTCGGCTGCCGGCTCTTGAGGCTTCTCTACCAGAGAGGGCACGGAACACAACGTGCCCCCGCGCCCGAAACATCGCGCGCGAGGGATCGCTAGACGAGGATTGACGATGGCGATCATGGCCATGACGATCGTGAACCTTTGGGAAGACCGATGACGCGCCTGCCTGGACTTCTGTTCTTCACGTGCCTGACGGCGGCCGCCTCCCTCGTGGCGCCGCTCTCCCCGGCGCTGGCCGCCCCGGCGGCGGGAGGCACGTCGGACGCGAATCGCGGCCCGGCCACGGGCCTGCCCCTGCCGCGTTATGCGAGCCTCAAGACCGATCGGGTCAACCTGCGCGAGGGTCCGTCGAAGGACCACCGAACGCTGTGGGTGTTCCAGCGGGCCGGCCTTCCCATCGAGATCGTCGCCGAGTTCGAGACCTGGCGGCGCATCCGCGATTCCGAGGGGACCGAAGGCTGGGTGCTCCACTCCCTCCTCTCCGGCCGGCGCACGTCCATCGTCATGGCGGCCAGGGGCGGCGACGCCGCGATCCCGCTCCATTCACGGGCGGAAGAGGGGTCGGGCGTGGAGGCCAAGCTCCAGCCCGGCGTCATCGGCAACGTGAAGAGCTGCACCGGAAGCTGGTGCCGGGTGATCGTCGCGCTCCCCCAGAGGAGCGGCGACGTGGACGGGTACATCCGCCAGGACCGGCTCTGGGGCGTCTACCCGAACGAGAAGATCGACTGAGTGTCTCCCACAAGTTCCCGCTGTGCGCCGTCACGCTCGGAGCGAGAACCGACCGTGATCGGGAGTGTCGTGAGGCGCTCCGAGCCCGGTAGCATCGGTAGCGCCACATGAAAAAGGCCCGGCTCAGCCGGGCCTTTTTCACGGAGTGAGAAGCGAAAGAAGCCTCTCTCAGGACTGGCGAGCACCGTGTCGGCGACGCAGGCGGACGATGACCTCGACGCCGGCGATTTCCATGCCCTCGGGGGCATCGGGCAGCGAATCGACGGTGATGCCGCAATCGGGCATGTCCAGAACCTGCCCCTCGTCTTCGAGGAAGAAGTGGTGGTGCTCGCTCGGGTTGGTGTCGAAATAGGCCTTGGACCCGTCGAGGGCCAGCTGGCGCAGAAGCCCGGCCTCGGTGAACTGATGCAGGGTGTTGTAGACCGTGGCGAGCGAGACCGGCACCTTGGCGCGCATGGCCTCGTCGTAGAGCATTTCCGCCGTCAGGTGGCGGTCGCCACGCCCAAACAGCAGCCAGCCCAGCGACAGGCGCTGACGGGTCGGACGGAGGCCGGAGCGGCGCAGACGGTCGCGCAGGTCGGACAGGGGGCACCCCCGGCGCCCCGCGACCGAAGCGATATCGAGGGAAGCGCCACGTGCGTTCAGCATGGCCTGCAGCGGCAGCGGATTGGACATCGGCGGTACTGACATCTCACGGAACCAACAAAATACAAGACAACTCTATACGAACCTCCCCCCTCGTCGCAACCCAAACCGGTGCTGAGTAGCTACGCAGTGTGAACATGCGGCTTGTTTAAAGTCATTCCATTCAACAGGGCAGGCAACCATCCTTGCGACCAACTTCGCGGCTCGTCCTTCGACTCATATGGAGACGAGGTGTTTTGTGCCGCTCAGGCGGTGTGTTAACGAAGCGCCGCTCGCGGGTTCGGACGATGTCGTGGACCCGCGATGGCCACGACCGTTCCGGCGTTCGTGGGCGATGTCCGGCGTTTCGAACGCGCCCTCCACCAAGGACCGACACACCGATCATGTCTTCCGATTCCGAATCGCCCGCCGCCGCCGGCTCAGAACAGACCGTTCCCCGCGCCTCCCACTACTCCCATGAGGAGTTGCTGGCCTGCGGCCGTGGCGAACTGTTCGGCGCCGGCAACGCGCAGCTCCCCCTGCCGCCGATGCTGATGTTCGACCGCATCACCTCGATCGGGACCGAGGGCGGCGCCTACGGCAAGGGCCATGTCCTGGCGGAATTCGACGTGCGGCCGGACCTCTGGTTCTTCGGCTGCCATTTCAAGAACGATCCGGTGATGCCGGGCTGCCTCGGCCTCGACGCGCTCTGGCAGCTCGTGGGCTTTCATCTCGGCTGGCTCGGCGCGCCGGGCCGGGGCCGGGCGCTCGGCGTCGGCGAGGTGAAGTTCAGCGACCAAGTGCTGCCGACCGTGCGCAAGGTCGTCTACGGCATCGACATCAAGCGCGTGCGCCAGGGCAAGCTCGTCCTCGGCATCGCCGATGGCTGGCTGGAAGCGGACGGCGCCCGGATCTATGACGCCAAGGATCTGAGGGTTGCCCTGTTCCAGGCCTAAGGCTAGCCCTCCGGCCCGCCGGTGGTTGAGATTGCCCCGGCATCATCCTACCTGACACGCGTCGGTGCGACGGCGCTTCGGCGAAAGAGAAGAGCGTTTCCATGCGGCGTGTCGTGATCACCGGGATGGGCATCGTCTCGTCCATCGGCAACAACACCCAGGAAGTCCTTGCCTCCCTGCGCGAGGCCAAGTCGGGCATCGGCCACTCGGCCTCCTATGCCGAGCTCGGCTTCCGCAGCCAGGTCGAGGGACGCCCGAGCGTCGACCCCGAGGGCCTCGTCGACCGACGCGCCATGCGCTTCCACGGCGGCGGCACCGCCTGGAACCACATCGCCATGGACCAGGCGATCCGCGATGCCGGCCTCGAGGCGGGTGACGTCTCGAACGACCGCACCGGCATTATCATGGGGTCCGGCGGCCCTTCGACGAAGGCGATCGTCGAATCCGCCAATCTCGCCCGCGAGAAAGGACCCAAGCGCGTCGGCCCCTTCGCCGTCCCGAAGGCCATGTGCTCGACGGCTTCGGCGACGCTGGCGACCTTCTTCAAGATCAAGGGCGTGAACTATTCGATCTCGTCGGCCTGCGCCACGTCCAACCACTGCATCGGAAATGCCGGCGAGGTGATCCAGAGCGGGCGCCAGGACATCATCTTCGCCGGCGGCTGCGAGGATCTGGACTGGACGCTTTCCGTCCTGTTCGACGCGATGGGAGCGATGTCCTCGCGCTACAACGATACCCCCGCCCGGGCCTCGCGCGCCTATGACGTCAACCGCGACGGGTTCGTCATCGCGGGCGGCGCCGGCGTCCTCGTCCTCGAGGAGCTGGAGCACGCCAAGGCGCGCGGCGCGCGGATCTACGGCGAGCTCGCCGGCTACGGCGCCACCTCGGACGGCCACGACATGGTCGCCCCCTCCGGTGAAGGCGCCGTGCGCTGCATGAAGCAGGCGATGGAAGGGCTGAAGGGCGCCCGGATCGACTACATCAACCCCCACGCCACCGCGACGCCGGTGGGCGATCTCAAGGAGATCGAGGCGATCCGTGAAGTTTTCGGCCGCGGCGACGATTGTCCGCCGATCTCGGGCACCAAGTCGCTCACCGGGCATTCCCTCGGCGCCACCGGCGTACACGAGGCGATCTATTCCCTCCTCATGATGCAGAACGGGTTCATCTGCGAGAGCGCGCATATCGACGAGATCGATCCGGCCTTCGCCGACATGCCGATCCTCCGGCAGCGCCGCGACAACGTCCAACTCGGCCATGTCGTGTCGAATTCCTTCGGCTTCGGCGGAACCAATTCCACCCTCGTCCTCAAGAATATCGACGCCTGAACGGCCAAGCTTTCGGAGATCGACTTCGGCTTTGCTGGCGTGACGCCGGCTTCTTTTTGCGGAACCGCGGATTCGACATCGCGTTTCCAGAATGAAGCCGAAAGTCCACGATGGTGATGATCCTGATTTCCCTGAGCACTCTCGCAGGCCTCGGTATCGTGGCCACAGCCTGCATCCGGGCCAAACAGGCGCTCGTCGATACGGCCCTGGACGAGACGCGCGGCTATTTTTGATCGCCACTTGTCTCTCTGAGCGGGCCCCACCTGAACGGTTGCCCGCTCATCCGTTCGATGCCGGATTGGACAGTTCGTCGATGCACGCGCTAAGCGTCCTCGCAATGGCCGGAACTGTCTGACACTTCGGCGTGATGGATGCGGGGACACGTATGACGGGTTTGATGGCAGGCAAGCGCGGCCTGATTCTTGGGGTCGCCAACGATCATTCCATCGCCTGGGGCATCGCCAAGTCCCTGCATGACCACGGCGCGGAACTCGCGTTCACCTATCAGGGGGACGCCCTCGGGCGACGCGTCAAGCCGCTCGCCGCCTCCCTCGGCTCCGACATCGTCATCCCCTGCGACGTGGAGGACATCGCCAGCGTGGACGCGCTGTTCGCCGCCCTCGACGAGCGCTTCACCGACGGGATCGATTTCGTCGTCCACGCCATCGGCTTCTCGGACAAGGCGCAGCTCAAGGGGCGCTATGTCGACGTGACCAGCCGCGAGAACTTCTCGCGGACCATGGTGATCTCGTGCTTCTCCTTCACGGAGATCGCGCAGCGGGCGGCCAAGCGCATGCGACGTGGCGGTTCGATGCTGACGCTCACCTATGGCGGCTCGACCCGGATCATGCCGAACTACAACGTCATGGGCGTCGCCAAGGCCGCACTGGAGGCGTCCGTGCGCTATCTCGCCGGCGATCTCGGCCCGGAGGGGATCCGCGTCAACGCCCTCTCGGCGGGCCCGATGCGGACCCTGGCCGGCGCCGGCATCGCCGATGCGCGCCTGATGTTCAATCACCAGCGCGCCCACGCCCCCCTGCGGCGCACGGTAACGCTGGAAGAGGTCGGAGGGTCGGCCGTCTATCTGCTCTCGGACCTGTCCGGCGGCGTCACCGGCGAGGTCCATTTCGTCGATTCCGGCTACAACATCATCTCGATGCCCCGGCCGGACGTGCTCCAGGCACAGGACGAGGCCGGCGTCGCCGACGCCTGAGCCTCCAGGCGGCTCACACGGTGGCGGATTCCGGCGGGTTGCTTTCCACCAGCCCGAGGATGTCGTCCCAGCGGGCCACGAAGGCGGCCACGCAATCCGGGTCGAAATGGGTGCCGGCATGCTCTTCGAGATGCCGGCGCGCGGCCTCCGGGGTCCAGGCCTTCTTATAGACCCGCTCGGAGATCAGGGCGTCGAACACGTCGGCGACGGCGACGATGCGGCCCGCGAGCGGGATCTGCGTCGTGCTCAATCCCTGCGGATAGCCGCCGCCATCCCAGCGCTCGTGATGGGTCAGGGCGATGTCGGAGGCGAGCTGCAGGAGGTGCGAGGGGCTGTCGTAGAGCATGCGGTAGCCGCGGATCGCGTGGTGCTTCATCTCCTCGCGCTCGCTGTCGCTGAGAGGCCCCGGCTTCATGAGGATGCTGTCGGGGATGCTGATCTTGCCGATGTCGTGCATCGTCGAGGCCAGGGCGATGTCGTTCGCATCCCCCTCCGACAGGCCGAGCCCTTCGGCGATGGCGATGGCGCAGCCGGCGACCCGCGTGAGGTGATCCCCCGCCTGATCGTCGCGGAACTCGGCGGCCAGCATCAGGCGGCGGATGATCTCCCGCTCCCGCGAGGCCGCCTCGGCGCCCGCCCGGTCCACGTCGCGGCACATCGCGACCGATTGCCGGTGGAGGACCTGACGCGCCAGGGCGAGTTCGAGCAGGTTGCAGACGCGGATCTGCAGATCGAGGGGATCGATGGGACCGGTCATCACGTCGGTGGCACCGGCCTCGATCCCCGACCGCCGCAGGGCGGAGGAGGCCCCGAGCAACAGGACCGCCGTGCGGGCATGTCCATCGTGACCGCGCAGGTCCCGGATCACGGTCGGACCATCGATCCCGCTATGGGGATCGTGCATCACGATGATGAGATCGGCCGGGTGAAACAGCTCGTCGCTCGCGGCGGCCTTCGCCCCGGTGACGAGCCGGATGGCGCAATCGAGGCTTCGGAGATTCAGGACGAGATGGACGGGCGCGGAGGCGCAGACGATGGCGATGAGGGCCGAAGCCGTTTCTACGGATGCGGGCATGGCAGGCATCAGGACACGGTCTCTCCCGACCATCGAAAGCCGCGGCGACTGCCGGACGATCCGGAAGACGGGACGCAATTGGGCCAGACCGCGATGGATGCAAGGTCCATCGCCGGCAGGCCGGACACAAGGCTCATAAACGGAAATTGCGGCTGAGGAGCGGGCCTCAGTTCTCTGACTTCGCCGTCGGCCTGCCGTGTCGACTCTCCGCCGTGGCGCGGTGTTGCGCGCGATGGGTACGCAAGAGCCACCGATGGCCGGCCGGCGTACTCCCCGTCACCGAGGTGAATTACGGATGCAATCGATGAAGGCTCGCATCACGGGCCGCATCAGCTTGCGGCTGGGATAGTAGAGAAAGAAGCCGGAGAAGAGATCGCACCAGTCCTCCAACACGCGCACCAACGCTCCGGACTTGATGTTGGCCAGCACCTGTCCTTCGAACACGTAAGCGAGGCCCGCACCCGCCAAGGCCGCATCGACGATCAATCCGTCATCGTTCAACGTGATCGGCCCCTGCATCGCGACCGCCATCGTCGCGCCGTTCTTCTCGAACTCCCAGGTATACAAAGCCCCGCCCGCAAAGCGCCGACGGATACCGACATGATCGGCCAGATCGTTCGGTGTCGTCGGGATCGGATGCGTTTTGAAATAGGCGGACGACCCCACCACCGCCGCGCGCTGACGAGGACCGATCGGGACAGCGATCATATCCTGCTCAAGACTCTCGCCGAACCGCACGCCGGCGTCGAAGCCTCCGGCAACGATGTCGGTCAGCCCGTCCTCGACCAGCATGTCCACCGCCGCGCCGGGATGGTGACGTGTGAAGGCGAGCACCAGCGGCAACAGAACGAGTTCGGCCGCAGAGCGTGGCACCGACAGCCGGATCGTGCCCGTCAATTGATGGCCGGTTTCACCCGCGACTTCCACGGCGTCGGCGATCGAGGCGAGCGCCGGGGCCAAGCCTTCGAGAAGACGGCGACCGGCTTGCGTCGGAGCGACGCTGCGGGTCGTGCGGTCCAACAGCCGAAAGCCGAGGCTCTCTTCCAACCCGCGAACCGCGTGGCTGATCGCCGAGACCGATATCCCCTCCGCACGAGCGGCTCCCCGGAAGCTGCCATGCCTGGCAACCGTAGCGAAAATCGACAGCGCTGGAAGGTCGGCCCGCTTCATTGATGAACATCGTAGAACAGGTCGTTGAAATTGTCGCAGCTTATCGATCAATCCGGCAACCGCTAATTCGAGGCCCTGTTCAACAAGGAGCGATGCCATGGACGATCGTCATCTTGGACCGGATCTCGCCGTGTCGGCATTGGGCCTCGGCTGC
The DNA here is from genome assembly GCF_014845095.1 of Methylobacterium bullatum. Classification (GTDB taxonomy): domain Bacteria; phylum Pseudomonadota; class Alphaproteobacteria; order Rhizobiales; family Beijerinckiaceae; genus Methylobacterium; species Methylobacterium bullatum. Next base: position 60,244 of record NZ_NKUG01000086.1, on the reverse strand, counting down.
ATGGGAATGAGCTTCGCCTATGGCGGGCAACCCGAAGCCGAGTCGATCCGCACCCTTCACCGAGCCATCGAACTCGGCGTCACCTTCCTCGACACGGCGGAGGTGTACGGTCCTTACGAAAACGAGGAACTCGTCGGCCGGGCGATCAAGGGGATGCGCGAGCGCGTCGTGATCGCCACCAAGTTCGGCTTCAAGATCAGCGACCAGGGGAGCGGGACGGAGCGGATGATCGGCCTCGACAGCCGGCCGGAGCATGTCCGCGCCGTCTGCGAGGCCTCGCTGAAGCGCCTCGGCGTCGACGTGATCGATCTCTTCTATCAGCACCGCGTCGATCCCGCCGTGCCCATCGAGGAAACCGTTGGCGCCATGGCGGATCTCGTGCGGGCCGGCAAGGTGCGGGCGCTCGGATTGTCGGAAGCCAGCGCGGCCACCATTCGGCGTGCGCACGCCGTGCATCCCATCGCGGCGGTGCAGAGTGAATACTCGCTGTGGAGCCGGGAGCCCGAAGCGGAGGTCTTGCCGACCTGCCGGGAACTCGGCATCGGCTTCGTCTCCTACAGCCCGCTCGGACGCGGCCTGCTGACCGGGTCCATCCGGGACCGTGAGAGCCTAGGCGCGGATGATTTTCGTCGCACGCTGCCGCGGTTCGAGGCGGCGAATCTTTCCGCAAACCGGCCGCTGCTCCATGTCCTCGAAACGATGGCCACCGAGAAGGGCATCACGCCCGCGCAACTCGCGCTCGCGTGGATCCTGCATCAGGGTGATTTCATCGTGCCCATTCCCGGCGCACGCAAAATCAGGCACCTCGAAGAGAACGCGGCCGCAGTGGCGGTGACGCTGTCCAACGAAGACGCTTCTGCGATCGAGCGGTCGATGCCGAAGGACGCGATCAGCGGCGGCCGCTATACGGCTAACGCACTGGCCTTGGTCGATGGCTGAGTTACAGCCAGCAGGTGGTTGGACACGCCGCCGACGGTCGTGTCTTGCCCCGGTACGCCCCCGGGGTCCACATTTCGGCGGCTTCAGAGGGTTATGGCGTACACGGATCGCTCAGCATGGTCGGGCGCGGCGCGCCCGCCGTGTCGCGGCTAGCGTCGGCCCGTCGATCCGAAGCCGCCCTGCCCGCGCCCGGATTGCGGGCCGGGTCCGTCGAGATCAGGGGCGTCGACGATGGTGAAGGCCGGCCGCGTCACGCGGGTGAAGACCAGTTGCGCGATCCTGTCGCCGGGGCGGATGACGATCGTCGCGGCCGGGTCGGCGTTGCGGTTCCAGGCCGAGATCATGAGCGGCCCCTCGTAATCCGCATCGATGACGCCGGTCCCGTTGCCCAGCACCAGCCCTTCGCGGTGACCGAGGCCGGAGCGCGGGAAGACGAGGCCGCACCAGTCCGGATCCCGGATCAGCACACTGAACCCCGCCGGGATCAGGATTGCGGGGGCCTGCGGCGCCAGGGTCACGGGCTCGTCGAGACAGGCATGGAGGTCGAGACCCGCCGCCGCCGCCGAGCCCCAGCGCGGAAAGCCCCATTCCCGCAATCGCGGGTCGCGGATTCGCAGATCGACCGCCGGGGGAACAGTCGGAGGTGCGCCGCTCACGCCGCCCGTGCCGCGATGGCGTCGGCGAGGGCGACGATCCGGGACGCCTCCACGGCATGGAGCCGCTCGATCATCCGCCCACGAAAGGCGATGGCCCCGCGCGTCCGGTTCTCCGGCTCGGCGAAGACGGCGATGATCGCCCGCGCCTCCTCGATCTCGGCCTCCGAGGGACCGAACAGCTCGTTGGCGGTGGCGATCTGGCCGGGATGGATCAGCATCTTGCCGTCGAAGCCGCTGTCGCGGCCCTGCTCGCACTCGGCCCTGAACCCGCTCTCATCGCGAAAGGCATTGTAGATGCCGTCGATCACGTCGACCTCGTAGGCTCGGGCTGCCATGACCACGTTCATCAGCCACGGCATCAGGGCCGGACGGCCCGGCATTCCGAGCCGGACCCGGCTGGACTTGGCGAGGTCGTTTGGCCCGACGAGCAGGCACGATAGGCGCGTATCCACGTCGCGGGCGGCGCTGGCGATCTCGGCGATGTGGAGGATCGCCAACGGCGTCTCGATCATCGCCCAGACGCGGGTATGGTCCGGCGCGCCGAGGCGGCGCAGGCGCGAGCCGACCGCCACGAGGGCATCGGGTCCGGAGACCTTCGGGATCACGATCGCGTCCGGCCCGGCAGGGGCGATGCGCGCGAGATCGGCCTCCCCCCATGGCGTGTCGAGGCCGTTGATGCGGACCACGACCTCGCGCCGCCCATAGGGCCGGGAAGCCACCGTGGCGGCGACGGCGTCCCGTCCCTCCGCCTTCATTTCGGGGGCGACGCCATCCTCCAGATCGATCATCACGACGTCGGTGGGCAGGCCGCGCGCCTTCTCCAGGACCCGTGGATTGGAGCCGGGCATGGCAAGGACGCTGCGACGCGGACGGATCTCGGTCATGGCGCGGCGATCTCCTGACGCCGTGGCTCGATGCACCGGCCGCCCGGCGATACCGCCGCCCCCCTCCCGTTTCAAGCTCTCACCGCACAGGAAGAGCGATCCGGAATTAGCTTTCGGGGGAGGCCCGGATCTCGTGCAGCCCGGTCCGGTCGCGGAACCAGAACACCCGCTTGAAGGGATCCGCACCCGATTCCGGATAGGACGATGCCAGTCTCCGGGCGAGCATGACCGCCTCGCTCCGCGTCTGGATGGCATGGGCCAGAGTCTTCCAGGAACTCTCGCAGCCCTCGCCGATCTTCCTCACGTAGATCGAATGCGCCATGATTGACCTCCGTCGGATCGAAATCTGATGGAACGATAGATATACATCAAGCCATTATCAAAGGTTTGGTTTGCGGTGATTTTTCGACATGGTTAAGAGATTTTAATAGGATTTCGGATATTTGATTGATCATCGCGCAGCATTTACCCAGACGTCTCTCGGTCTGAAAAACGACGCACGTGACCAATGTCGCCTCAAGTGGGCCCATGGGTGGAACCGTAGCCACATCTGATGTTTGAGGTATCGTCGACCGCCTCCCAAGAGGTTCCGCAATATCCGTCAGGATTGTTGACCTGTTCTTCCGAAGACGGCCGATCGTCCTGCCTTCGCCCCATGAAAGCGGTATCTTGAACACACCAACGACATCGATACCTGCGAGCCCTTGCGGCACGGTCTGTTAGCATTTGACAGAGTATCCCCATCGAAACCGCTCATGTTCGGTGCCGATTCCATGATTCCTTCACCATCGGCACCCGCCGGAACCGACGACCGAACGGCCCCCACGGACGACGCCGAGCGTCTGACCGCTCTGCGCTCCTGCCACGTGATCGGCGCCGCCCCGGATGCCGGCCTCGAACGCATCGTCGCGGTGACGGCGGCGAGCCTCGGCATGCCGATGGCTTGGGTTTCCCTCGTGGACGACGAGGTCTCGTGGCTCGTGGCCCGGATCGGCGTCGATCTTCACCGCCTTCCGCGACACGGCCAGCCATGCGAGCGCGTCCTCACGCAGTCCGGGATCGTGGTGGTAAACGCGGACGACGAGGGGCTCCTCTTCCGCGACCTGCCGGGCGTCAGGTTCCATGCCGGCGCGCCTCTGATCACGGCCGAGGGGCATTGCATCGGCTCGCTCGGCGTTCTCGACACGAAACCGCGCGACGGTTTCGACGATGCCGAGCGGTCGAAGCTCGCCGCTTTCGCCGGCCTCGTCATGGACCGGCTGGAGATTCGACGGGCGCAACTGGCCAACGCGGCGGCGATCGGCTTCGCTCAGGCCGCCGAATATGCCCTGCTCGTGGTGGACGGGACGGGCACGATCACCTTCTGCAATCCCTCGGCCGAGGCCTTGTTCGGCCATGGCGCGGGCGGGATGGTCGGCCGGCCCGCCGAGATCATCATTCCCGAGCCGCTCCGCGCCGCCCACAAAGCGGGGCTTCGCCGGATCGCCTCCGGGGGGGCGTCACACCTCGCCGGCCGCACCATCGAACTGACAGCGCTGCACCGCGACGGTCGCACGTTCCCGATCGAGTTCTCGATGTCGATCTGGCAGGGACCCGGCGGGATCGGGATGGGCGCCGTCATCCGCGACATCAGCGAGTGGCGCGCCCGCGACGCCAAGCTGGTTCAACTCGCCCACCACGACAAGCTGACCGGCCTCACCAACCGCGCCCTCTTCGACGAGCGCCTGGACGCCAGCCTCACGACGGACCAGTACGCCACGGTGATGCTGCTCGATCTCGACGGCTTCAAGGAGGTCAACGACAGCCTGGGCCACGCCGTCGGGGACGTGCTGCTCCAGGCCGTGGCGGTTCGGCTGTCGTCCTGGGTCACCGCCCAGATCACGGTGGCCCGGTTCGGCGGGGACGAGTTCGCGCTGCTCCTGCCGGGCCGGGGCAGCCCGCTCGATGCGGGGGCCCTGGCCGCGCAGATCCTGGAGGCGTTCCAGACCCCGTTCCCGGTGGCAGGGCACGTCTTCCATGTGGGTCTCAGCATCGGCGCGGCGATAGGCGGGCCGGGAACCGTCCGGGACGAGCTGATCGCCGATGCGGATCTGGCCCTCTACCAGGCCAAGCGTGACGGACGGCGCTGCTTTCGCCTGTTCGAACAATCCATGCGCAATGCGGTGGTCGCCCGGCGGACGCTCCACGACGAGCTGACCCGAGCGGTGGAGCGTGCCGAACTGGTGCTGCACTACCAGCCGCAGGTCGAGCTGGATTCGGGACAGGTCATCGGCGCCGAGGCCCTGCTGAGATGGCAGCATCCCACCCGCGGCCTGCTCTTGCCGGCCGCCTTCATCGACGCCCTCGAAGCCCATCCCCTCGCCGCCTCCATCGGCCGATGGATCGTCGACGATGCCTGCCGGCAATCCGCGCTCTGGCGCGCCCTCGGCCTGCCTCCCTTGCGGGTCGCCGTGAACCTGTTCGGGGCTCATCTCAGGACGGGACGGCTGGCTCGCGAGGTGATCGGCGCCCTGGAACGCCACGCCTTGCCGCCGAGCCTGCTCGAAATCGAGGTGACGGAGCGGATCGCCCTTCAGACCGACGATTTCCTGCTGGACCCGTTGCGCGAGCTCCATCGGCACGGCGTCTCCATCGCCTTCGACGATTTCGGCACGGGCTATGCCTCGCTGAGTTCGCTCAAGCGTTTCCCGCTGACGCGCCTGAAGATCGACCGCGGCTTCGTGCGGGACATCCTCACGGATCGGCACGACGCGGAGATCGTCCGGGCCGTGCTCGGCATGGCTCAGAGCTTCGGCCTGGATGTCATCGCGGAGGGAATCGAGACGATCGAGCAGGACACGATGCTGCGCATCATGGGCTGCCGCGAGGGCCAGGGCTATCTCTACGGCCGGGCCATGACCGCCGAGGCGCTGGCCGCCCTGGTCATGGGCGGGCGGGTCGAAGGCAGGCGGGGTCCCAGGGCGGCCTGACGAGGCGTCAGAGCGGGCGCGTGCCGCTCGCCTTCTGTAGAAGCCAGCCCTTGGCGCGCTGGATCAGGGCCGGACGGACCCGGGATACGTCCTCGTCATCCACCAGGGGGGACGTCGACAGGGCGGCGAGATAAGCCGCTTCGCTGGCACGGCAGGATTTCACGGCCGACTCGACGGCCAGCGTCCGGCTCGTCACGAGTGCCTGCAAGTCGAAATTCCGATGCAGGCATCCGCGCCAGGAGGCGTGCAGGGCACCGACGTCGGAATTCAGGGCCGAGGCGGGGGCCGTGCAGCACAGGGGCAGGATGGCGGCCAGCAGCAAGGCTGCGGGCGAGCGGCTCAGCTTCGTCATGGCGAGGGATTCCCGAACCCGGCAACCCTCACCCGCACGCGCTTAACAAGTCGCTAATGTATCGCCTTTGATGCGATCTCCCTCCGGGACGGCTCGTCCCAGCGAATCCCGCTCCTAGCGGTTGGCTGTGGTCACCGGCGACGCGGCACGGCCGAGGGACACCCAGGCCATGGCATTCTGGCTCTCGCGTTTGATGAAAGTGTAGCCGGTCTGACGCCAGGGCAGCACGCTGTTGGTCTTGTTGTCGAGGATGAGGTCGCCCCGGTCGGTGATCAGCGTGAGGACGGCATGCCCCTCCCCCTTCTCGTCAATGACCACCGTCATCCGCATGGCCCGGCGCGGCAGGCCGGCCTCGGCGAGGAGCTTGCGCTTCAGGAGCTGGAAATCCTCGCAATCGCCGGCACCGGATTCGGCCAGATCCCAGCGGTCGGCCATGCCGAGCTGGTCCATGTCGGTGACGGCACGGATGGACTTGTTCACGCGGCGGTTCACCGAGACGATGGTGTTCCAGACACCCGGCGTCAGGCTGATCGTCGCGGGCTCCGAGACATTCACCGCGCATTCGGAGGCGTAGGTCTCGCAGAAGGTGACCCAAGCGCTGATCGGGCGGGCGGCACCGGTGGTGGAGATGGTGCTCGCCACGCTGGGGAGCGAGGCCAGGGTCTGAGCGGAGGCGAGGTTCGGCATGGCGGCGAGGGACGCGACCGCCAGGCCGGAGAGCAGACCCAAACCACCGATGCCGCGCTTGAGGGCGTGCACCGCATCGTGGAACTTCGAAATCGCGATCCGCATGGCCGCCGCTCGTCTCGTTAATCTGTTGTTAACGAACGTCTCACGGCCACGTTGGATCGGCAATCGTCGGGTTAATAAAAGGTTAACGCTGTGGATTTCGGGGCATGATTGCGGAAACGGGAGATCGTTGCCCCGGCGCCACGCCAAACCGCACCAGCCGACTACGACGGGTTCGGCGGGGACACGAGCCACCACGCGGGCGGATGGTGATGAGGCCGGCTCACCACCGTCCGGTCTCAAGCCTCCGAGACGTCCTGGCTGATCCCGAGGGCGGCGAGCCCTTCGTCGAGGAGATCGCCCGCATCGGGCGAGGCCATGATCTCGTGCAGCGCGCCCTCGCCCACCGCCTCGCGTTCGCGGGCGAAGCGCACGGCCTCACCCCATTCCTCCGCCTCCATGTCGCCGCGCCCGACATAGAGAAGGGCGAGGAGATTGGCCCGCTCGTCGTCGTTGAGGCCGGAGATCATCGAACGGACCTCCGATTCCGTGGCATCGTCGGTGCCCGACGTGAGCACGTCGGTGGAGCCGTCATCGATCGGGTTGGAGCCCGAATCGGGGTCGGTGGCACCCTCCTTCACGTCGAGCGCCCTGACCCGGGGGATGATCTCGGTGACCTTGTCGACGGCGATGTCCATGGAACGATCCTGTGAAGCGTGCCGCCGGCGGCGGCGTTATCCGGTGCGACGGGACGGCCCTCGAAGCCGGCCGTCCGTGAGCAGCATCAACCCGCCAGAGCCGTCGCGGTTCGCGGGGCTCGCATGACGCGCTGGATCGCCGGACTCGACGGCTGCCGCGGCGCCTGGGCCGGAGCCCTCCTCGATCTCGACGATCCCGGCCGCTACCGCGCCGGGAGCTTTGCCCGCGTCTCCGATATCCTGGACGGGCCGGAAGCCCCGGTCTGCGTCGGGATCGACGTCCCGATCGGCCTGCCCGACCGCGTCGAGGGCGGCGGCCGGGTCGCCGACCGCGCGGCCAGGGCTTATCTCGCGGGCGGGCGATCCAGTGTCTTCCCGGTGCCGCCACGGGCAGCGGTTCATGCCGGCAGCTACGAGGAGGCCAAGGCGCTCTCCCGCGCCGCCAGCGTCCCTCCCTTCGCACCCTCGATCCAGTGCTGGAACATCACCCGCTACATCCGCGAGGTGGATGACCTGCTCCTGGCGCGGCCGCCGCTGCGCGAGCGGGTTCATGAGGTTCACCCGGAAGTGGCGTTCCGCCGCCTCAACGGCGACCGTCCGCTGGCATCGGCCAAGAAGGGGCCGGGGCGTCGGGAAGGGCTGGAAGAGCGCCGCGCGCTCCTGCGAAGGGCCGGTCTACCCGCAGCGATCGTGGACGCAGGCAGACCGGCGGGCGTAGGGGCCGACGATCACCTCGACGCCCTCGCCGCCCTGGTCGTCGCCCGCGACATCGTCCTCGGACGCGCCATCCCGATGCCCGACCCGCCGGGACGCGACCGTCACGGCCTGCCCGTGGTGATCTGGGCGCCTGCTGGCGAGGGTCCAATTCCCTGCTAGACCGTCGTCATGATTCGTCCCTCGTCGACCCAGCCCCCCGAACCCGAGTCCAGCCAAGGGTCCGGTGCGCCTCCCCTGCGCCACGTCGCCCGTGCCCTCGTCTTCGACCCGCAGGACCGGCTGCTCCTGATCGCCTACGAGGCGCAACGCCCCATCGATCCATCGAGGCCGGAGGAGCGGACCTTCTGGTTCATGCCCGGTGGCGGGCTGGAGCCCGGCGAAAGCCACGCGCAAGCCTGCCTTCGGGAACTCGGCGAGGAAATCGGGGTTTTCGATGCCGAGATCGGGCCGCAGGTCGCTGCCTGCGACGGTCCGTTCTTTCTGTTCCCGAAGCCGCGTGATGCCCGCGAACGCTATTTCGTCGTGCGTCTGCCCAGCGACGAGGTCGATACCAGCCGCCTCGCCGAGACCGAGGACAGCACGGTCCTCGGCACGCGCTGGTGGACGCTCGACGAGTTGGAGGCCAGCGGTGAACGGATCGAGCCCGCGGGCCTCGCTCGCCTGGCCAGACGCATCGCGTCGGGCGAGCGGCCCGAGCCGCCCGTCACCCTGACCTGGCATCAGGTGTGACCCCGCACTGGGCCACCGGCCCGAGACTGGGCCAGATAGGGCCTCGGAACCAGATACGGCACAGGTCTCGCTAGTCGAGGCTGAATGTCGAGAACCGGGTTGTCACGGCGACCCCCAACAACAACGCTCAAGGAAGGAAAACGCATGTTCCCACAAAAGCTGACCTCAGGATACCGGTCGTTCCTCGATGGACGCTTGTCCCACGAGGCCAAACGCTACGCCGCCCTGGCACAAGGGCAGAGCCCGGAAGTCTTGCTGATCGGCTGCTGTGACAGCCGCGTTTCGCCGGAAGTCATCTTCGATACCGGACCGGGCGAACTCTTCATCATCCGCAACGTGGCCAACCTCGTTCCCCCCTTCGAGGAGGGCGGCGAGTATCACGGCACCTCGGCGGCCATCGAGTTCGCCGTCCAGGCCCTGGAAGTGAAGCACATTGTCGTTCTGGGCCACGCCACCTGCGGCGGCATCAAGGCTTACGCAAACCCGCCAGGCCCGCTCTCGACGAGCGACTTCATCGGCAAATGGGTCTCCCTGGTGAAGGGCGCTGAGGAGAAGCTCAAGGTGCAGAAGGGACCGGACCACCTGACGCGCCTCGAATACGCCACCGTGGCGCAGAGCCTCGAGAACCTGATGACGTTCCCCTTCGTGCGCGAGCGCGTCGCCGATGGCCGCCTGGCGCTCCACGGCGCGCATTTCGGCATCGCCCATGGCGAGCTTCTCCTGCGCAATCCCGAGACGGGTGATTTCGAGCCCGCCGTCGATGGCGGCGGAAAGACGATGACCCCGGCCTCCCTGATGCACAGCAGCGAAGTCTGATCGCATCGGCCCACATATCCTGAGCCCCCGTATCCTGCCGGATACGGGGGCCATCACCCGATCCGGTGAGATGCACGCAAAAACATAACGCCGGGCCTCATCGGCCCGGCGTTTTTTAGTGCATCCGTTCCACCGCCGGCCCATCGACCGGCGGTGGGTTTCAACCCCTTAGCGGGCGCTGGGGAGGCGCTGCGCCATCTGGTAATGCTGCTGGAGCACCGGCAGCGCCTGCTCGGCATGGGCGCGCAGGGCCGGGTTCGTGCCGGTCTGCGCGTAGGACTGGTACATGCCGATGGCCGCCTCGTGCGACCGCACCTGGATCTGGCCGTAGAGACGGTCGAAGCGCGGGCCGGCCGGAGCGGCGGCGAGCTCGGAGAGCATGGCCTGCTGCTGCGGATCGACCGGGACCATGGTGGTGCCGGCGGTGGTGTCGACATCGCCGTTGAAGGCCTGGCTGCCGGCGGCGGCGCCACGGCTCGCGCCGCTGCCGATCCCCTCGACGGCGCCGACAGGGCCGCCGCTGAGCGTACCGGCCACGACGCCCGTGGCGGCACCCGTGGCCGCGCCCACCGCGCCGCCGGCAATCGCCAAGGGCGCGCCGATCAGGCCGCCGGGACCACCGTTGCCGGCATAGGTCCGCTCGCCGCCGGCCAGGGCCACGTTCGCGGCCCGGTGGTCACGCACGGCGTCACGGGCGAAGCGGATGACCTGCGGATTGCGGCTCTTCGACAGCGCGATCTGGCTCGACTGGACCTCGAACGCATTGGCCTGCATCGCCTGGAGCCGGAAATCGCCGGACATGGTCTGGGCGGCGGCGGGGGTCGCCATGACGACGGCAATGGCGGACAGCGCAACGTAATTATTCATGATTCTGACCTCTGGATATGATCTTGAAAACGCAAAGGCGGCGTACCGGACCACATCTCTGTGGATCGGCGTATCCGACAACGCCACGTTTGCCGGACAACGACAGCCCCTCCATTGGGTTCCCGAAGAATGTCATCGTCATGCGGGCCATTCTACTGATATCGTCCGGATCACGGCGATGATCGGCACGGCTCTATAGCCAAGCTTCACCTGTCGTTTTAGCCTCGCCGGCTCCTCGTAGGCACGGATTCACGGCGTGACCCGCGAAGGCCGCAGAAAAGCGTGGGTTGACGACGAGCCGGAGTTTTCGGGAACGCGAAACCGCACTAGCCTGCCCGTCGGCGGCGATGATGTGGATGGAGGCTCCCGGCGATGAAGACCCTGCTCGTTCCGGTGGCGCTCCATGACGCGCTGCCCTCCGTCTTCGCGACCACGCTCCTGGTGGGACGCCGCTTCGGCAGCCTGATCGAAGGCGTCTCCCTGCGTCCGGCCCTCGCCGAATACGTTCCGGTGGACATGGTCGGCGGCATGACGTGGCTGCGCGACGAGGAGGCCGACAAGGCCGAGGCCGAGGATGCCGGCAAGCGCTTCGTCGATTTCCTCGCCGGCGCCGGCATTCCCGTCGCCACGGAAGGGCCGTGCACCCCCGAATTCGTGGCCGCCGCCGGAACCCGCTACCGCTGGCGCCCGGACGTGCCGGCGGGCGACGCCTTCCTCGGACATTACGCCCGCCTGTTCACCGCCACCGTGGTGGGCCGGCCCGGGTCCGGGGATGGCGCCCCGCGCATGACCACGTTCGAGACGGCCCTGTTCGAGAGCGGCCGGCCGATCCTGCTGGCGCCCCCCACTCCTCCGACGAGCCTCGGCGAGGCGATCCTGATCGCCTGGAACGGGTCGAGCGAGACCGCGCGGGCCGTGGCCTTCGCCATGCCCTTCCTGCGCAAGGCCTCGCGTATCCGCGTCGTCAGCGCGGAGGGCGGCATGGTGCCGGGGCCGAGCGCGGAGGATCTGGCCAGAGCGCTCGCCTGCGAAGGCATCTTCGCGGACCACAAGGCCTTCACCGAAGGCCGGCGCACACCCGGCGAGGTCTTCCTCAACGAGGCGCAGGAATTCGGCTGCGATCTCCTGATCAAGGGTGCCTATACCCAGAGCCGCCTGCGCCAGATGATCTTCGGAGGCGCCACCAGTCACGTGCTGGCCCATGCCACCATGCCGATGCTGATGGCCCACTGACGGGTCCATGATAGCGCGCAATTGATTTGTGCGCATACGAACCCGATGCCACATCGCGCGTTGTCCGAGCGCTTCCCGCCGTGCAGGCGGAAGCGTCCGGCGAGGGTCCCGACAGCCGGGATCGCTCCAGCGCAAGGCATTCCATGACACGACGGATCATCGCGGCCGCCACCCTGTGCGTCGGCCTGTCCTCCGGCCTGCCCGTCCTGGCCGATTCTCCACTGGTCCGCGTGCGCGGAACGATCGAATCCGTCGCGGCCGATCACGTCACGATCAAGCCCCGCATCGGTCAGGCCGTCTCGGTGAAGTTCGCCGATGCGATGAGGGTGGCCGCCGCCAGCAAGGCCGAGATCGGCGACATCAAGCCCGACAGCTACGTCGGCACAGCCGCGACGCCCCAGGCCGATGGCACCCTCAAGGCCCTCGAAGTCGCCGTCTTCGCCCCGAGCATGCGCGGCACGGGCGACGGCCATTATCCGTGGGACCTCGAGAAGGAGAACACGATGACGAACGGCGCCGTGGGCGCCCTCGCGGGCACGACCGGCCGCACGATCACCGTGACCTACAAGGGCGGCGAGAAGACCATCACGGTCCCCGAGGACGTGCCGATCGTCTCCCTCAACCCCTCCGACACATCCGTCATCAAGGTCGGCGCCCGCGTGGTGGCGATCACCAAGGCGGATGCCGCCGGCACGATGGTCGCCGACAGGATGATCGTCGGCGAGAACGGCACCGTCCCGCCCATGTAGGCGGCAGCCCCGCGAACACACCCTTCCGGGGCGGCGGCGCAGCCCCGGCACCGGGGCCGGATTCTATCACTCCGCCCCGACCACAACGACGCCGAACCATCGAGGAACCGCCATGCTGAAATCCTTCCTGACGACGCTCACCCTGACCCTCGCCGTGACGGCCACCGCCGCCCAGGCCGACGACATCACGCGCTATCGCGGCACCATCGAGAAGGTCGACGGCACGGCCGTGACGATCAAGCCGCGCGTGGGCGAGGCACTGACGGTCAGCATGGCACCCGACGTGAAGGTGCTGGCGGCCTCCACCGGCAAGATCACCGACATCAAGCCCGACAGCTACATCGGCACCGCGGCGATCCCGCAGCCGGACGGTTCGCAGAAGGCGCTCCAGGTCACCGTCTTCGCCTCCTCCCTGCGTGGCACGGCGGACGGTCATTACCCGTGGGATCTAGGCTCCAACTCCACCATGACCAACGGCGCCATCGGCACCATCTCCGGCACCGAGGGGCGAACCCTTCTGGTTAAGTACCAGGGCGGTGAGAAGAAGGTGAATGTTCCGGACGACGTGCCGGTGACCCTGGTCGATCCGGGTGACAAGTCCATCGTCGTCGACGGAGCGAAGGTCGTGGCCTTCACAAAGAAGGGCACGGACGGCAAGCCCACCGCCGTGATCCTCATCGTCGGCCGCAACGGCACCGTCCCGTCGATGTGAATGAGGCAACGTCGACGAAGCCATTCACAAGCCTCGTCGACCGCTTCCCCCACCCACACACCTCCCCTGAGGTGCCGCGAAGCGGCCTCGAAGAAGCCCTCCGGAACGCACAGCGATATCTGGAGATCTCCTTCGAGGCCTTCGCTTCGCTCCGGCGCCTCAGGATGAGGTCGCGGATGGGAGCGGGGACCGAGACGCCACCGCTCATAGGATGTTCTGGATGACCGTCTCCTCGAACACGCAGTTTCGCATCACGGTGATCCACCCGCTCATCGTGCGCGTGACCCACTGGATCAATGCGGTCGCGGTGTTCTGCATGCTGTTCAGCGGCTGGGCGATCTACAACGCCTCGCCGTTTTTCCCCTTCGTCTTCCCGAAATGGGCGACCCTCGGCGGATGGCTGGGAGGGGCGCTCGCCTGGCACTTCGCCGCCATGTGGTTGTTCGCCCTGAACGGCCTCGCCTACGTCCTCTACGGCCTGTTCGCACGGCATTTCGCCAGATCGTTCCTGCCGCTGAGCCCGAGGGCGTTCTGGCGCGACGCCGCCGACGCCGTCAGGCTGCGCCTCGCCCACCGGATCGGCGAGTACAACGCGGTGCAGAGGGTCGCCTATCTGGTGGCGTTCCTTCTCGGAATCCTCCTCGTCGCCTCCGGCCTCGCTTTGTGGAAACCGGTCCAGTTGCAGGGACTCGCCGCTTTGTTCGGCGGCTATGAATGGGCGCGGCGCGTGCATTTCCTCGCCATGTCCGGCCTCGTCGGCTTCATCCTGCTCCATCTCGCGCTCGTCATCCTGGTGCCGCGCACCCTCGTCGCGATGGTCACAGGCCGCGCCCGCATTCCCCTCGACCCCGTGGAGACGCGCTCATGAGCCGTGACGAGACCGAGGCGAAACGCCTGCGCGCGCTTCGCCGGGAGATCCAACCGGAACTGGTGAAGCTGGAGCGCCGCCTGTTCCTGCGCTCGGGCCTGTCTCTCGGCGCCCTGTCGCTGCTTTCGGGCTGCGACCTCTCCACCGGCACCAACGGCACGCTGATCGACCGCACGCTGTGGGCGATGTCGCGTGCCAACGACCGGGTCCAGGCCTGGCTGTTCGACCCGAACAAGTTGGCACCGACCTATCCGGCGAGCATGATCGACACGCCGTTCCGCTTCAACGCCTACTACCCGCCGGACAACATCCCCGAGATCGACGAGGCGACCTGGAAGCTCGACGTGTCGGGCCTCGTCGCCGACAAGACGCCCTGGACCTTGCAAAAGCTGCGCGCCCTGCCGCAGGAGAGCCAGATCACCCGTCACATCTGCATCGAGGGCTGGAGCCAGATCGGCCAGTGGAGCGGCGTGCCGCTGAAGGCCTTCCTGGAGCGGGTCGGGGCCGACCTCACCGCGAAGTATGTCGGCTTCAAATGCGCCGACCGCTATTACGGCAGCCTCGACATGCCGAGCGCCCTCCATCCGCAGACGGTGCTGGCCCTGGATTTCGGCGGCAGCGCCCTGCCTCTCGAATACGGCTACCCCCTCCGGGTGCGCGTGCCGACGAAGCTCGGCTTCAAGAGCCCCAAGCACATCGTCTCGGTCTTCGTGACCAACGACTATCCCGGCGGCTACTGGGAGGACCAGGGCTACAACTGGTTCAGCGGAATCTGACCGGGGTCAGACACCGGCGATGCCGGCCCCGGAGGCCGATGGCCGGGAATCGAAGCGGAAGGACAAGCCTGCTCCCCGCACCGGACTCGAGGGAAGGATCTTTCGGGAAGCGCCTGGTCTTTGAAAATCACTCTCGTTGACCCGAACGAGCCAAGATATGCACAATGCAGGGAGACAAAAAAAAGAACCGCCTGCCTGCACCATGCCTCCCGAGACAGGTTTGTCCGCAGGCAATGCTTGGATTGGAAATCCGTGTCGTTACGCCTTGGACTGTTACCCTCAGACGTGACGATCCACCCGGCGCATGCCGAGTGTACGCCTCGCCTCGCACGAATGCCGATACTCGGCGAAAGCTCATAGGTTCGACCCATGAGACGAGCGTTTCGAGGCATGTGAGGTCCTGACCGGCATTGGCCGTCAGGCGCACGGACGATCCCCCAACACTGAAAAACGATACCCGGAGGAGGGAACGATGGTTCTCGGAGATCAGGTCGTGTTCGCGAGACTCGATGTCGCCGAGGCGCTGGGCATCTGGCGTCACGCCACGGGGCGTATCGTCGACATCGTATCCGGCCCCGACGGGGCAGAGGCGGTGAACGTCCAGTTCGAGGGCCACGGCCTGCTCGTCGGCTACATCGCGACGCTGTTCCAACGCATCGGCTGAGCGCGCGGTCTGCGGGGGTAAAGGCAGGCTCTCGCGAGCCGGGCGCGAGGAGTGGAAGACCGATCATGACAGCGGGCAGCCTGGCGACGCGCAGCGTTCCCACCAACATCCTCCGTCCGCCCCTGCGCACCGTGAGCCAGACCACCGTCGAAGCCGACCTCTGGCGTGCCATGCGCGCCGAGGCCGAAGCCGCGTTGATCGAAGAGCCGCTTTATGCCGGCATCAACCAGGCGACGGTCCTGGATCAGCCGAGCCTGATCCATGCCCTCGCCTACCGGCTCGCCCATCGCCTCGGCGACGGCGATCTCTCCCGCCTGTCCACCCGCGACCTCTGCCTCGCCGCCTTCCAGGCGGACCCGCATGCGGGCGGTCACGCGGTCCGCGACATCGTCGCCATCCGCGAGCGCGACCCCACCTGCCGCCGCTATCTCGATCCCTTCCTATTCTACAAAGGGCTGGCCTCTCTGGAGGGCTACCGGGTGGCCCATTGGCTTTGGCACCAGGGCCGCGCCACCCTGGCGCTGCATATCCAGAGCCGGATCTCGGAGGTGTTCGGGGCCGACATCCATCCCGCCGCGCGAATCGGATCGGGCGTGTTCATCGATCACGCCACCGGCGTCGTCATCGGCGAGACCACGGTGATCGCCGACGATGTCTCGATCCTGCAATCGGTGACCCTCGGGGGCAACGGCAAGGAAAGCGGCGACCGCCATCCGAAGATCGAACGCGGGGTCCTTCTCAGCGTCGGCGCCAAGGTGCTGGGCAATATCCGGGTCGGCGAGGGCGCGAAGGTCGCCGCCGCCGCCGTGGTGCTGCACGACGTGCCCGCCCACACCACCGTCGCGGGCGTGCCGGCCCGCGTCGTGTCGCGCATCAGCCCCACCGAGGACCCCGCCCTCAGCATGGACCAGTTTTTCGGTGACGGGATCTAGGGACGATTTTTCAACTCTTCTTCTCCCATCCATCCGTACAGGCGAGATAAATAATCTCCTATACCGTCGAACTATAGAATTGAATTATCTTATATAACGAAAAATAGAATATCCATTCTCTAGTTCTACGAATTTATAGAACAGAATTTCATTGACCCTCTTCAAGATCGAGCGTTAGAAACAAAGCGTCCCCGCAGTGACGCTTTGTCTGAGGCGGCGGGGGCCGACCAAGATCAGTCCAAGATCATCATCGAGCGAGAGCGGACGCGTGACAGGCACGGCTACGATGCGGCATGCGCCGCGTCACGGCCGGCCGACGCCTCCTGCCGCAATACGGAGACGAACCCCCATGAGTGGACCCGGTCTGAGCGTGAGCGCCTCGGCGGCACGCAATCTTGCAACGGCGACCGTCACGTCGGTCCAGAACGCGGCCAACACCCCCCGCTGGTTCCATCGCCTGCTGCCCTTCGTCGACGTCGCCGGCGGCGTCTACCGGGTCAACCGCCGCGCCGTGGTGCTGGCCAAGCCCGGCAGGATTGTCCTCGCCAACGACGGCGGCACCCACACCGTGCGCCCGGCCTCCCTGCGCAGCGTCCCGCTGTTCAGCCGCCTCGGCGACAACGAGCTGTCGGCACTGGCCTCCAAGTTCACCGTCTCCCAGCACAAGGCGGGCGAGATCATCGCCGAGGAGGGCTCCACCGGCCGCAGCCTCACCGTCGTGGCCGAGGGCACCGTCGAACTGACCCTGTCGGGCCCGTTCAAGAACCGCCTGCGCCAGGGTCTGGCCACCGGCGGCGACTATTTCGGCGACAACGATCTCGTGAGCGAGAACGCGCCCGCTCCCGCCGTGAAGGCGCTCTCGGCGGTGACGCTGCTCACCCTGGACCGCTCCGCCATCGAGGACGAGGGCATCCGCTCGCGCATCTCCCAGTTCGTGGAAGAGCGTGACCGCCTCAAGGGCCACACCAACAGCGAGGGCGAGCAGGGCATCGAGCTTCTGGCGGTCCATACCGGCGAGCCGCGCCTGCCCACGACCTATGTCGATTACGAGGTCGACCCGCGCGAGTACCACCTCTCCACGATCCAGACGATCCTGCACACCCACACCCGCGTCACCGATCTCTACTCCAACGAGATCGACCAGCTGCGCGAGCAGATCCGCCTCACGGTCGATGCCGTGAAGGAGCGGGAAGAGTGGGAGCTGTTCAACAATTCCGAGTTCGGCCTGCTCCACGAAGTCAGCCAGCGCCAGCGCATCCCGACGCGCGGCGGCCCGCCCACCCCGGACGACCTCGACGAGCTCCTGACCCTGGTCTGGAAGAAGCCCGCCTTCTTCGTGGCCCATCCTCGCGCCATTGCGGCCTTCGGCCGTGAAGCCACCCGCCGCGGCGTGCCGCCGGTGGTGATCCACCTGTTCGGCTCGCCCTTCATCACCTGGCGCGGCGTGCCGATCGTGCCCAGCGACAAGCTCCCCATCGACATCGACCCGGTGACCGGCGCCCAAACCACCTCAATCCTGCTGCTCCGCGTCGGCGAAGGCGAACAGGGCGTGGTCGGCCTGCAGAAGTCCGGCGTCACCGGCGAGATCGAGACCGGCCTGTCGGTGCGCTACATGGGCACCAACGACCATTCCATCGCCTCGCACCTCGTGACCCGCTACTTCTCGGCCGCGGTGCTGGTGGAAGACGCCATCGCACGCCTCGATAACGTGCTGCTGGGCAACTACCATGACTACGCTTAACGCGCCGTCTGTCGGCCTCCCCACCGGGGTGTTCGGCGACACGGCGCATGCGGATCTCGTCGGGCGCCTCGCCCGCGAGATCTACGGTCAGGGTCAGGCGGCGTCCGCGCCCCTGACCCCCAACCTGCCGCAGACGCCGCAAGCACCGCAGGCCCTGGAGAACATTCCCCAGGGCTTCGGCCACCCCCTCGCCCCCAAAGCGGATCTCGGCACGCCGTCGATCCCCTCGGGCGCCGCGCCGTCGGGCCTTCAGCCCGACGCCTCGGCGCTGGCCGCCCGCTCGTTCGGATCGCCTCCGGTCGGCCTTCCCGGCCTCACCGGTCCGGGCTTCGCTCAAGCATCGGCATTTCCCTCGGTCCATCCCGAGGCGCAGGCTCCCCGTGGGGGCCTGCCCGAGTTCTTCGTGCCGAGCGTCGCCGATGTCGCCGCCTTCCTCCCCGGCGGCCACGATCTCCACGCCACGATCGCCAAGGACCACCCGCGCGCCAATGCCTTCGCGCATGGGTTCGCGCCGTCCCTGGTGCCGGAAGCGCCCGGTCATCGGGGCCAGAACGCCTCGCAGGAGACGGTCTCCCGCGCCGGCCGGAAGGTGGAGATCGCCGACGAGCCGTTCTCATCGGGCGAGTACTATTTCCTGACCGACCGCAGCCGGACGGGCAACGCCGCGCCCGCCCCGTCGACTCGCCACGAGCCTCGCCCCGGCCATGCGCCCCATGTCTCGTCGCAGGGCTCCAGCCCGGTGGCGGCCCCCTTCGACGTGGAGCGGGTGCGCAAGGACTTCCCGGCCCTGCACCAGAGCATCAACGGGCATCCGCTGGTCTGGCTCGACAATGCGGCCACCACCCACAAGCCGCAGAGCGTCATCGACGCGACGAGCGAGTTCTACGCCCGCCACAACTCGAACATTCACCGGGCCGCGCACACCCTCGCGGCGCGCTCCACGGACCTGTTCGAGGGCGGGCGCGAGAAGGTGCGTCGCTTCATCAACGCCGCCTCGACGGACGAGATCATCTTCCTCCGGGGCACCACGGAAGCGATCAACCTCGTCGCCAACTCCTACGGTCGCGCCAATATCGGCCCGGGCGACGAGATCATCGTCTCGACCATCGAGCATCACGCCAACATCGTCCCCTGGCAGCTCCTCACCCAGGCGACCGGGGCGACCCTGCGCGTGATTCCCGTGGACGATCGCGGCGAGATCATCTTCGAGCAGTTCGCGACCCTCCTGTCGGGCCGCACCAAGATCGTCTCGATCACCCATGTGGCCAACGCTCTGGGCACCATCAACCCGGTCCGTGAGATCATCGCCCTGTCGCATGCCTACGGGGTGCCGGTGCTGGTGGATGCGGCGCAATCGTCGCCGCACATCCCACTGGACGTTCAGGCGCTGGACGCCGACTTCCTCGTCTTCTCCGGGCACAAGGTGTTCGGGCCGACGGGCATCGGCGCCCTCTACGGCAAGCGCGCGCTGCTGGAGGCGATGCCTCCGTGGCAGGGCGGCGGCCACATGATCGAGGACGTCACCTTCTCGAAGACGGTCTACAAGGGCGTTCCCGAGAAGTTCGAGGCGGGCACGCCGGACATCGCGGGAGCGGTGGGGCTCGGCGCGGCCCTGGACTACCTCGAGAGCGTCGGACTTCCCGGCATCGCGGCCTACGAGCACGACCTGCTCGAATACGCGCAAGCCGGGCTTGCCGAGGTGAAGGGCCTGCGCCTGATCGGGACCGCGCGACAGAAAGCCAGCGTCATGTCCTTCGTCGTCGACGGGCATGACAACGAAGCGGTGGCCAAGCACCTCGACGCCCGCGGCATCGCCGTGCGCTCGGGCCACCATTGCGCCCTGCCGGCCCTGCGCCGCTTCGGCGTCGACCAGTCGGTGCGCGCCTCGCTGGCCTTCTACAACACCCGCGCGGACGTCGACACCTTCCTGAAGGGGCTCCACAGCCTGCCGCGCCGATAGCGCAACGGCCCGAAGACGCAAGGCGATAGCATTCGGCCCGGTCGGTTCTCCGACCGGGCCGAATGCCATGCAGCTCGCCCTTCGCTGGAGCCGAAGCTCACCGGCTCCACTGCGCTTCCTCCTACGGTGCGCGTTCTCCTACGGTGCGCGTTCTTGGCGGCCAGTCGATTCGGCCGGGGCCACTGTCAAGACGGACCGCCCGCTCCGCAGCCGTTTCGACACGGCGAGGGCCTCCTCGCGGTCGGCCAGACCGCCGACCGATAGGGCGCCGGTGACGAGCGGCTCTTGGATGAACGGAGTGGACTTTACCCTCCCGTCGACGAGAACCGCGATCGGTCGGCGGATATGTGCCCGCGTGAAACCAGCAAGTGCGGTCGCGCTTCTACGAGTCAGGCGAACGAAAATCCGGCCGTCACCGTCATCGATCATGGCCTGGGCATCCGCCACCTCGAGCGCGAGCGTCTCGGCCACGGCGGAAGTGCCGAGCGAACCCGCGATGAGGATCGCGGCCAGGAGAAGACGATGATGCATTCTGGCTTGTCCTTACGGCGATACGGCACAGGTGTTCGTGATCAATGCCGTCACCGGGGGAGCACGAAGGCCATCCTTCCCGGCGCGCCTGCAGAGAGCCCGGCGGGCTCGGTTCACGAGGCGCGGCGGCGAGCGGTGGTAAAGCGGTGGAGCAGCATCCCGGTCACCATCGCCGCCACGAAGCCGATCACCTGAGGCAGGCCGAGCGTCAGGCCGGCGAGAGCCGGGCCGGGACAGAGGCCGACGAGGCCCCAGCCGATGCCGAACAGAGCGGCCCCCGCGATCAGGCTGGCGGTGATCGGCCGGTTATGGGGAATCTCGAACCGTTGCGCGAGAACGGGTTTCCGCATCCGCCTGACGAGGAGGTAGCTGAGGGCCGAGACGCCGACGGCGCCCCCCAGCACGAAGGCGAGGCTCGGGTCCCAGGCTCCGGCGATGTCGAGAAAACCGAGGACGCGCTCCGGGTCCATCATGCCCGACAGAGCGAGGCCGAATCCGAACAGGAGGCCGGCGAACAAGCCCACCGCGGAACGCAAGGTGTCCATCACCATCCTCCGTGGCGGACGAGGAACACCGTCGCGGCGGCGGCGGCCATGAAGGTCGCCACCGCCGCGATGGAGCGGGGCGACAGCCGGGCGAGGCCGCAGACGCCGTGGCCGCTGGTGCACCCCCCGCCGAGCCGCGTCCCGTAGCCGACGAGGAGACCGCCGAGGACGATGAGGCTCCACGGTGCGTCGAGCTGCACGACGGGCCATGCACCGAAGGCGAGGCGATACAGGACCGGGCCGAGGAGCAGGCCGGCGAGGAAGGCCCAGCGCCACGGCGTGTCCCGGCTCAACGGCAGCATCGCCCCGGCGGCGATGCCGCTGATCCCGGCGATGCGGCCGTTGAGGACGAGGAGCAGGGCGGCGGAGGTCCCGATCAGGGCACCACCGGCAAGGGCTGACAGGTAGACGATCATTCGGAGACTCCGGCTCCAGTCGAGGGAGCCACTTGGAACGAGTTCTTTCGTGGCGGACCAACGCGGCCGACCGTAGAGAACCCGCTATCGAGAATGAGAAACGACGCCCCGGCGGTATCCCCCGCGCCCACCGAGAGGTCGAACGCCGAAGCGTTGCTGTCAATGCGAAACATCCTGCCACCACGCCCCGCCGCAGAGCGTGCCGGGATGGCTCAGGGAATGATGGCGGTGACGCGGATCTCGATACGCATCCTGGGCAAACCGAGCGCATCGACGCCCAACTGAGTCCAGATCGGGGCACGATCGAGCGTGGAACGGCGGAAGCGGCCGGCAGCGCATCATGCCAAAGTGTGGGGAGCTCTGACGTGCCCACATCGCCAGACGTCATCGGCCAGACGACATCCGGATGACATGGCCAAGACTGGAAATGGCTGAGACTGAAATGGCCAAGGCCGAAAGCGGGCCACGCGCTCCCTAGAACATCCCGTTCGGATTGGCGGAGGAATCGGGCAGGATCTGCAGCACGTCCCAATGCTCGACGATCCTGCCGCCCTGATCGAGCCGGAAGATATCGATGGCCGCATAATCGTGGTCGCCCGGCCAGTGCTGCAGGCAATGCAGCACCACGAGATCCCCCTCGGCGACCGCCCGCTTCACCTCCACCCGCTTGCCCGGCCATTCATGCGCCATGCGCTCGAAATAGGCGATGAAGCCGTCCTTGCCGTTCGCCACATGCGGGTTGTGCTGGATGTAGTTGTCGCCCGCATAACGCTCGATGGCTTCGCGCGGCAGGCACTCGTCGAACATCAACCGATAGAAGGCGATCACAGTCGCCTTGTTCTGCTCCAGGTCGGTCATGTTGTCCCCTGAGCGAGGCGGATTCCACTCGAGAAAGGCGGCCCGCCTTTCTCGATACCATCCATCACGCCCTCACGACCATGACCGGCCGCCCTGCCCGGCCGTCAGTGACGGTCGGCCGACGCCACCATCGCCGCGTCCAGCACGCGCGCCACATGGAGCGCTTCGAGCCCGAGACCGTCGTGGATCTGGTGGCGGCAGCTGGTGCCGTCGGCCACGACGAGATCGTCCGGGCCGGCCTTGCGCAGGGCCGGGAACAGCGAGAGCTCGGCCATGGCGAGCGACACGTCGATGGTCTCGGCGCCGTATCCGAAGACGCCCGCCATGCCGCAGCAGCTCGACTCGATGACCCTCACGTCGAGCCCCGGCACCGCGCGCAGCACCGTTTCCACCGCGCCCATGGCGGCGAAGGCCTTCTGGTGGCAATGGCCGTGCAGGTGGGCGACGCGCCCGCCCTGGTCCGCCAGAGGCAGGGCGATCCGCCCGGCATCGAGATCGACGGCGAGCAGCTCCTCGAACAGCAGGCTCGCCTTGCTCAACTCCCCCGCCTCCGGGCCGGGGAGCAGGGACGCGAACTCGTCGCGGAAGGTCAGCAGGCAGGACGGTTCGAGCCCGACGATCCGGGCACCGGCCCGGATGAAGGGCAGTAGGGTGGTGAGCGTGCGGCTCGCCTCCTCGCGGGCCCGGTCGGTCTGGCCGGAGGCGAGATAGGTGCGGCCGCAGCAGAGGGCGCGTCGTCCACGGTTGGGGAAGACCCGGTGCAGGCGGTAACCGGCGGCGATCAGCACACGCTCGGCCGCCTCCAGGTTCTCCCGCTCGAAGGCGCGGTTGAACGTGTCGCCGAACAGCACGATGTCGCGGAAATCCCCGGTCACGTCGCCCGGATGGGCCGGCTCGCCCTGCTCGACCCAGGGTCTGCGCCAGCGCGGCAGGGTGCGCCGCGCCGAGAGCCCGGCGACCCGCTCCGACAGCCTCGCCAAGGCGGGCACCCGGTCGCGCAGGTTGAGGAGCGGCGCCAGCCAGGCGGCGGTGCCGGCATAGAGCGGCAGGGCCGCCACCAGCCGCTCTTTCAGGGGCAGGCCGTGGCGGGCGTGGTAATGGTGCAGGAACTCGACCTTCATCTTGGCCATGTCGATGCCTGTGGGGCATTCGCGGCGGCAGGCCTTGCACGAGACGCAGAGATCCAGGGTCCGCTTCATCTCGCGGCTGGTGAAGGCGTCCGCGCCGAGCTGACCCGAAATCGCGAGCCGCAGGGAGTTCGCCCGGCCACGGGTCAGATGCTGCTCGTCTTTCGTGGCCCGGTAGGACGGACACATCGCCCCGCCCGCGAGCTTCCGGCACGTGCCGTTGTTGTTGCACATCTCGACGGCGCCGCCGAAACCGCCCCATTCCGACCAGTCGAGGGCGGTCTTCTTCGGCTGGCTCACCGCGTAGCCCGGCTGGAACCGCATCAGCGAGCGGTCGTCCATCTTGAGCGGCCGGACGATCTTGCCGGGGTTGAGCCGGTTCTCCGGGTCGAACCCGTCCTTCACCTGTTCGAAGGCGCGGGTCAGGCGTTCGCCGAACATCGGCGCGATGTATTCCGAGCGCGAGATGCCGTCGCCATGCTCGCCCGAATACGATCCCTTAAAGCGGCGGACCTGTTCGCTCGCGGCCTCCGCGATGGCGCGCATCTTGGCGACGTCTCCGCCCTGCTTCATGTCGAGGATCGGGCGGACATGCAGACAGCCGACGGAGGCGTGGGCGTACCAGGTGCCGCGCGTGCCGTAGCGGGTGAACACCTCCGTCACCGCGTCGGTGTAATCGGCGAGATGCTCCAGCGGCACCGCGCAATCCTCGATGAAGGAGACGGGCTTGGCATCCCCCTTCATCGACATCATGATGTTGAGGCAGGCCTCGCGCACCTCCCAGACCGATTTCTGGCGGATCGGCTCCGGCACCTCCACCACGGCGTCCACATGGCCGTTATCGGCCATGCACGCGTCGAGACGCCGAAGATCGGCCAGGAGCGCGTCCCGGTCGTCGCCGGCGAACTCCACCAGCAGCAGACAGTTCGGCGTGCCACGGGTGATGTCGGCCAAAGTCGCCCGGAACAGCGGGATGTCGGCGCCGAGCACCAGCACGTTGTTGTCCACGAGCTCCACCGCCACGGGATCGAGATCGACGATGGCCTTCGTCGTCTCCATGGCGGAGCGGAACGACGGGAAGTGGCAGACGCCCATAACCCGGTGCGTCGGCAGGCGCGACAGCTTCAACGTCACGCTGGTGGTGGCCGCCAGCGTCCCTTCCGAGCCGACGAGGAGATGGGCGAGGTTCGGCCGCGCCGCGATCAGCGCATCGAGATTGTAGCCGCCGACCCGGCGCTGCACGCGCGGGTACATGCGCAGGATCTCGTCGCGCTCGGATTCGGCCAGAGCCCGCATGGCGGCGGCGAGGGCGTCCGCCCGCCGCGAGCCGGTGACGCCCGTCGCCGCGTTCCCGGTGAGGCCGAAGCCGAAGGGCTCGCCGTCATGGAACAAGGCCTCCATCCCGAGGACGTTGTCGCTCATCTTGCCGAAGCGCAGGGAGCGCGCACCGCAGGAATTGTTGCCGGCCATCCCGCCGATGGTGCAGCGGGTGGCGGTGGAGGGTTCCACGGGGAAGAACCAGCCATCGGCCTTCACCCGCGTGTTCAACCGCTCCAGCACCATGCCGGGCTCGACGGTGATCGTTCCGGCCTCTGGGTCGTAGGCGATGATCCCGTTGAAATGGCGTGAGCAATCGACCACGAGGCCGCGCCCGATGGGCTGGCCGTTCTGGGACGTGCCGCCGCCGCGCAGGATCACCGGCACGTCGTGCTCGGCGGCGATCTTCAGGGTGGCGGCGATGTCGGCGGCGCTGCGGGGCAGGACCACCCCCGCCGGCATGATCTGGTAGATCGACGCGTCGTTGGCATAGCGCCCCCGGGTGAAGGCATCGAACTTCGCCTCGCCGGCGAGGGCCTCGGCGAGGCGGCGCGGCAGGCCGGCGCCCTGCCGGTTGGCGGCGCGCGGACTGACCGGCCCCGGCCCGGCGACGGGCGAAGGGGCGCGGTTCGGGCCGGTGGCGGGCTCAGCCGTTGCGGTCATGATCCATCGTCCTCGTGGGAGTGCCGTGGGCCGGCTTCAAAGCGATGCGGGTTCCGGTAGGGTGGCGGGATCGTCCCGACCGGCTAGAATGGCCCACACGGATTGCATGCAAAACAGGGCCGGCAGATGATCGATTTGTATAGCGATACGCAAACGCGGCCCACACCCGGCATGCGTGAGGCCATGGCCCGCGCGGAGGTGGGTGACGAGCAATCCGATTCCGATCCGACGACCCTGGCCTTGTGCGAGCGCGTCGCCGACCTGCTCGGGATGGAAGCGGGGGTGTTCATGCCCTCGGGCACGATGTGCAACCTCGTCTCGATCCTGGTCCAGACCCGGCCCGGCGACGAGATCGTGGTCGACGATCAGTCCCATATCTACAACACCGAGGCCGCCGGCTCGGCGGCCATCGGCGGCGTCTCGGTGAAGGCTCTTTCCACCCCGGCCGGCCTCTTCACGCCAGAGGCGTTCGAGGCGGCGATCCGCCCCCCCGCCCGCACCGCGCCGCGCTCGGCCCTGGTCTCGGTGGAGCAGACCACGAGCTTTTCGGGCGGCTCGGTCTGGCCGCTCACCGACATGCGCCGCATCCGCGACCTCGCCCATCACAAGGGCATGAAGGCGCATATCGACGGGGCGCGCCTCCTCAACGCCGTGGCCGCCACCGACATCTCCGCCAGGGACTACGCCAAAGGCTTCGACAGCGTCTGGATCGATCTGAGCAAGGGACTCGGCTGCCCGGTCGGCGCCGTCCTGTGCGGCGCGAGCCACTTCATCGTCGAGGCGTGGCGGTGGAAGTACCGGCTCGGTGGCGCCATGCGCCAGTCGGGAATCCTGGCCGCCGCGGGCCTCTACGCCCTCGATCACCATGTGGACCAGCTGGAACTCGACAACGCCAATGCCGGCGAGCTGAAGGCCCGCATCACCGGCGCGCCGGGTCTCGCCATCGAGCCCGATGCGGCCCAGTCCAACATCCTGTGCTTCTCGGTGGAGGCGCTGGGCATCACCGCAACCGCCTTCGCCGAAGCGTGTCTCGCGGAAGATGTGCGTATCCGCGCCATCGGCGCGCATCAGATCCGGGCGACCACCCATCTCGACGTCGACCGGGCCGGCATCCTGCAAGCGGCGGACGTGATCCGGGCGCAGGCCGCACGGTTTCATGAGGTGCGCCGCTGAGCCGCCGTCACGATGCGACGCCGGCGTCCGGCGGACACGTTGTCTCCCGCCCCGCCGCCGCCCGGCGCTTGTTGCGCAGGTGCCCGAATAGGATGTCGCTGAGCTCATTGCCGGCGCGCCTGCGCAATGCATCGAGGATTTCCTCATGCTCGCGCATCGCCTCGCCCCAGCGGTCGCGATTCTCGTCGAGATTGGCCGAGTAGCGCACACGGCGCAGGCGCCCGGCGAAATTGGCGTAACTCGCTCGCAACGGCTCGTTGTCCGCCGCCTGCACGATCCGGTCGTGGATCGCCTGGTTGCAGGCGAAGTAGCCGTGCAGGTCGCGCCGCATGTAGCAGCCGTACATCTCGTGATGCAGCCGCTCGATCTCGTCATAGGCGGCGGGCGTGATCTTCTCGCAGGCCAGGCGTCCGGCCAGGGCCTCGAGCCCGCCCATGACGTCGAACAGATCCACGAGTTCCTCGGCGCCGAGCTGGCGCACCCGCGCGCCCCGGTTCGGCAGGAGCTCGATCAGCCCCTCCGAAGCCAGCACCTTCAGCGCCTCGCGCAGTGGCGTGCGCGAGATGCCGAAGCGCTCGCAGAGCATCCGCTCCGGCACCCGCGCGCCGACGGCCAGATTGCCCTCGACGATGTAGTCCCGCAGGCGTGCCAGAAGCTCGCCGTGGAGGGATTTCGCCAGCGACGGCATCGCGGAAAGACGCGCTCCATCGGCGGGTTCGAGGCCGGCATCGGCCTCCGGTTCAGTGACAGGCCCAAGCACCATAATGCGAACCTAGCAGCCGAAAGCAGGAAGGTCGAGACGAGATGTTCGCATAATAATGCTTGCCCTCTCAAAAAATGAATGCAATTTTCTGCTCCGACGCACAGTGGATCATCGATCCGGGCGCAGCTTTCCCTCGACCGGCCATCGCGGAGATCTCGATGACGACACGGACCGGACGCCATTTCCTGCATATTCCAGGCCCCAGCCCGGTGCCCGAGCGTGTCCTGCGCGCCATGGACATGCCGGTGATCGACCATCGCGGCCCCGATTTCGCCGGACTCGGCAAGGCGGTGCTGGAAGGCGCCCAGGCCATCTTCCAGACGCGGTCGCCGGTGATCATCTATCCGGGTTCCGGCACGGGTGCCTGGGAATCGGCTATCGTCAATACGCTCTCGGCCGGCGACCGGGTGTTGATGTTCGAGACAGGCCATTTCGCCACCCTGTGGCGCCAGATGGCGGCGCGCTGGGGCATCGAGGTGGAGTTCGTCCCCGGCGACTGGCGCCGCGGGGTCGATCCGGCGCAGGTCGAGGCGATCCTGGCCGAGGACCGCGCCAAGTCGATCAAGGCCGTGATGGTGGTGCATAACGAGACCTCCACCGGCGCCACGAGCCGGATCGCGGAGATCCGCAAGGCGATCGACCGGGCGAACCATACCGCGCTCTTCCTCGTGGATACGATCTCGGGGCTCGGCTCGGCCGAATATGCCCATGACGAATGGGGCGTCGACGTCGCGGTGAGCTGCTCGCAGAAGGGCCTGATGCTGCCGCCGGGCCTCGGTCTCGTCGCCCTGTCGGACAAGGCTCTGGCCGCCGCGAAGACAGCGACTCTGCCCCGTTCCTACTGGGATTGGGAAGACATGCTGAAGCCGAATACCGGCGGCTACTTCCCCTATACCCCCGCCACGAACCTCCTCTACGGCCTGCGCGAAGCCATCGCCATGTTGCGAGAGGAAGGCTTGGCCGAGGTCTTTGCCCGCCACCAGCGTCTCGCCGCCGCCACCCGCGCCGCCGTCGAGGGCTGGGGCCTGGAGGTTCTGTGCCGGGAACCGTCGGAATACTCGCCCGTGCTCACCGCCGTGGTGATGCCGGAGGGCCATGACGCGGATGCCCTGCGCACTCTGATCCTCGAGAAATACGACCTCTCCCTCGGCACCGGGCTCGCCAAGATGGCGGGCAAGATCTTCCGCATCGGCCATCTCGGCGAATGCAACGACCTGATGCTGATGGCGGCGCTGTCGGGCGTCGAGATGGGCCTCAAGGCCGGCGGCGTCCCGCACGCGCGCGGCGGTGTGCTGGCGGCCATGGACGCCCTGCGCTCCGGTATCGACGATTGAAAACGGCTTCCCCCAAGGAAGGCGGGGCGACTGGGCGCCGATCCGAGTAGACGACCTCTACCGTGCAGCAATGGGTGCGCGGTCCGGGCGTGAGCATCCCCTCGCCCCGCCTGCGGGGAGAGGGAAACCCACGCCTCCGTTCGCGTGAGGCATCAGGCGCGATTGCCCTTCCGGCACGGAGGACACGCACCACAGCAACAGACGCCTCTACCCTACGAGAGAGCAAGAAAAAGCGACGACCCAGCCAGACCCAACCACGCGTGATCCCACAAACAACCGGTGATCAAACCGGGGCGGGTGGCGCGCTCAACCCGAGGAAACCCCGATGACGCCAGCTAAAAGACGCGTCTCCGCGTCGAACATGGTGCTGTTCCTGCTCTGCCTGATGTATTTCGTCACCTATCTCGACCGGGTGAACATCGCCACGGCGGGCGGCGAGATCATGAAAGATCTCGGGCTCTCGAACACCCAGTTCGGCCTGATCCTGTCCGCCTTCGCCTATCCCTACGCGATCTTCCAGGTCATCGGCGGCTCGGTGGGCGACAAGTTCGGCGCGCGGCGGACCCTCCTCGTCTGCGGCCTGATCTGGGCCTCGGCGACGATCCTCACCGGGTTCGTGGGCGGGCTCATCAGCCTGTTCCTCGCCCGCGTCCTCCTCGGCTTCGGCGAAGGCGCCACTTTCCCCACTGCCACCCGCGCCATGCAGAACTGGACCGCGCCGGGCAAGCGCGGCTTCGCGCAGGGCATCACGCATGCCTTCGCTCGACTGGGCAACGCGGTGGCGCCGCCCATCGTGGCCTTCCTGATCTACCAGTTCGGCTGGCGCATCGGGTTCGTCATCTTAGGGGTGGCGAGCTTCGCCTGGGTCGTGGTCTGGTACCTCTACTTCCGCGACGACCCGAAGGATCACCCTGCGATCACACCGGAGGAACTCGCGGTGCTGCCGCCCCCGAGCCAAGTGGGCGCCAAGCAGAACGTGCCCTGGGGCCGCCTGACCCGGCGCATGCTACCGGTGACGCTGACCTATTTCTGCTACGGCTGGACCTTGTGGCTGTTCCTCGGTTGGCTGCCGAGCTTCTTCAAGCTCAACTATGGGCTGGACCTGAAGAACTCCGCCCTGTTCGCCTCGGGCGTGTTCTTCGCCGGCGTCGTCGGCGACACCCTCGGCGGCGTGTTCAGCGACCGCATCCTGAAGCGCACAGGGGATCTCAAGCTCGCCCGGCTCAGCGTCATCGTGGTCGGCTTCCTCGGCGCGGCGGCGAGTCTCACCGGCGTGTTCTTCACACGGGACCTGACCCTGGTGGCGCTGCTGCTCAGCTCCGGCTTCTTCTTCGCCGAATTGGTGATCGGCCCGATCTGGTCGGTGCCGATGGACATCGCGCCGAAATATTCGGGCACGGCAGCGGGCCTGATGAATACCGGCTCGGCGGTGGCGGCGATCATCTCGCCGATCGTGTTCGGGATGATCGTGGACATGACGGGAAGCTGGACCCTGCCCTTCGTCGGCTCCATCGGCCTTTGCCTCCTGGGCGCGGTCCTCGCCTTCACCATGCACCCGGAGCGCCCGTTCGAAGAGGAGCCGGTGGTACCGCCCCTGGGACGGGCGGTTCCTGCGGAGTAGCGCGATCCTGGCTGCGCTGGCTTGAGCCGAAGCCAGAGCGCAATCCCCTCTCCCCGCAGGCGGGGAGAGGAGATGCACACAGCGAGTCGTGTCCTCCTCGCGTAACGCCACCGCCGGCGGGCCGCACCCACCCCCGGCGCAAAACAGGAATCGAGCACGATGGATCACTCCGTGCACGAAGAACCCCGCCCCCTCCCCCTCGCGGGCATCCGCGTCCTCGACGTGACGCAGGTGATGGCGGGGCCGTTCTGCAGCATGCTGCTCGGCGATCTCGGAGCGGATGTCATCAAGGTGGAGCCGCCGGGCACGGGCGACCAGACCCGCAGCGCCATGGGGTTCAAGATGAAGGGGCCCGACAGCATGGGCTTCCTCAACATGAACCGGAACAAGCGCAGCCTCGCCCTGAACCTCAAATCCGATGCCGGGCGCGACCTGCTCCTCGATATGGCCGCCAATGCGGATGTGCTGGTCGAGAATTACCGGCCCGGCGTGATGGCGCGCCTCGGCCTCGGATACGAGGCGATGCGCGCCCGCAATCCAGGGCTCATCTATGCGAGCATTTCGGGCTTCGGCCAGTCGGGTCCCTGGGCGAAGCGCCCCGGCTACGACCTGATGGCCCAGGCGATGTCGGGGGTGATGAGCGTCACCGGCCATCCGGGCGGTCCGCCGGTGAAGGCCGGCGTGCCGGTCGCCGATATCGGCTGCGCGTTGTTCACCGTCTACGCGATCCTTTCAGCCTATATCGGCCGACAGGCGAGCGGTGAGGGCCAGTATATCGACGCCTCGCTTTTCGACGCGGCCCTGGCCTTCTCGATCTGGGACGTCTCGGAATATTGGGGGACGGGACGGATCCCGCAGCCGCTCGGCACCTCCAACCGCATGAGCGCCCCCTACCAGGCGGTGCGGGCCTCGGACGGCTACTTCGTCATGGGGGCCACGAACCAGAAGCTCTGGCGCCTGCTCTGCGACGTGCTCGATCGCGCCGAACTGTTCGAGGATGCCCGCTTCGTCGACATCCCCGCGCGCCTCGCCAACCGCGAAGAGCTGATCGAGGAGCTGGAGCGGAGCTTTGCCGCCAGGACCAGTGAGGAATGGGTGTCTCTGCTTCTCGCTGCCGGCATTCCGGCCGGCCGCATGAACACCTATCCGGAAGCGTTCGAAAGCGAGCATGGCCGGCACAGGCAGATGCGCATCGAGGTTCCCCACCCGATCGAGGGCACGGTGCCGAACATCGGTTTCCCCGTGAAGCTCACGGGCACACCGCAGCGTGCCCGCAGGCATGCGCCGCTTCTCGGCGAACATACCGAGGACGTGCTCTCGGAGTTCGGCCTCTCGGCGGACGAGATCGAGGCCCTGCGCTTGCGCGGCGCCTTCGCCGCCTGAGCGGGAGCCAGCACGTCATAGGCCCGTCAGACCCATGGGGAGCGAACGGCATCTGGGGCGGCCCAGGCTTTGCCGGGCTCGCGGAGGATGGCAGAACCGCGCGAGCGGAGCCGCCTCCGGCGCCATGAAGGGATGACGACATGACGGTGTCGAATGACGACGAGCTGGCCGGCCTGAAGCGGATCGGGCGCATCGTCGCCGACACCCTCGAGGCGATGGGCAAGGCCATCGAGCCCGGCATGACCACCCGCGACCTCGACGGGATCGGGCGGCGGATCATGGAGTCGGCCGGAGCTCGCCCGGCACCGGAACTCGTCTACGCCTTCCCCGGAGCCACCTGCATCAGCGTCAACGAGGAAATCGCCCACGGCATTCCGAGCGACCGCAGGATCAATCCGGGCGATCTCGTCAATATCGACGTGTCCGCCGAGAAGGACGGCTACTTCGCCGATACGGGCGCGTCCTTCGCGGTGCCGCCGGTGACGCGGGCGGTGGAGCGACTGTGCAGGGACGGGCGCCGAGCGATGTGGACAGGCCTGCGCCAGGTCGGTACCGGCAAGCCCCTGGCCGATATCGGACGGGCCGTCGGAGCCTTCGCGCGGAAGAACGGCTACACTCTCGTCCGCAACCTCGCGAGCCACGGCGTCGGCCTGTCATTGCACGAGGAACCGACCGAGATCGCCACCTGGCCCGACGCCTCCGAGCGACGGATCATGCAGGAGGGGCTGGTCTTCACCGTCGAGCCGTTCCTGTCCCTCGGCGCCGAGTTCGCCGCGGATGGCGACGACCCCTGGACCCTCTACAGCCAGCCGAAGGCCCTCACGGTACAATACGAGCATACGGTCATCGCCTCGCGCAGCGGGCCGCTGATCCTCACCATGCCGGGGCAATAGGAGCCGGATACGGAGCGCGAGGAGCGAAGGCCGGCGGCACTGCGTCCAAACGGACCTTGCATGAAAGCGGGGCACGTCATAATCCGAACGAAAGGCCAATGTTTACAGTAGATTAGACTGTTTAAAAACTGCGCGCACGTCAAGACACAGGGAGGCTCCGGATGTCCGAAGGGAGGCCCTGTCCCGTCGCGCGCCGGATCGCGGATCGGTCGCCGCGTCAGTCGAGGCCGGTACAGCGCCGTCTCGGAGGAGCCGGCGTGACCGGCGCGGAAGCATGGTTCCCAGGGTCCGTGCCTATCCCCAGCGAGCAACCGGGCCGGGCGGCGCGGAGCGCATGAGCGGGACCCGGTTCGACGGGGCGTCCAGAGCGTGGCGCCGGGCGCGGCCCCTGCTGCCGTTCTTCAGCCTCTACATCACCTTCGGGACCACGCTCGGCTTCCTGGCCAGCGGCGCCCCGCTGATCCTGCGGGCACGCGGCGTCGAGCTCGCCGAGATCGGTCTGCTGCAGCTCATCAACCTGCCCGTCGGTCTGACGTTTCTCTGGGCCGTCGCCATCGACAGGCTGCGCCTGCCCCGCCTGCCGCATCGCATCGGCTGGATCGCGCTGATGCAGGGCGCGACCATCGCATTGCTGCTGGTGCTGAGCCTGGGCGAAGCGTGGCCGCTCGGCCTTCTCCTCGGTCTCGCGGTGGCGACCTGCTTCTGCGTCGCCACCATGGACATCGCCCTCGAAGCCCTGGTGGTCGAGACGGTGCCCGTCGACCGGCGGCCCTTCGTGGCATCGGCCAAACTCTCCGGCGCGTCCCTGGGCGGAATCGCCGGCTCGGGCCTGCTGGTCGGGTACTACGACATGATCGGCTGGCAGGCCGCCGTGCTGGGCATCGCCGGTCTCAATCTCCTCTGCCTGCTGCCGATGCTGCGCTACCCGGAAGTCCGGCTTCGCCGCGATGCCGGTCCGGCGGAACGCATGACGGCCCCCTTCGAACGCCTGCGCCTCCTGGGGCCACGCATTCTGGTCCTGGGCCTGTACTTCGCCGCCATGTTCGCCCTCTCCGGCCTGAACAACCTCGCCCTGCTGGATCTGGGGGTGTCGTTGCGGGAGGTCGGGTTCGTCACCGGTTCTCTCTCGCCTGTCATCAACCTCGTCATGGCCCTGGTCTCGGGCGTCCTCGTGCGACGGGTCGGGACCCTGCGGCTCATCACGGTCTCGGCGCTGGGCGTGATCGCCGGCGGCGGGCTGATGATCGCCGGCGCCGCCACCGGGTCGGCCCCTCTCGCGATCGCCGCGACGATCCTCGGCATCGTCGGCGGCGGCGGCCTCGGAGTGCCGGTGTTCAACATGATCTATCGCTGGGCGCAGGGGCCTCGTCCCGCCACCGATTACGCGCTCCTGTTCGGAGCGGCGTACTTTGCCGCGATGCCCCTGCGCGTCGCCGTGCCGGCGCTCGCGGCGCATGTGGGCTGGCCGGCCTATTTCAGCATCGCGATCCTGTTCTACGCCGTCGCCGTTGCCGCCCTGCGCGCGACGATCCGCCGGACCCTCGATGCCGATCGGGTCGCGGGGCGCGCATGATCGATCAACTCGCCGCACTGGTTCCGCCGTCACTGTCGGCCTTCGGCTGCCGGATCGCCACGGCGCCGTCCGGGTCCGGAACCCGGCCGCTCTCGATCCTCACCAGCAAAGCAGCCTTCGACGAGGTGGTGGACGGGTTCGGCAGGGCGTCAGGCGACGGCTTCGAGACCGCCGACCGTCGCGCCCTGGTCTCGCTCTGGACGCAGTACTACCTTCCCGCCCTGATCATCCCCTACTTCACCGCACTCAGCCGCCTCGGCCGTGCCCTGCCGATCGGGTTCGACAGGGTCGGCTTCGAACTCGACGAGAGCGGCATCGTCTCCCGCTTCATCGTGGCGGAGGAGGACGACCGGCGCGCAAGCCCGGAGCCCGGCCTCGATCCCCTGATCGAGGGCCACCTGCGGCCGTTCTTCGACCTGTGCCAGACGCATTACGGACTGTCCCGCCATGTTCTCTGGTGCAATGCCGGCGTTACCGCTGATTTCGCCCTGCGCGCGTTGAGTGGTGACGCCCTGCCGGCCTCCTCCCGCGCCGAGGCGTGCCTCGGCCGATGCGGTGGCGATGCGTTCGGCCGCTGCCCGCTGGCCCAGGCTTTCCGAGGCGGCGAGGAGCGGCGGCGGCGGGTTTGCTGTATGCGCTACCGCATACCGGGCGTCCCCTCCTGCGGTGCCCTCTGCCCCGTCGATCACCTGACGAAAGCATCATGCTGAAGGACTTCCTCGCCTATTACCGCCCGCACCGGACCCTGTTCCTCGTCGATTTCGGATGCGCCGTCCTGTCGGGCCTGCTCGAACTGGGCTTTCCCATGGCCGTGAAGGCCTTCGTCGATGTGCTGCTGCCGCGCCAGGATTGGCAGTTGATCGTGCTCGCCGCCCTCGGCCTCGGGGTGATCTACGTGGCCAATGCCGGCCTCATGGTGGTGGTGACCTATTGGGGGCACGTGCTCGGCATCAATATCGAGACCGAGATGCGTCGCCGTGCCTTCGATCATTTGCAGAAGCTCTCGTTCCGCTATTTCGACAACCAGAAGACCGGCCACCTCGTCGCCCGCGTCACCAAGGACCTGGAGGAGATCGGCGAAGTCGCACATCACGGGCCGGAGGACCTCTTCATCGCGGTGATGACGCTCATCGGCGCCTTCGCGCTGATGGTCTACGTCCACCCGCCCCTGGCCTTCCTGACCGCCGCCATCCTGCCGGTGATCGCCTTCGTCACCCTCCGCTACGGCGGTCGCATGACGCGGAACTGGCAGACGCAATACGGTCGTGTCGCCGCCTTCAACGCCCGCATCGAGGAGAATGTCGGCGGCATGCGCGTGGTGCAGGCTTTCGCCAACGAGCCGCACGAGCGGCGCCTGTTCGCCTCCGACAACCGGAAGTACCGCGAGACCAAGCTCGAAGCCTACCGGATCATGGCCGCCAGCCTGTCGATCAATTATCTCGGCATGCGGCTCGTCCAGATCGTCGTGCTGCTGGGCGGCGCGGCCTTCGTCGTGCGTGGCGAGCTCTCGCCCGGTGGGTTCATCGGGTTCCTGCTGCTGGTGGGCGTCTTCTATAGGCCGCTCGAGAAGATCGGTGCCGTCGTGGAGACCTACCCGAAGGGGGTCGCGGGCTTCCGGCGCTACGCCGAGCTGCTCGCCACCGAGCCCGACATCGTCGACCGCCCCGGCGCCGTCTCCGTGCCGGCGCTGAAGGGCGACATCCGCTTCGAGGCCGTGAGTTTCGGCTACACCGCCGGCCGGCCCGTCCTGTCGGGGCTCGATCTCGACATCGCCGCCGGCGAGACCGTCGCCTTCGTCGGCCCGTCCGGGGCCGGCAAGACGACGTTGTGCTCCCTCATTCCGCGGTTTTACGAGGTGGAGAGCGGGCGCATCACCATTGATGGCATCGACATCCGCGACCTCACCCTCGCCTCACTGCGCCGGCAGATCGGCATCGTGCAGCAGGACGTCTTCCTGTTCGCGGGCACGATCCGCGAGAACATCGCCTATGGCCGGCTCGACGCCACCGAGGCGCAGATCGCGCAGGCCGCGGAGCGGGCCAAGCTCTCCGCCCTGATCGAGGGACTGCCCAACGGCCTCGACACCGTCGTCGGCGAACGCGGCGTGAAGCTCTCGGGCGGCCAGAAACAGCGCCTCGCCATCGCCCGCGTGTTTCTCAAGAACCCGCCGATCCTGATCCTCGACGAGGCCACCTCGGCCCTCGATAGCGAGACCGAACAGGCGATCCAGGGCTCCCTCGTGGAACTCTCCGAGGGCCGCACCACCCTCGTCATCGCCCACCGGCTCGCCACCATCCGCAAGGCGGACCGGATCGTCGTGGTCGGCTCGGAGGGCATCGTGGAGCAGGGACGGCACGAGGCGCTCCTTTCGGCGGACGGGGCCTACCGGCGCCTCTACAATGCGCAATTCGCCCAGGCCGACGATGCGGCGGACCGGGTGCGGATGGCCGCCCGGAATGGCGTTCTGGAGCGCGCTACGCCGTGATCCGAATGGCCGGCGCGCTCGAACCGCACCGTCTCCCTCGGCGAAGACTGGGATGGGATGGGAAGAAGTCATGCGCGGCCATGGCCGCGCGGGCTTGGTGACCTAAAGGGGCTGCCACGATCGCGTCGCCATCGGCGGCGCGCCCGCGATGCGGGATGGCTGGCGGGAAATGGACGCCCTGAGCGATGCGGGTTTCAGCGGAATTCGCGACCCGCGACAGGAGGCGCCCAGCGTCTTCGCGCACGCCTTAGCGACATTCATCAATGAATGCGCAGTTTGTCGATAGATTTCGCTAACCGCCGCTCATGATGTTGGTTGCCGAACGTGACGCGCCCATGTGTAATTCCCTCGTCATGAGAGGATCAGCACGTGAAGCCACGCCTCGTCGCCCTGGTCGCCATCTTTAGCGTCGCATCGCTGCCGGCGATGGCCTTTCCCATCGCCCCAGCCTCCGCGAGCGAGGCACCCGTGCTGCGTGTCGCGGGCGGCTGCGGCCCCGGAGCGTGGCGTGGCCCATGGGGGCATTGCCGCTCGACACCCTATGTCGGACGTCTTCCGGGCGGGTGGTATCAGGCACGGGCCGGCAATGGCTGCCCTCCCGGTTACTGGCGCGGGCCGTGGGGCCATTGCCGCAACACGCCCTATCACGGCCGCCTGCCCGGGGGCGGATGGAAGTAGCCGGTCCGCCCCCTCCGAGAGGCGGGCGATGCGCGCGCATCAAGGCAGATTGTCCGCCGCCTTACACGGCGAGGGTCGCCGTGCATGGCCCATCATCAACAATCGGCATGGGAACGGATCGGCGCCGAGGCTCGAAGAGCAGGCTCCATTGAAGCAATCCACTCCTCAAATAGAGCTATATTCTATTTTGCGGCCAAAATTCCGATTTTGTTAAACCACACTTCGGCAGTGTCGCCCCTAAGGTGGCGAAAGGCTGTCGTAGAATGTATCGTGCCTTTTTGTGCATGACCGAGCAGCATCATTGGTGGGTCCTGCCGCTGGCGGCGCTCGTATGCTGGGTATCGTGCCATACTGCCCTGCGGCTCGCTCGCCACGTTTTTCGGAGCCGGGGCTTCGAGACATGGGCCTGGTTGTTCGCGGCTGGTTTCTCGGCCGGTGCCGGGATGTGGAGCACCCACTTCATCGGGATGCTCGGCTACGACCCCGGCATCGCGATCGCCTATGATCTGAAACTCACCCTCGTCTCGCTTCTCGTCGGCATCCTCGGTTCCATGGCGGCGCTCACCTTGTCCCGGTGGTGCGCCATACCCGTGGTGGCCGTAGGGGCCGCGGTGATCCTGGGCATGAGCATGACGGGGATGCATCTCGCGGGGATGGCGAGTATCCGGTTCGCCGTCGTCCAATCAATGAACTTGCCGCTCCTCGTGACCGCGCTGCTCGTCGGCTGGTCGCTTACCGCCATCGCCTTCGTCATTTTCGCGCGTGACACGCTGCGATACGCGACAGCCGTGGCGGCGATGCTTCTAACGGTTTCCATCGCGGGCGTGCATTTCATCGCCATGGGCGCGGCCGAGCTGGTTCCGAACATGGCCGCGCCCGACACGGCATCGAGTCTGCCGCATTTCGCGCTCGCCGCGGGCATCGCCGCGATCATGCTCACGATTGTCGGTTTCGCGGCACTCGCCCTGTTCGTCGACCGTATGCGCCGGGCCAATCACGCCTTGCGCGAAAGCGAAGCCGCCTACAGGCTCCTCGCCGAGAATACCACCGACGTCATCATCTGGTCCGATCTCGATAGGACCCGCCGGTATGTATCGCCTGCCTCGATGACCGTCCTCGGCTATCGCCCGGAGGACATCATCGGCACTCGGCCCCTCGATTTCATCCATCCGGACGATGTCGCCGACCTTGAGCAGGTCCTCGCCGATCTCGTAGCAGGCCGGATCGAAGGGGCCATCACGACCCAGCGCCATCGTCGGCGGGATGGGTCCTGGGTGTGGATCGAGGCGTGCCTCAAGGTCACGCGCCTGCCGGGCTCGTCCGAGCCCATCGGCTACGTGTCGTCGCTTCGCGACGTCACCGACCGCAAGGCCGCCGAAACGGCGTTACGGTCCAGCGAGGAACGGCTCGCTTTCGCCCTGGACAGCGGCAGCGACGGCCTCTGGGATTGGAACATCCCCACGGGCAACATCTGGTTCTCGGACCGTTGGCAGACCATGCTCGGCGACGACCGGGCGAGATCGACGGACATATGCGCGCCTTGCAACAGTTGATGCATCCCGACGATGCAGCGACGGCCCGGCGGCTCCTATCGGACCATATCGACGGACGGACGCCGGTTTTCGAATGCGAGCTCCGGATGCGGACGAAGGCCGGCCCCTACGGCTGGGTCCTGTCGCGCGGCAAGGTGGTGACGCGCGATGCGGAAGGAATCCCCGTGCGCATCGTCGGGACGCATATCGACATCGGAAGGCGCAAGCATGCGGAACAGCAGCTGGAGCATCTGGCGTTGCACGATGCCTTGACCGGCTTGCCCAATCGCGTGCTGTTCCGCGACAGACTCGGCCGGGAAATGGACAATGTCGAACGGCGCGGGCACATCTTCGCGGTTCTCGCCTGCGATCTGGACCGCTTCAAAGCGATCAATGACAGCCTCGGTCACCCGACGGGAGACAGCCTGCTGCGCCAGGTCGCAGAGCGCCTGACGGCGAACGTTCACGAGGGGGACACCGTCGCCCGGCTCGGCGGCGACGAATTCGCCATCGTGCTGAGGGGACTCGACCAACCTCAGAATGCCAGTGCCGCAGCGCAGCAGGTCATCGAGGCGCTGAAGCGGCCTTTCGATCTCGACGGTCGTTCGGTCAGCGTCGGCGTCAGCATCGGCATCGCCGTCGGGCCTCAGGACGGCGGCGACCCGGACCAGTTGCTGAAGAACGCCGACATCGCCCTCGGCCGCGCGAAAGCGGCCGGCCGAGGCACGTTCCGCTTCTGCGAACCCGCCATGGATGCGGCGATCGCAGAGCGAAACGTCCTCGAACTCGACATGCGCGAAGCCGTGCGGCTCGGCGAGTTCGAACTGCATTATCAGCCGATCATCGACCTTGCCACCGACACCGCCAGCGGCTTCGAGGCGCTGATGCGCTGGCACCACCCCGTGAGAGGCATCGTCTCGCCCGCCGATTTCATTCCGTTGGCCGAAGAGACCGGTCTCGTCGTTCCCCTCGGGACATGGGCTTTGCAGGAAGCCTGCCGGGAAGCTGCGGCCTGGCCGGGCGATCTGCGGGTCGCGGTCAACGTCTCGGCGGTGCAATTCGCGGAGCCCGGCCTGGAACATTGCGTGATATCGGCTTTGGCCGCTTCCGGCCTGCCGCCGAACCGTCTGGAACTGGAGATCACCGAGAGCGTGCTGATCGGTGACGTGGAAAGCGTGACCGCCTGCCTCCACCGGCTTCGCGCGTTCGGGGTCCGCATTGCCCTGGACGATTTCGGCACCGGCTACTCGTCGCTCAGCTACCTCCGGCGGTTTCCCTTCGACAAGATCAAGATCGACCGTTCGTTCATTCGTGAAATCGCCGATGCCGACACGGCCGCCATCGTGCGCGCCATCGTCGGACTCGGCGAACGGCTGGGGGCGAGCATCACGGCGGAGGGCATCGAGGACGAAGCGCAGCTGACTCGCGTCCGTCGCGAAGGCTGCACGGAAGCCCAGGGCTACCTCCTGAGCGAGCCGTTACCCGCCGCAGACGCGTACAAGTTCGCCTTTGCCAAAAAGAACGTCGCCGCGGCCTGACAGGCTCCACGAGCGGTAAACCCGACGACCGACGCTCGCCCCGGAACACGAACTCCCCCGCGTGCGGGATGCGACCCGGCGCCGTCCGAGGCGCTCGGACCTTTCGATGCCGCAGGCAGAATCCGGTGGTTTCGACGACATCGAGACGAGCGACCCGGTCCTGTCCGGGCCGGATTCAGCGGTCCTCGCTCAGCGTTCTCAAGGCGAAGATCTTCAGGTCGAGCGCGATCAGCATATCGATGACGGCATAGGACGCAGGTCCACGGCGTGCCGTGTCCTGCACGAGCGCCTGCTTCTCTCGTTCCAGATCATCGATGAGCATGTCGAAACTGACCATGCCTGGAATACGCGGTAGCCAAGGCAATGGTTTCACCTCCTGCGACGGGAGCCGCACGCAAGCGCCTTGAGCGCATGTTTCGGTGCCGCCACAAAGGGGC
The DNA here is from genome assembly GCF_014845095.1 of Methylobacterium bullatum. GTDB lineage: Bacteria > Pseudomonadota > Alphaproteobacteria > Rhizobiales > Beijerinckiaceae > Methylobacterium > Methylobacterium bullatum. Next base: position 19,386 of record NZ_NKUG01000086.1, on the reverse strand, counting down.
GGACGGTAACTTCCTGTTAACGACGTGTCCGCGGAGCCGCGCCCCGGCCGGAACGTCATCCTCTCCGGCGCTCACCGCCCTATCTATCCGGCCGAGGTGCAACGGCGCGCCGCTGGACACCGCATGGCCCTTTCCCGCGACATCCTGGATATCCGCACGATCTACCACGAGCCCGCCGTGGCGAATTTCGGGCGCGGGCTCGCGATCCTCGACCGTTTTCCCCACGCCGAGCGGATCGAGGTCCCGTCGCACTGGAACATCCCGAACCTGCACGGAAACGCAGGCTCCGCGGAGGATTGGCTGCGGATCAAACGCTCGACCTTGGTGCTCGGTGTGAAGAAGGGCCTGACGATGCGGCCGAACGGGCGCAGCGCCCACTTCATCGCGCCCTCGACCTCGAATGGCTGCGCGATGGCCTGCGCTTACTGCTACGTCCCCCGGCGCAAGGGCTTCGCCAATCCGATCTCCCTCTTCGTGAACATCGAGCAGGTCTGCGCCGCGATCACACGCCACGCCGCACGCCAGGGGCCGCTACCGGAGCCCGATACGGTGGATGCGGCCCATTGGGTCTACGATCTCGGCGAGAATGGCGATCTGTCCGTGGACGCGACCCTGTCGGACAACGTGCGCGACATGGTCGGCCTGTTCCGCGATCTCCCCAACGCCAAGGCCTCCTTCGCCACGAAGGCCGTGAACCGGGAGCTGCTCACCTATGATCCCCGGGGCAAGACCCGTATCCGCTTCTCGCTGATGCCGGAGCGGATCGCCAAGGTCGTCGATGTGCGCACGGCGCCGATGCATGAGCGCATCGCCGCCATCGACGATTTCGTGGCGGCCGGTTTCGAAGTCCACGTGAACTTCTCGCCGGTCATCCTCTACGAAGGCTGGGAAGCCGATTGGCGCGACCTGTTCACCGCCATCGACGAGGGGATCGGCCCGGCGGCCAAGGCACAGCTCAAGGCCGAGATCATCCTGCTCACGCACAATGCGGATCTCCACGCGGTCAACCTGAACTGGCACCCCCGCGCGGAAGACCTGCTCTGGCGGCCCGACATCCAGGAGGGGAAACGGTCGCAGGGAGGAGGCGACAACCTGCGCTATCGAACCGGCTGGAAGGGCCGATGGATCGCGCGCCTCAAGGATCATCTGGCCGAGCTGATGCCCTATTGCCACGTTCGCTACGCCTTCTGAGCAGGTCGCGACCGTAGGGCGGGACGTGGAGCCCCCGTGCTCGGACCGCCTCGATGGTCTCGCAAACATCAGCGACCGCGTGGGTGCACAAGTTGCCGGAGGATGACGGAACAAATAGATCCTGAGGATTATAAATTGTGCATCCGGTTATTTTTAATTTGTATAGTTGCTTTCACCTAGCATAATAAAATTATATTATCAAATAATCAGAATGACATCGGATATTTCGGAAAATATCTATGAACTAGCGTGAGACGGGCGCTTCAGGCCACTGAACAAGCCTCTGACGCATTGAGTCAAAGGAACCTCGATCCGACGATGTACGATCCGGGCAACGAGTCCGGCGAGTACGACTGCGCCGACGAATGCGACCATCCTCAGAGAGAAATTCTGAGGATCAAAGAATTTAAACAATACTTTCTCACATACTTGATAAGACAGGAAGTGCGTGAGGTACAGCGCATAGCTACTGTCTCCCTGCTCGACGGCAAAGGCGGTTCTCGAACTGATGCCGTTGGCTTCCAGCAACACTGCGGCAGTGACGAGTGAGGCTGCCGGCAAACCAAGTGCGACGAAGCGAGGTGCTGTCGGCCAAAGAAATTCTGCCGCCAGCAACAGACCGAAACTGGCGAGGCCCAAGGCGCCGATCATCGAGACGTTGAGAAGACCAGCCGGAACAGTGATGCGGCGGACAACATAGCAAATCCACATGCCCGCAGCGAATTCAAGGATAATAGCATTCGTATAGAATCGGCCCAGCGCATTTTCTGGCCGAAGCAGCAGCCCGATCATCACGAGGGCCACGATGACAAGACTGACATAAATGTACCGGTTTATTTCCGGATAAACGTACAGACCCAGAAAAAAGAGACAATAGAAGAACATTTCGTAGTTTAGAGTCCATCCAAGGAACAGGATAGGCTGTATCAAGCCGTTCGATTTCTCGAAGGGGATGAATGCCAGCGACATGAGCAGATGACCCAGCCCGTCATCGATGCTGCGAAACAGGAAGGGCATCGAGAGGGCTGCGAGAAAAACGGCCATCGTCATGAACCAGTACAGCGGAACGACGCGAACCAGCCGTTTCATGATGAATTGATATGGTGGCGCGATCCGGCCGTCGGTGGTGTAGGCCATCACGAACCCGCTGATGACGAAGAAGATATCGACCCCCCAGGAGCCCATCGAGTATTTGAGATGGCCGAACAGCAAGACTTGGCAGTGGAAGCAGACGACGAGATAGGCTGCGACCGCCCTCAAGGACTGGACATTGTATATCATCAGATTGTTTCCACATACGATGATATGAGCGGGCGTTCGACGCTATCCAGAGTGTTGCAATCGACTGTATTGATCGGGAGCGCACCACCCGTATCATCGCGGCCTTGGGCTCCGCGAGGAAGTGCGCATCGGGACTACGTCCGTCTTGAGCGACGGTGGCCCCGCCAGGTCGGGCATTCGAGCCTGCACCCACCCGCTCGGAGCGGCCGGCAGCATCCGAGGCCACCTCCCGCCTTCGGGTGAAGACGGCCTCCTCCCAACTCCCGCCGCCCCGCTCCACCGCTCTCGATTCGATGATTGATCGCCGGGCCGGGCCTCAGCTTCCGTCCGGTAGAAACGGGTCCGCGCTGTGCACGCACCGGCATGCCTCCCCCCTCTCGTCCGGCACGATCGGTGAGCCGCTCGACAGGATCGAAAATCATCAGCGACACATTTTGAACAAGTTCTGCTCACTAAGATTTGTTGTATCAATAAAGTACTAGATTACCGAAGTGTACCTATCTGTACATTTGCCGGAAAACATAGAGGAAGTTCTTCTTAGTACTGCCCGATAAATCAACAAATCCGATTATTCGCTCATCATTGCGATAATAATCTTGGGAATAGTGTCAGCGGACAACGCCGATGCTGAGGGGGATCCGTGACCAGAATCGGCGCGGATTGAGAGGATCGGCATCAGGACCGATCGCAGACACAACTGGAAAACGAATGCAGCATTCGCATCATGACGTCGCGTCGCAAGACGAGGAGCGTTCCACCTTCGATACGGGTCTCTGGTCGAGCCCGACATACGACTTCGTTTCAAGCTTCACCGAGAACGGTATTTCGAGCCCGGTTCCGGACATGGGCAGCCGGGAGCCTCTCTCCGACAGTCAGGATCTGGTGGAATCCGGCGCCGGCACGGCTCCGCTCACACGCCATGACGGGACGATCGTCGCCCGGGAAGGCGATGTCATTCGCGACCTCGACATCTATGTCGATAGCGGGCCCGGCATCGACGTCGATCACGTAAACAACGTGACCATCGAGAACGTCCGCATCCATATCAATGGAAACGGCGGCACCGAGGAAGGTGCCGGCATCCGTATCATGCGGGGTGACAACGTCACCGTCCAAAACGTCGAAGTCTTCAACGAGGGCGCACCCGAGACGGGCGCCGAGCGGACCCCGGACCATTACGGAATTTCGGCCTTCGAGGCCGAGGCTCTGAGCGTGACGAACGCGACCTTCCACGACACGTCGACGGGCATCCTGGTCCAATACTCGCCGGGCGCCACACTCGAGGGCATCGAAGGTTACGACATGCGCGGGCCCTTCCCCCGCGGTCAGCTCGTACAGTTCGGCGAGTCGCCGGACAGCAGCCTCAACAACTTCTACGTCCACAACGATCCGAACGTCGCCTGGACCGAGGACAACATCTCGATCTACTACAGCGACAACGTCACCGTCTCCAACGGCGTCATCGACGGCAACAATTCGCCGAGCGGCCAGGGGGTCATCTTCGAGGGATCGAACGACGGCACCGTCCGCAACGTCGACGCGATCCATATGGGCAACGGCGCCTTCGCGGATTACGGCCAGAACAACACCTTCGACTCCACGCGCTCCTTCGACAACATCGCGGAGGACCAGGGGCGTGGACATCCGCTCTCGAACGCCCTGCTCTGGGGCGTGAACGAGAGCACGGTGGTGACCGATTCCTCGTACCAGAACGCGGGAAATCCGGGCAACATCGTCTGGGGAGAGGGCAATATCGGCGCCGGCATCGACGTGACCGAAGTGACCGGCCAGGCGCCCATGGCGCATTGGACGAACGACTTCGGCCAGGGCGTCTCAGAGCCGGTGCCGGACGTCGGCAAACCGGATCCCATCTCCGAGGGACCGGATCCGGTGGTTCCGGACATCGGACCGACGCCCTCGCCCGAGGAGCCTCCGGTGGTCGCGCCGCCATCCGATCCGGTGCCCGGGGACGACACGGCTCCGCTGACACGCCATGACGGGACGATCGTCGCTCGGGAAGGCGATGTCATCCGCGACATGGACATCTATGTCGATAGCGGTCCCGGCATCGACATCGATCACGTGGACAATGTGACGGTCGAGAACGTCCGCATCCATATCAATGGAAACGGTGGCACCGAGGAAGGCGCCGGCATCCGCGTCATGGAGGGCGACAACGTCGATATCCAGAACGTGGAGGTCTTCAACGTGGGCGCCCCTGAGACGGGCGCCGAGCGGACCCCGGACCATTACGGGATTTCGGCCTTCGAGGCCGAAGACCTGAGCGTGACGAACGCCACGTTCCACGACACGTCGACGGGCGTGCTCATCCAATACTCGCCGGGTGCGGAACTGGAAAACATCGAAGGGTACGATATGCGCGGGCCCTTCCCCCGCGGGCAACTCGTGCAGATGGGCCAGTCGCCGGACAGCACCCTCAACAACTTCTACGTCCACAACGATCCGAACGTCGCCTGGACCGAGGACAACATCTCGATCTACTACAGCGACAACGTCACCGTCTCGAACGGGGTCATCGACGGCAACAACTCACCGAGCGGCCAGGGTGTCATCTTCGAGGGATCGAACAACGGCACAGTCCGCAACGTCGACGCGATCCATATGGGCAACGGCGCCTTCGCGGATTACGGCCAGAACAACACGTTCGAGTTCACCCGCTCCTTCGACAACATCGCGGCGGACCAGGGGCGTGGAAACCCGCTCTCGAACGCCCTGCTCTGGGGCGTGAACGAGAGTACGGTGGTGACGGATTCCTCGTATCAGAACGCGGGAAATCCGGGCAACATCGTCTGGGGCGAGGGCAATATCGGCGCCGGCATCGACGTGACCGAAGTGACCGGCCAGGCACCCATGGCCCATTTGACCAACGAGTTCACCTGGAGCTGATCCGATCCGTGCCTTCGGACAGAGCTTAGGCTGGGCCGAAGCGCATGACGCCAGACGTTCGGTGTGAAGAGCATCGACGATCTGGTGTCGCAGCCGAACTTGAAACAAATATGGGGTCCCGACCGGCAATGGTCGGGGCCCCATTCGTGTTCGACATCCTATTGTCCCATCCGGCATCCCCGCCCCCCTGCGACGCTGGTCACACCCTCACCCCCACGATCGGGAAGACCGGCCTGATCGGCACCCGACATCGAGCGACCGGCCGGTTTCGTTTCTGGCATGACGGCTTCGCGCGCCGCTTCGTGCCACATCAGCGGACACGGGACGGCCGAGCCGGGACCATACTGGAGAAAACCCCATCCCGGCGGATCAGCCCATGCATCAGGGCCGCCCCCAGATGGGCGAGGATGAGACCGAACAGGGTGTAGGCCAGGAATGTGTGAAGCGGACGGAGCCACGCATAGAGACTTGGATCGCGCGGCAGGATCGGCGGCAGGACGAGGGAGCCGGCGAGCCCGATCGGATAGCCGGCCGCCGACAGCATCGCCCAGCCGACCAGCGGCAGCGCGAGCATCAACCCGTAGAGCAAGACGTGCGAGACATGGGCCGCCCGCCGCTGCCAGCCCGGAAGGTCCGACGGCAGGTCGGGCGGCGGATGGCGCCAGCGGTTGAGCAGGCGCAACAGCGCGAGGACCAGGATGCCGATCCCGAGTGGGCGGTGCAGCGCGACCAGGGTGTGGTAGTGCGCCAGCGAGGTCACCATCGCCACGCCGATGAACAGCATGGCAAGGATCAGGGCCGCCATGGTCCAGTGCAGCAGCCGGGCCGGCCGGTTGAAGCGCGCGGTGTGGCTCACAATCCGGCTCCCGTTGCGGGCATGTTTTGGACGGCGCTCGGCGTTTTCGGTTCGCCGGCGCGGCGCGTGAAGGATTGCGCATAGGCCGCCGAACGGGCGCTGAGCAGCGGATCGTCCGATCCCACGATGCCGGCGGGCAAGACGAGAGGATCGAAATTGACGTCGCGGCAATTGCCGTCCGCTTCCGACTGCGTGTCCGCGACGATCACGGTCCCGACGTCCAGGCTCTGCCGCTCGACCGGCCAGGGACGCGTCGCATCGGCCGTGGGGTCGCCGGGCTGCCCCAGGGTGACGACGAGATGCCACCGCACGGGCGCCCGACGGACGGCGGACTCGAAGTCGTCGAACAGAACGTTGTTGTCCGCGCGAGCCCTCTGGGCTGGGCTCTCCGCCGTGGCGGCCTGCTCCGGCACGAACGCCCAGCGTACGGGCGTCCGGGTCCCGTCCGTGGCGATGAACCGGAAGGCGTTCAGGCTCCGGAAGGTGTCGTCGGCAAAGCCTGAGGTGATCGTCCGCGCCTTGATCAGGGCCGCCGCTTGCGCGCTCTCGGGATGCGCGGCGAAGAACGCCTTGAGCGCCTCGGGATCGGGCCTGCCCGTGGCCGGATCGGGCTTGGCGGCCAGAAGCTGCGTGTAGAACCCCTCCGGGCTACGGACCGGGAAGACCGGAATGTCGTTGTTGCCGGTGCGCCATTCCTCGCCGTCGGGAAGGTGGAAACGCAGCGCAAGGCTGCGCACCGTCGTGGCCGCGTCCGCCGCGTAGGGCTGGCCGCCCGCGAGCGCGATGCGGCCGGTGACGGGCGTGACCCGTCCCGCGGCAAACAGCGACGCCGTCGACACACGCGCGCCCCGGCCGTTGCTCTCGAAGCGCCCGGCGAGGCAGAGCCCTTTGGCGTGGTTTCGCCGAAAGCCCGGATGGGGGCCATTCACCCGCTCGAAGCGGTCGACGATCCGCGCCTGGGTCAGGTCCCCCGGAGAGAGCCAGCCGCCGGCATAGGCGAAAGCCCCCGTCGTGCCGGCGACGAGCGCCCCGATGGCGGCGAGGCGCAGACAAGCGGCCCGCGGGCTCAAGGCCGGATCGGCCCCGGTGAGGTCGTTCAGGAGGGACATGGCGGGCCTTCAGATGGCTTTAGCGGTTGCGCGGCGAATCTCGTTGGCGAGGGGGTGCAGGATCGAAGGGTCGGCCGCCCCCACGAGGCTGTAGCCGAGCCCGTCCTGGACCCAGGCGTAGCCGTTCGACGTCTCCGTCGTGTGGGCGCGCATCGGCGCGTCGCCGGGAACGCTCATGGGCCGCATCAACATGACGAAGCGCGCGCCGTGCCCATCGTCGTACATCAGCAGCCCGGCGGGCCCCTGCTGCGTGGCGACGAGACGCCCTCCCATGAGGCGGTAGCCGGAGCCGCTCAGGTCCGGCACCGCCACCGGCCGCCTCATCCGGGCCGAGAACCAGCCGGCGAGTTCGTCCCGGTCGGCGGCGGCGAGCTCGACAGGGCGGGTGTGGTCGGGAGCATAGACCGCGTAGTTCATGCTGGCGGACTGGGCCAGCGCCTCGATGCCGGTGGGCACGGGCGAGACCACCTCGCGCAGGCCCCAGCCACCGGCGCCTCCGACGAGGAGGAGCAGCCCGGCCGCCATCGCCTGCCAGATGGGGAAAACCTGCCAGATCGGACGTGCCGGCCGGCGGCGCGCCTCGACGATCCGCGCCAGGTTGAGCCGGGCGGGAACCGGCTCGGCGGCGATGGGCGCGAAGGCGGCCCGCATCTCCTCGCGCAGGGAAATCATCCGCGCCACCCGCGCCCGCGCCTCGGAATGGGCATCGAGATAGGCCTCGACCTCGCGCCTCCGGGCGGTATCGAGCCGCTCGTCCACGAGGCCCTGGAGATCGTCTTCACCGATCGGACGCATGGTCATTTCACCCTCCGCAGGAGCGGGCGCTTGGCAGGGACGGAGGCTTCGGTCCCGTCCATCGATTGGATCATCCGGTCCCTGGCCCGGGACAGGCGGGACATCACGGTCCCGGTCGGAATCGCGAGGATGTCGGCGGTCTCGGCGTAGGACAGGCCCTCCACCGTCACCAGAAGGAGCACACTGCGCTGCTCTTCCGGCAGAGCGTCGAGCGCCGTCATCAGGTCCCGGTGGCGCAGGCCACTCTCCTGCGTCGGCGCCACCGCGAGGTTTGCCTCCGCAATGTCCTCGATCGGCATGTGGGCGCCGCGGCGCGCGCGCTGGCGCATCTGCGTCACCGCGAGATTGTGGAGGATGGCGAAGAGCCAGGTCCGCGCGTCGCCGTCGGCCTGGCGCTGATGCCAACGGGTGACGGCCCGCTCGAGGCAATCCTGCACCAGATCGTCGGCATCGGTCGGATTGCGCAGGAGGGCGTGCGCGTAGCGGCGCAGGGCCGGGATCAGCGGCTCGATGAGGCGCATCATGTCCATCATCTCCTGTCTCCTGGCATGGGCGGGGCTCCAGTCGGCACGCTGGCCGGACCGAACAAATTTCGGGGCCGGCGACAGGGGCATGGACGCCGCGAAATCCTGTTTATTCCACGTCTGCACGAAAAACTTCGCACTCGGCATCGAGTATTCGTTCGCGCTGATCTGGTCTCGATCATGGCGTTGGAATTTTTCGACAGGGTCATGGAATAAGCAGCCGAAGACGTCGTCTGTCCGGCATCACTGCTCGACGAGATCGGATCGAGCAGGAATCACCGGAGACCTGACATGACGATGATCAAGACTTTTTCGGCCGTCGTTTTCGCGTCCGCCTGCACGTTCGCCGCCCTGACCGGGGCCTCCCAGGCCCGGCCCGCCCCGCATCGGCTGGAGAGCCCGACGATCACCGGCTCGATCCCGGCGCCGGCGCAGTCCGCGTCCTGGCTCGGCGGACCGGACACGGACAGCGGAAACGCCAAGAACCCCGCTCTCCCTTTCTATGCCCAGGCCCGTGGCCAGGAGACCGGCGGCCCGGCCCGCGAGCTGATCCCGAACTAGAATCATGCCGGCCCATGGCGTCCGTCTCCGGTCGGCAATGCCCGCGGGTCCATGCAGATCAACCGCAGCGTCGCCTTCGGCGACGCCACGTCGAGCTACGACAAGGTCGCCTGGACGCCGGCGGTCGGCCTCGTCGTCAAGCCCCTGGAGCACCTCTCGCTCTACGGCAACTATATCGAGGGCCTGCTCTCGAGCGGTGCCTCGCCGGTCACGGCCAGCAACCCGAACCAGGCGCTCCCACCGACCATCGCCGACCAGAAGGAGATCGGCGTGAAGTACGATTTCGGTGTCGTCGGCGTCAGCGCCGCCCTGTTCGAGATCAACCAGCCCAACGCCTTCCAGGACCCGGCGACGCGGAACTACGCGCTCAACGGCCTGCAGCGGAACCGGGGGATCGAGTTCAGTCTGTTCGGCGAGATCGCGCCGGGCGCGCGCCTCATCGGGGGCATCGCCTTCACCGACGGTCGCTTGGTCCGTACCGAGGGCGGGGCTTTCGACGGCAAGGTCGCGCCCGGTGTCCCCGGCACCACGCTCAGCCTCTACGGCGAATACGACCTGCCGCCCTGGTTGCCGCGCGGCCTGACCCTGACAGGCCGGGTCATCCACACGGCGTCCCAATATTACGATCAGACCAATCTGCAGCCCATCCCGGATTGGACGCGGTTCGATGCCGGCCTCCGCTACACGTTCCTCGGCACGTGGGGCAAACCCGTAACGGTGCGGGCCACCGTCGAGAACGTGTCGGGCGAGAATTATTGGGCGTCCACCGGAAACGGGTTCCTGACCCTCGGAGCGCCCCGGACCTACCTCGTCTCGGCCCAGCTGGACTTCTGACGATGGCGACGGGCCCCGACGCGCCGCAGCTGCGAGCCTTCCGGCTCTGGTCGTTCGTCCATACCTGGACGAGCCTCGTCAGCATGGCCTTCATGCCGATGCTGTGCCTGACGGGCCTGCCACTCATCTTCCATCACGAGCTCGACGGCGTCCTCGGCTACGAGCCCGAGGTGCCGGCGATGCCGGCGGGGACGGCGCACGTGTCGTTGGACACGGTCGTCGCATCGGCCCAGGCCATAGAACCCGGCCTCGTGGTCCAGTACCTCGTCTTCGACCACGACGAGCCGGATGTCGCCTTCGTCAATCTCGCCCGGGAGGTCCGCTCCCCTCCGCCTGAGACGACGATCCTGTCCATGGACCTGCGCAGCGCCGCGCTCCTCCGGGAGCCCAAGCCGAACGAAGGCCCGGTCGGCTTCCTGCTGCGATTGCATGTCGACATGTTCCTCGGCCTCGGCGGCAAGCTCTTCCTCGGCGCGATGGGCTTCCTGTTCGTGCTGGCCATCGTCTCCGGCGTCGTCCTCTACGGTCCGTTCATGCGAAAGCTCGACTTCGGCACCGTCCGGCGCAGCCGGACGCGGCGGATCCGATGGCTCGACTGGCACAACCTCGTGGGCGTCGCGACCTTGTGCTGGGCGCTGATCGTCGGGGGGACGGGCGTGGTGAACACCTGGGCCGACCTCATGCTGAAGCTCTGGCAATTCGGCCAGCTCGCCGAGATGACCGCGCCCTATCGCGATGCTCCGCGCCCCGTCCGCCTCGCCTCCATCGCCGAGGCGGTGGCGACGGCCAAGGCCGCCGCACCGAACATGAGCCCGCGCTTCGTCGCCTATCCCGGCACCGTCGTGAGCAGCAACAACCACTACGCCGTGTTCATGGCCGGCGACACGCCGCTGACCTCGCGGCTGCTCAAGCCCGCGCTCATCGATGCCGAGACCGGCGCGCTCACCGACATGCGTGCGATGCCCTGGTACATCCAGGCCCTGCTGGTCTCGCAACCGCTGCATTTCGGCGATTACGGCGGCCTTCCCCTCAAGATCGTCTGGGCGCTTCTCGATCTCGCGACCATCGTCGTCATCGGCAGCGGGCTCTATCTCTGGATCGCCCGCAGACGATGGAAGACGGCCGGCGAGCGGGTGCAGCCCGGTGCGAGGCCGTCTGGCGCAGGAGCCGCGGAATGAAGACGCGCCCGCTCATCCGGTCCCGGACCTGGGCAATCCCATCGATCCTCGCCGCCCTGACCCTGCTCAGCCTGGCGATCGCCCTGATCGTCGACGGAATCTGGGACAGTCTGGCCAGCGCCGTGTTGGCCGGAACCCTGATCTACATGACCTACGAAGGGTTTCGTCCTCGGACAACGTAGCATCACGACGGGGGCGCTAAGCCCGGCGACGCCACCGCCGCTTGGCTAGGCCCCCAACTCGCGCGCGAGGTCGCCCACCCGTTTCAGGTCGGCCACGAAGGCCACGTAGGCGTCTTCCTTGGCCTCGTCCGGCAGGCGCAGGAGATAGGAGGGGTGCACGGTGATGAACCCCTCATAGGCCTTGCCGAAGGCGGCCGGGCCACGGGCGCGGGTGATGGGGATCGCCTTGCCCGTCAGGGCCAGGACGGCGGTGGCGCCCAGGGCCACGACGAGTTTGGGGGCCACGAAATCCAGCTCCCGGTCGAGCCACCAGCGGTAATGGCTCACTTCCCCGGCGGTGGGCTTCTGGTGGATGCGGCGCTTGCCGCGCTCCTCGAACTTGAAATGCTTGACCGCATTGGTGAGGTAGGCCGCGTTCCGCTCTATCCCGGCATCCGCCATGGCGCGGGACAAGAGCTGCCCGGCCGGTCCCACGAAGGGCCGCCCCTGCCGGTCCTCCTGGTCGCCCGGCTGCTCGCCGACGAAGGCGATGGCGGCATGGGCGGGGCCTTCGCCGAGGACGGCCTGGGTCGCGCCCGGCACCAGGGGCTCGGAGCGCCGGATGATGGCGTTGAGCTCCTCCAGTGAGGCGGGATCCTGGTCGGACATCGCGGCGACGGCCTTGGCGGGATTGCGCTTGGTCGGCATCTGCGGCTCCCTCTCGATCATGGCTTCCGTGCGGGCTGAGGCGGCGCGGACGAGGCCGGGAATCGCCGCAGTCTCCGGCATGTTGCGCCAGTACTTCTTCGGCATCTCCGCCCGCATGGCGGCGAGGTTGGTGCGGGCGGGATTGAACGTGCTCTCGTAGTAATCGCGCCAGCCGGCCTCGAACCCATCCGCCTCGGGCGCATCCTCGCGACGTCCCGGCGGCCCGAAGGTCAGGGTGTCGCCGTCCCAATGGGCCGAGCCGTCAGGCGTGAGGATCGACCAGTTCAGGGATCGGAAGCGCGCGACGAAGAAGGTGCTCGCCGCCTCCAGGATGTGATGGTCCGGCTCGAACCAGGCGACGAAGCGCTCGACGCCATCGACTTCCGTCCGCCGGAACCGCAGGAAGGCGTGCATCTTGTGGAGGTCGCGGGCGATGGCCTTGCGCATCCGGTCGAGGCGATGGACCAGCGGATCGCTTCCGACCTCCATCAGCCCGCGCTCGCCATGGATGACGCGCCAGATCAGGGTGTAGAGCAGGGCATAGCGCTCGGGGTCGCGGTGCGGGACGACCATGCGGATCAGGTCGGCCGCCGCGCGCGGCAGGCTTAGTGGCGCATCGGAGCCGGATTCGGGCTGGGAGACCTGTCCGAACAGGCCGGGGGCCTGCCCGATGGACCAGACTGCTCTATCGGGCGGGACCGATGCGGCGGCGAGCCGGCGCGCTGCGGCGCGGAACCCGTCGAGATCGGCGCCCTCGCGGAGGGTGATCGTTTGGAGTGATCCACCCGACCTTGCCCCCTCTGCGGAATTCCTGGATCGACCCGTCTGCTCGACGGCTGTTCCCTTTGTCAGAGGGTGTTCCACATCGCTCACGGCGGGCTCCCTCTCCTGGAAGGAGAGGGTTGGGGTGAGGTGTGGTCCATCTTCGAAGAGGTCACGCACCTCACCCTGTCCCTCTCCTTCCAGGAGAGGGGACCCGCGCTGCCCGCGAGATGTGTGAATATCGGAGGGCGGAGGGGGGAGAGAAGAGCGGCGTGTCATCCGACCCCGTCAAAACAAGCTCAGCTGCCGCGCCGGCTCGACGAGCTTGGCGCGCAGGTCCAGCCTGTCGGTGCCCCCGGGTCCCGGGTGATAATCGGCGGCAATCAGGAACGGGCGGGCGCGCTTGAGGCCGGAGGTGAGACGGGCGACGTCGTCCAGGCGCAGCCGCGTGTGGCGGCGCGCCTTCACGATCTTGTCCACGGCCCGCGCACCGAGGCCCGGCACCCGCAGCAGCATCTCGCGGTCGGCGGCGTTCACGTCCACGGGGAAACGCCCCCGGTGCTTCAGCGCCCAGGCCAGTTTCGGGTCGATGTCGAGGGAGAACATGCCGTCCTCGGCGGCATCGGCCACGTCGTCGGCGGAGAAGTCGTAATACCGGATCAGCCAATCGGCCTGGTAGAGCCGGTGCTCGCGCTGGAGCGGCGGGGATTTCAGGGGCAGGATGGCGGAGCCGTCGGGGATCGGGCTGAAGGCCGAGTAATAGACCCGCTTCAGGTTGAACGATCCGTACAGGAGGGCGCTCTTGCGGATCAGCGCCTCGTCGGTGGTGGTGTCCGCACCGACGATGACCTGCGTCGACTGCCCGGCGGGCGAGAACCGGCGCTTCTCGGCCTTCGCCTCGGTGATCCGGGCGCCGATCTGCTTCATCGCGTTCTGGATGACCGGGCCGTTCTTTTCCGGCGCCAGCCGGTGCAGGCTGGCATCGGTGGGGAGTTCGAGGTTGATCGAGAGCCGGTCGGCATAGAGCCCCGCCTCCTCCACCAGCCACGGGCTCGCCTCCGGGATCGACTTGAGGTGAATGTAGCCGCGAAAGCCGTGGTCGCGCCGCAGGGACTTCGCCACCCGCGTCAGAAGTTCCATCGTGTGGTCGGGCGACTTGATGATGCCCGAGGAGAGGAACAACCCTTCGATATAGTTGCGCTTGTAGAACTCCACCGTGAGGGTCACGACCTCCTCGACGGTGAACTTGGCGCGGGCGACGTTGGAGGAGCGCCGGTTCACGCAATAGGCGCAGTCGAACAGGCAGTAATTGGTCAGCAGGATCTTCAGGAGCGAGATACAGCGCCCGTCCGGCGTGTAGGCGTGGCAGATGCCGGCGCCGGTGGTCGAGCCGAGTTCGCCCTTGCCGGCCACCCGTTTGGGCGCTCCCGACGAGGAGCAGGACGCATCGTATTTCGCGGCATCGGCCAGGATGCGCAGCTTCTTGGCGAGGGTCTCGTCCATGACAGGGACATGCGCGTCGTTCGTGTTTCGTTCAAGTTTTTGTCGGGCGCGGCCGAAAATGTCGCAGCGCGCTTTCCCGTCTCCCCGCATGTGGGACCACCGGGTTCATCTGGCATCGCGCGTCCCTCTCCCCCCTGTGGGGAGAGGTCAGGAGTGGGGGTGGCGCCGCTGGCCTCCGACGGCTGAGGGTCACCCAACCACCCCCACCTCCAATTCCTCCCCACAAGTGGGAGGACGGCCGCGTAGCGCGCGAAAGGTGTGAATGCCGTAGGCGTGCGAGGAGTGGGGCAGCACCGCCCGGCTCACGACGAGACGGCCATCACCGGTCGAGCCCGTCCTCCGCATTCACCTCCTCGTCGACGATCGTTTTCGCCAATCCGTACGAGAACCCGGCCCTCGCCATCGAGGCGAGATCCTTGTCGCGGTGGGCGGCGCGGAGGTCGGGGCGGCGGAACGGGCCGAGCCGGCGGCGCTTGGCATAGGCGCGGGCCGCCACCTCCTCGGCATCGGTGCCCTCCTCCTCACCCCGGTCGCGCTCGGTCTCCAGGGTTTCGGCGATGAGCGTCCGGTCGACCCCCTTGGCGGCGAGCTTGGCCGAGAGGCCGCGGGCGGAGGCCCCGCGCCGGCGCAGGGTCGCCGCCCGCGCGGCGGTGAACCGGGCGTCGTCCACGAGGCCGGAGGAACGGGCGCGCTCCACGATGGCGGCGACGGTCTCGGCGAAGGCGGCGGGGTCTTCGTCCCGGAGCCGGCACCGCTTGGCGACCCGGCGCTCCAAGGTCTGGCGCAGCATCGCTACGGAGGCGCTGTAGCGCTCCAGATACTGCAGGGCGACGCGCTCCAGATACGCGGCCGTGATCGGCGGCGTAGGTTTCGCCGCGCGGGGCGTGGGCTCTGCCTCGCGCGACATTGGCTTTGCCTCGCGGGGCGTGGATTTTGCCTGTCGCGAGGGCACGACACGTCCCGCTGCAACGTTTCGAGCGCTCATCGGTTCATCACGCTTCGGACAGGTTTCAGGATCATGAGGCGCATCGTCTCGACCGTGAACCGGTTGCCTGTCTTACCCCGAGAGGACGCATGCATGTCATGCCGGCATTCCTCCTGAAGCGCGAGTGGCTCCTGGTCGCGCTCGGCCTCGGCTTCGCCGTTCTCGCGGCCGCCGTGGTCTACCTGTCGCGCCCGACGGTGCTCACCGTGGCGGTCGGCCCGCGCGACGGGGCCGAGGCGCAACTGCTCGAAACCTATGCCCAGGCCCTCAAACGGGCGCGGGAGGACGTGCGCCTCAACGTGCGGACCTATGACGACGTGCGCGACAGCGCCGCCGCGCTCCAGGCCGGGAACGCCGATCTCGCCGTGGTCCGGCCCGACGTCTTCCTGCCCGATAACGGCCTGACGCTTGCGCTCCTTCACGAGGAGACGCTTCTCATCGCCACCCCCGAGGCCAGCGCGATCGAGAGCTTCCCCGACCTCGCGACCAAGCGCCTCGGCATCGTCGAACGACACGCGGCCGACCGGCCCTTCGTCACCAACCTCCTCGGCTTCTACGATTTCACCCCCGTGCCGGCGCCCGAGCCCGGCCATGCCCTCACCGCCGGCCATATCGCCCTGGTGCCGCTCAAGCCCGGCGAGGTGACCGCCGCGCTGCAGGCCGGCACCGTGGACGCCGTCGCCGTCATCGCGGCGCCGACCTCGAAGGCCGCGATCTCCACGGTCCGGGCGGTGGAGATGGCCTCCCACGAGAAGAAGATCACCATCGTCTCCGTCCCCGACGGCGACGCCATCGTGCAGCGGATGCCCGAACTGCAATCGGCGACGATCCCCGCCGGCACGTTCGGCGGCCGGCCCAAGCGCCCCGAGGAGGACGTGAAGACGGTGGGCGCTTCCTACCGGCTGATGGCGCGGGGCGGGGTGAGCCGCTACTCGGTGGCCTCCGTCACCCAGCACCTGTTCGAATGGCGCTCGAAGCTGGCGCCCGGCGCGCCCATCGCCAACCTGATGAAGGCCCCGGATTTCGAGACGTCGGTGGCCGCCACCAGCGCCCGCCTGCCCAACCATCCGGGCGCGGTCGATTATTTCGAGCGCGAGCAGCAGACCCTGTTCGAGCGCTACGAGGATTACGTCTACCTGCTCGCCTTTTTCGGCGGCACCATCGGCTCCGGCATCGCCTGGCTCGGCCAGCGCCTCGCCCGCCAGCGCCGCGAGCGGGTGGACGTGGTCCTCGACCGGCTCCTCGACATCCTCAGGGACATCCGCTCGGCCACCACGAGGGAGCAGCTCGACGGCCTCGTTCGCGAGACCGACGACCTCGTCACCGACGTCGTCCAGCACGCCCGCGAGCGCAACGTCGACACCCGCGCGATGAACGCCCTGATCCTGGCCATCGACGCCGTGCACGGCGCCATCGCGGATGCCCGCCGTTCCCTTGTCACCGGCGCCGAGCCCGAGCGCCGGCCCCTGCGGACGCGGTCCGCGCGTCTCCTCAGGCTGGATCGGCCGGCGGCGGAATAGGCGCGGCTTTTCCCCTCATCGCCTCATCTCGTCGAGCATGGCCTCGACGACGTTGCTGAAATCGTCGCTCCAGGGACGGCGGCCCATGTCGGGCACGACCCGCGTCCACTCGCCCGGTTCGGCGAGCGTCCCGAGATGGGCCTCGTCGCGGGCGATGGCGACGACGATAGAGGCCTGACGGAAGCGCGGTCCGTCGATGCTGTCCATCAGGCGCCCGTCGCGGACGAAGGTGACGAGGCCCTTGTCGGCTGCCGCGCGGGCGAGGATGTGGCGCAGTTCGAGGTGCCGGTTCGAGATGTGGACGACGAGGGCGCCTTCGGGCGCGAGCTTCGCGGCGTAGAGCGCCAGTGCTTCCCGCGTCATGAGATGGCTCGGGATCGAGTCGGAGGAGAAGGCGTCGACCACGATCAGGCTCTTCCCACCGGGCTCGTCGGCCAGGGTCAGGCGCGCATCGCCGAGGACGATCCGGGCATCGGGGGCGCAGGCTCCGAGGAAGCGGAACAGGGCGGGATTCCGCGCGATGCGGACCACTTCCGGGTCGATCTCCAGGAAGGTCCAAGCCTCGCCGGCCTGGGCATGGCAGGCGAGGCTGCCGGCACCGAGCCCGACCACGGCCACCGTGTCGAGGCGTCCGCCTTGGCGTGACCGGACGGCGGCGATCGCGCGGCCGATGCCGCCCTCCATGGTGAAGTAGGTCACCGGCTCGGGCCGCCCGGTGAACGGCGTACCGTCCTCGTTGGCGATCCGCATCGCGCCGTGCAGGGTGGTGCCGTGGCTGAGGGTGCGGAAATGTCCGTCCGTCGAGGTGGCGATCTTGTGCACCCCGAAGAACGAGCGCACCGACGCGCCCGAGGTCAGGGCTCCGCTGACCGTGGCCGAGAACAGGGCGAGGCCCATCGCCAGAAGCGCCACGTTCTGCGGCTTGCGCCAGAATGCGATCATCGCCCCCATCAGGCAGAGGGCGCCGACGATGAGCCAGGAGCGTGGCAGGATCGTCAGGTTGATCAGGAGGGCCAGCACGATCAGCCCGGCCAGGATGGCGAGCGAGCGCCGGTTCTCGCGCCAGGACGCGGCGGACAGGATGGACAGGTCCGGCCGGCACAGCAGGGCGGCCACGAGCAGGATCGGGTATTCGAGGACGGTGGAGAAGATGCGCGGCGCGAGGAGCCCACAGAAGATGCCCCCGAGCATGCCTCCGAAGGACAGGCAGAGATAGAACTCGGTGAGCCGCGCCGCATCCGGGCGGCGCGTGTAGAGCGCCCCGTGGCAGATCATGGCGTTGACGAAGAAAAGGCCGAGATGGAGCGCCAATCCGATGCCGAGCGGGAACGCCGCCGTCATGGGCAGGAGCGCCATCGCGGTGCCGAAGACCTGGAGGCAGGCGAGGACGGTCTGGGACGGGACCATCCGCTCGCGGAAGGCGAGGACGAAGGTGAGGAGGAACAGCGCCAGGGGCGCGACCCAGAGCAGGGGCGCGGCCGCCACATCGGTGGAGATGTGCGCCGTCACCGAGACGAGGAGGCCCGAGGGCACCAGGGAGAGGGCGATCCAGCCGAACCGCTGGCGCCAGATCTCACGCCGGGAGGCGGAGGCCGCCGCGACGCCGGCCGCGATCCGGGACGGGGCCGAGGCGTTGCGCGCGGCTGCGGCGGCGCAGATCGCGATCAGTCCGGCGAGAACCGCGAATCCCAGCATCCAGACCCGGCTCTGGTCGCGCAGGGTGAGGAGCGGCTCGATGGCGAGGGGATAGGCGATCAGGGCCGTGAAAGAGCCGATGTTCGACGCCCCGTAGAGGAAGTACGGGTCGCGCGCATGGGGGTGGTTCGAGCGCGAGAACCAGGCCTGCAGCAGCGGCCCGTTCGCCGACAGGGCGAAGAACGGCAGGCCCACCGAAACGAGGAACAGCCCGAGCAGCCAGACGGCTTCCCCATCGGCGGGCGGCTTGCCCCAGCCCGCGGCCAGTTCGATCGGCAGAGCCGCCAGGGCGCAGCCCATCACGGCGAGGTGGAGCGGGGCGGCGACGCGCAGCGGCAGGTAGCGGGCCAGGGCATGGGCATAGGCGTAGCCGGCCAGAAGCAGGGACTGGAACACCACCATCGCCACGGACCAGACCGAGGGCGAGCCGCCGAGGACCGGCAGCACCATCTTGGTGAACATCGGCTGGACGCCGAAGAGCAGCAGGGCCGAGAGGAAGATCGTGGCGACGAACAGCGCGAGAAACGCCGTCGCTCGGGACGATCCGCTCAAACCGGCATGCCGGGCTCCGTCCGCTGCCATGGTCATTGGTCGAGCCCACTCCGTTTCCGCCGGCCGATTAACGGAAGAGGCCGTTAAATTGTGGTTGCTCCGGAGGAGGCGGATCGCTCGCGGACGTCATGATTCGTCATGGACGGCGCTCGTCCGACCGGCTTCGATGACCGGGGGGACAAGCGAGTTGGTCGAAGCGTGCGGCCGATCCTTTGCGGAAACCTCGCCCGCGACGTCGAGGTGAATGCCGGTTCGGCGAAAAAG
>NZ_NKUG01000085.1 GCF_014845095.1 Methylobacterium bullatum | reverse complement strand
CGCGGAGCTCCGCGAACTCGTTCGCGTAATCGCCCGAGAAGAACACATTGTGCCGCACCAGCGGGAAGCCCGAGCTCCGGGCCTTCGCGCAGAGCGTCACCGCCGAGAGCGAGCGGGCATTCGGCGGCACAGCCTCCACGGCCCGCGCCGCGCGCGATCCGAACAGGCCCGCGCCGAGGGCCGCCGCATCGGCATTGGCCACCACGAGATCGGCCGCGATCCGCTCGCCATCGGCGAGGTCGACGCCGACGATGCCGCGCCCGTTCTCCACCGCGATGGCGGCCACCTCGGCGCGATAGCGGATGCGGGCGCCGTTCTCCTGCGCCAGTTCGGCGATGATGGCGGCGAGGCGGCTGAGGCCGCCCTCCACGTGCCAGACGCCCTGGCTCTCCACATGCGCCACCAGCATCAGCGTCGCCGGGGCCTCGAAGGGCGAGGAGCCGCAATAGGTGGCGTAGCGCCCGAACAATTGGCGCAGGCGAGGATCGCGGAAGTATTCGCCGAGCGCCCCCCACAGGGTGGTGAAGGGCTGGATGCGCAGCAGACCGCCGAGGCCCGACAGGCCGACGCGGCGGCCGAGATCGACCGGGCTCGGCCGCTCGCCCCGGATGAACGGCCCTTCCAGCGTGCCGTAGACCTCCGCAGCGCGGGCGCGGAAGCGCCGGTAGCCGTCCTCCTCGCCGGGGCCGGCGAAGGCGCGGATCGCCGCTGCCGACGCCTCGGGATCGGCGAACAGGTCGAGGCGCTGGTCGGCCCCCCAGGCATGGCGGGCGAGGATGGAGGCCGGGCGGAGCTCCACGCGGTCCGACAGGTCGGCGCCGCATTCCGAAAAAATCTCCTCGAAGACCCAGCGCATGGTGAAGACGGTGGGGCCGGCCTCCACCCGCGCCCCGTCCGCCGGGACGCTGCGCATCTTGCCGCCGGGCGCGGCCGCGCGTTCGAGCACGGTGACGTCGAGCCCCGCATGGGCGAGGCGCAGGGCCGCCACCAGCCCGCCGATCCCCGCTCCGATCACCGCAACCCGCTGTGCCGCCACTGTGTCACCCGTTTCTGCCTTGACGAGTGTCAATATTATCTGACACTTTGCAATGGCAATACGAAAAGACACCAGGGAGTGGCGCCATGGATGCCAACCGCCGGATCGAGCAGGCTCTCGACGCTGCCGTCGCCCATGCGGAGGCGCCCGGCGCGCCGCCGCTCCTGGCCGAGGCCATCCGCTACGCGGTCTTTCCCGGTGGCCACCGCATCCGGCCACGCCTCTGCCTCTCGGTCGCTCGCGCCTGCGGCGACGACGATCCGGCGGCCTCCGACGCGGCGGCGGCGGCGATCGAACTCATCCACTGCGCCTCCCTGGTCCATGACGACCTGCCCTGTTTCGACGATGCGCCGATGCGGCGGCAGAAACCCTCGGTCCATGCCGCCTTCGGCGAGCCCCTGGCGGTGCTGACCGGGGATGCGCTCATCGTCTCCGCTTTCGAGACCCTGGCGCGGGGTGCTGCGCGCTCGCCGGCCCGGCTCGCCGCCCTCGTCGGCCTCGTCGCCCGCGCGGCCGGTTCGCCCAACGGCATCGCCGCCGGGCAGGCCTGGGAATCGGAGCGGCATGTGGGGCTCACCGAGTACCAGCAGGCCAAGACCGGCGCGCTGTTCGCGGCGGCCACCGTCACCGGCGCGGCGGCGGCGGGCGCGCAGGCGCTGCCGTGGCGGCTGCTGGGGGAATGCCTCGGCGAGGCCTATCAGGTCGCCGACGACCTGCGGGACGTCGCCTGCCGCCAGGAGGAGATCGGCAAGCCGGTGGGCCGCGACGCCACGCTGGGCCGGCCCAACGCCGCCGCCCTGCTCGGCATGGCCGGCGCGCTCGCGCGCCTCAAGCGCCTCGTGCGGGAAGCCGTGGAGGTGATCCCCGCCTGCCCCGGCGCCGATCAACTCCGCGCCGAGATCGAGGCGCAGACGCGCCTGTTCCTGCCGGCGAGCCTCGCGCGGGAATTGGCGTGAGCGGGGCTTGCCCCGATGTTGCGGGCCGATTCCGCGCCTGACGCGACGCCGATCATGAACCCTCCCCCCTCTGCGGGGGAGGGTGCCTGCGGAGCACGCGGGAGAGGGGGCGACCTCTCCGGAGATGGCGCTCCCCTCTCCCGACCCTCGCTCACGCGAGGGCCACCCTCCCCCGCAGAGGGGGGAGGGCGACAGCGAGCCCTGCCTTGGCAAGAGCGCTGGCTCGGCTTCCGCAACCGCACCATCGCCAATCCGGCCTTCCAGCGCTGGGCCGCCGCGTTTCCGCTGACGCGGGGGATCGCGCGGCGCAACACCCGCGCGCTATTCGATCTCTGCGCCGGCTTCGTCTATTCGCAGACCCTGTTCGCCTGCATCAGGCTCGACCTGTTCGCGATCCTCGCCCCCGGCCCGCTCGGGCTCGAGGCCCTGGCCGAGCGGACCTGCCTGAGGCCGGAGCGGGCGTTGCGCCTGCTGGACGCCGCCGCCTCGCTCGAACTGTTGCGGCGCCTGCCCGACGGGCGCTTCGCCCTGGCCGATCTCGGCGCGGCGCTGATCGGCAATCCCTCCATCGCCGCGATGATCGAGCACCACGCGCTCCTCTACGAGGATCTGCGCGACCCGGTGGCGCTCCTGCGCGGGGAGGGGGGCACGAGCCGGCTCGCCGCCTATTGGCCCTATGCGGGAGCGGCCGGCGACACGGCGATCCCGGCCGAGGCGGTGGCGGACTACTCGGCCCTCATGGCCGCCTCCCAATCCCTCATCGCCGAGGACATCCTCGACGCCTATCCCATGCACCGGCACCGCCTGCTGATGGATGTGGGGGGCGGCGAGGGGGCTTTCCTGCGCGCGGCCATGCGGGCGACGCCGGGCCTCGCCGTCCGGCTGTTCGACCTGCCGGCGGTGGCCGCCCGCGCCACGGAGCGTTTCGCGGCCGAGGGCCTGTCCCACCGCGCCGAAGCCCGGGGCGGCAGTTTTCGCACCGCGCCCCTGCCGACGGGTGCCGACGCCATCTCCCTCGTCCGGGTCGTCCACGACCATGACGACGACACCGTCCGCCTGCTCCTGCGCGCCGCCTACGACGCGCTCGGCGATGGCGGCACGCTCCTGATCGCCGAGCCGATGGCCGGGACGGCGGGGGCCGAGCCGGTCACCGACGCCTATTTCGGCTTCTACCTGCTGGCGATGGGAAGCGGCCGCTGCCGCCGCCCCGCCGAGCTGACCGCGCTCCTCCAGGAGGCCGGATTTCGCGAGTGCCGCGAGATCCCGACGCGGCGCCCGCTCCTGACCCGCCTGCTGGTGTCCAGACGAATTGACACGCTGCAGCGTAAGTAAGGCTTGACGAATAAAAGTGTCAATCTAGGATGACACATCGAACAAGCGCCGCACCCGTAGCCATCGGGTCGAGGCACGAGACAGGGGAGGGTCGAACACGATGCACGCGCTGGCCGTCCTCTTCGAACGCCCCGAACACCTGTCGCTCGCCGAACTCGCCCTCGATGCTCCCGGCCCGGCCGACGCGGTGGTGGAGACCCTTTGGAGCGGCATCAGCACCGGCACCGAGCGCCTCCTCTGGACGGGCCGGATGCCGCCCTTCCCGGGCATGGGCTATCCCCTGGTCCCCGGCTACGAATCGGTCGGAGAAGTGGTGGAAGCCGGCCCCGCCTCCGGCCTCGCGGTCGGGCAGCGGGTCTTCGTGCCGGGCGCCCGCTGCTTCGGCCCGGTGCGCGGCCTGTTCGGCGGCGCGGCCTCCCGCCTGGTGAGCGAAGGCGCCCGCCTCGTTCCCATCGATGCGGATTTGCGCGAACACGGCATCCTCATCGCCCTGGCGGCCACCGCCTATCATGCGCTCAACGCGCATCCCGAAGGCCGCTCGCTCATCGTCGGCCACGGGGTGCTCGGGCGGCTTCTCGCCCGCCTGACACGGATCGCCGGCGGCGAGCCTGTGGTGTGGGAGACGAACCCGGTGCGGGCCACGGGCGCGCAGGGCTACGAGGTCCTGCATCCGGATGCGGACGAGACCCGCGATTACGGCGCCATCACCGATGTCAGCGGCGACGCCGCGATCCTCGACACGCTGATCGGGCGGCTCAGGCCCGGCGGCGAGATCGTGCTCGCCGGTTTCTACGAGGCGCCGCTCTCCTTCGCCTTCCCGCCCGCCTTCCTGCGCGAGGCCCGCATCCGCGTCGCCGCCCAGTGGCGGCCGGAGGATCTCGCCGCGGTCCTGACCCTGATCGAGGGGGGGCGTCTCTCCCTCGACGGCCTGATCACCCATCGTGAACCGGCGGCGCACGCGCCGTCCGCCTATCGCACGGCGTTCGGCGAGCCCGAATGCCTGAAGATGATCCTCGATTGGAGAGCCGCTTCATGAACATGCAGCTGAACGGAGCCGCACTCCTGCGCGCCGAAGCCGCCATCGAGCCGGATGCGACCCCCGTCTCCGCCACCAAGGAGACGCAGATCATCGCGATCTACGGCAAGGGCGGCATCGGCAAGTCGTTCACCCTGGCCAATCTCAGCTACATGATGGCCCAGCAGGGCAAGAAGGTCCTGCTCATCGGCTGCGACCCGAAGAGCGACACCACCTCGCTCCTGTTCGGCGGCCGCGCCTGCCCGACCATCATCGAGACCTCCACCAAGAAGAAGCTCGCCGGCGAGCAGGTCGCCATCGGCGATGTCTGCTTCAAGCGCGACGGCGTCTACGCCATGGAGCTCGGCGGACCGGAAGTCGGGCGCGGCTGCGGCGGGCGCGGCATCATCCACGGTTTCGAACTTCTCGAAAAACTCGGCTTCCACGAATGGGGCTTCGACTACGTCCTGCTCGACTTCCTCGGTGACGTGGTCTGCGGCGGCTTCGGCCTGCCGATCGCCCGCGACATGTGCCAGAAGGTCATCGTCGTCGGCTCGAACGATCTTCAATCGTTGTATGTGGCCAACAACGTCTGCTCGGCGGTGGAATACTTCCGCAAGCTCGGCGGCAATGTCGGTGTCGGCGGCCTCGTCATCAACAAGGACGACGGAACCGGCGAGGCCCAGGCCTTCGCCGCCGCCGTGGGCATCCCGGTCCTGGCCTCGATCCCGGCCGACGACGACATCCGCAAGAAGAGCGCGAATTACGAGATCATCGGCAGGCCCGAGAGCCAATGGGGCTCGCTCTTCGCGGATCTGGCCCAGAACGTCCACGACGCGGCGGCCAACCATCCGACACCGCTCTCCCAGGACGGTCTGCTCGGCCTGTTCAAGGGCGAGGCCGTCGGCCGGGGCGTCACCCTGGTTCCCGCCACCTTCGAGGATATGTGCGGCACGGCCCTGGTCGTGAAGCCGTCCCTCGAAGTCGTCTACGACGAGGTCTGACGCGCATGGCCGTCTCCCTCGACATCGCCGATCTGCGCGCCCGCAAGGAGCGCCCCGCCTCGACCCTGGCTCCCGCCGCATTGCCCGCGGAGGCGGTCAATCTCGCCGCCACCGAGACCGACGGGCTCGGCTGCCATTCCGGCAAGGACGCGATGCGGGCGGCCGCCGAAGCCGCCGGGATGTCGGAGACGCTGGAGCAGCTCAAAAAAGACTACCCACAAGGTCCGCACGACCAGCCCCAGAGCATGTGCCCGGCCTTCGGCTCCTTGCGCGTCGGCCTGCGCATGCGCCGCACGGCGACGATCCTGTCGGGCTCGGCCTGCTGCGTCTACGGCCTCACCTTCACCTCGCATTTCTACGGGGCCAAGCGCAGCGTCGGCTACGTCCCCTTCAATTCCGAGACCCTGGTCACCGGCAAGCTGTTCGAGGACATCCGCGAGGCGGTGTTCGACGTGGCCAAGCCCGCCGATTACGACGCGGTCGTCGTCATCAATCTCTGCGTCCCCACCGCCTCCG
The DNA here is from genome assembly GCF_014845095.1 of Methylobacterium bullatum. Lineage (GTDB taxonomy): Bacteria > Pseudomonadota > Alphaproteobacteria > Rhizobiales > Beijerinckiaceae > Methylobacterium > Methylobacterium bullatum. The sequence continues at coordinate 3,560 of NZ_NKUG01000085.1, read as the reverse complement.
GCGTACCGCTGCGCCTCCTGCCGAAGGAGATCGACGGGGTCCGCATCATCGGCATCGACGTGCCGGGCTTCGGCGTGCCGACCCATGCGGAAGCCAAGGACGTGCTCGCCGGGGCCATGCTGAAATTCGCCCGCTCCGAGGCCGAGCAGGGTCCGGTCCAGGCCCCGCGCCTCGGCCGCTCCGAGCGCCCCAGCGTGACGCTGCTCGGCGAGATGTTCCCGGCCGACCCGGTGGTGATCGGCGGATTGCTGGAGCCGCTGGGCCTCAGCGCCGGCCCCGTGGTGCCGACCCGCGAATGGCGCGAGCTCTATGCGGCCCTCGACTGCGCGGCGGTGGCGGCGATCCACCCGTTCTACACCGCCTCGATCCGCGAATTCGAACTCGCCGGCCGCCCCATCGTCGGCTCCGCCCCCGTGGGCCATGACGGCACCGCCGACTGGCTCGACCGGATCGGCGAGGCCTGCGCCGTGCCCCGCGCCACGGTGGAGGCCGCCAAGAACCGTCTCCTCCCGATGATCCGGGGGGCGCTGGCCGCCACGCCGATCAAGGGCCGGATCACGCTCTCGGGCTACGAGGGGTCCGAACTGCTGGTGGGCCGGCTCCTCGTCGAGAGCGGGGCGGATCTCGCCTATGTCGGCACCGCCTGCCCGCGCACGCCCTATTCGGAGGCAGACCGCGACTGGCTGGAATCGCGCGGCGTCATGGTGCGCTTTCGCGCCTCGCTGGAGGACGACCTCTCCGCCATGCGCGAGTTCCGCCCGGACCTCGCCATCGGCACCACGCCGGTGGTGCAGGCGGCCAAGGAGCGGGCGATCCCCGCCCTCTACTTCACCAACCTGATCTCGGCCCGCCCGCTCATGGGCGTCGCCGGAGCCGGGTCGCTGGCCAAGGTCATCAACACGGCGCTCGGCAACCAGCACCGGTTCGACGCCATGCGGGACTTCTTCGACGGGGTCGGCGAGGGCCATGCCGCCGGCATCTGGGAAGAGGTGCCGAAAGTCCGCCAGAACGTCGCCTCGGCGACGCGCGGAAAACCCTCCCACAACCCGATCGGGGAGATGGCCTGATGCTCGTCCTCGATCACGACCGGGCCGGCGGCTACTGGGGCGCCGTCTACGTCTTCACCGCCATCAAGGGATTGCAGGTCGTCATCGACGGTCCCGTCGGCTGCGAGAACCTGCCGGTCACCTCGGTGCTCCACTACACCGACGCGCTGCCGCCGCACGAACTGCCCATCGTGGTCACCGGGCTCGCCGAGGAAGAGCTCGGCCGTCACGGCACCGAGGCCGCGATGAAGCGGGCGCACGCCACCCTCGATCCGGGCATGCCGAGCGTGGTCGTCACCGGCTCCATCGCCGAGATGATCGGCGGCGGCGTGACGCCGGAGGGCACCAACCTCCAGCGCTTCCTCCCGCGCACCATCGACGAGGACCAGTGGCAGACCGCCGACCGGGCGATGTCCTGGCTCTGGCAGGAATACGGCGCCCGCAAATTCGCCAAGAAGGGCATCCCGGCAAGGCCTCCCCGCAAGGAGGGCGAGCGCCCCCGCGTCAACATCATCGGCCCGGCCTACGGCACCTTCAACATGCCCTCGGATCTGGCCGAGATCCGCCGCCTCGTGGAGGGGATCGGGGCCGAGGTGAACCTCGCCTTTCCGCTCGGCTCGCATCTCGCCGACGTGCCCAAGCTCGTGAACGCGGACGCCAATATCTGCCTCTACCGCGAGTTCGGCCGCCTGCTCTGCGAGGCCCTCGAGCGGCCCTACCTGCAGGCGCCGATCGGGCTTCACGCCACCACGAAGTTCCTGCGCAAGCTCGGTGAGATCCTCGGCCTCGATCCGGAGCCCTTCATCGAGCGCGAGCGCCACACCACGATCAAGCCGGTCTGGGACCTGTGGCGCTCGGTGACCCAGGACTTCTTCGGCACGGCGAGCTTCGGCATCGTCGCCTCGGACACCTATGCGCGGGGCGTCCGCCGCTTCCTCGAAGACGAGATGGGCCTGCCCTGCACCTTCGCGATCTCGCGCCGGCCCGGCGCCAAGACCGACAACGCGGCGGTGCGCGAGGCCATCAAGGCCAACCCGCCCCTCGTCCTGTTCGGCTCGTTCAACGAGCGCATGTACGCGGCCGAATGCGGATCGCGGGCGGTGTTCGTGCCGGCCTCCTTCCCTGGCGCCATCATCCGCCGCCATACCGGGACGCCGTTCATGGGCTTCTCGGGCGCGACCTACCTCATCCAGGAGGTCTGCAACGCCCTGTTTGACATGCTCTTCCACATCCTGCCGCTCGCCCGCGACATGGACCGGGTCGAGGCGACGCCGGCGCGGATCCATCGCGAGCTCCCCTGGGACGAGGCCGCCCGCACCCTCCTCGACGACCTCGTCGAGGCCCATCCGGTGCTGGTGCGGATCTCGGTGGCCAAGCGCCTGCGCGACGCCGCCGAACGGGCGACCCGGAATGCCGGGCAGGAGCGGGTCTCCCCGGCCGAGGTCGAGCGCGCGCATGCGGACCTGACCCTCGGAGCGGCGGCATGAGCGCCCCCGCCCCACACCCTCTTTCCGGCTGGAGCGGCGCGGCGCCGTTTCCGTCGAGAACCGGCCTCCTCGCGAGGCCGACCGCCGCAGATCGCGGACAGGAGATCTCCGCCATGCAGTCGATGACCATGTTCCCCCGGACCATGCCCTCCCGCCAGGCTCTGTCGCGTCCCGCCCCGTCGCGCCTGCAGCGGCACGAGCTGCAGTTCCGCCTCCTCCTGGTGGCGACCTACCCCTTCTTCCTCGCGGCGGCGGCGCTCCAGCGCCTCGTCCCGGCACGGGCTCCGGCGGGCCACGGGCTCATCGCCCGGCGCTCGGTCTTCGGCGAGGCCAAGGCCATGGCCGTGTCGGCGATCCCCTTCGTCTTCATGGGCTGACGCTTTCCGGGGCCGGATCGCCCCGGGCCGATGCCCGCCCGATCCGGAACCCGAACGACCTCCCGTCCGACGAGGGGGGAACGACCGTCGCGAGCGCCGCTGCCGGCCCCCGCGACCTCACCCGCCGCGCGTGGAGCACGCACGGCCAGACGAAAGCGGAGGCTCACATCATGTCCAGTGGAATCGAAAAAGCGAGCAGCCTGTCCGGGCTGACGGAACCGGAAGCCAAGGAGTTCCACGCGATCTTCCTGACGAGCTTCATCATCTTCACGGCCATCGCCGTGGTCGCGCATATCCTCGTCTGGATGTGGCGCCCGTGGCTGCCCGGCCCGAAGGGCTACGCCGCCCTCGACACCGTCACGAGCGCCGCGCACGGCCTCGTCTCGATGATCTCCTGAGGAGGAACGCACCCATGCACAAGGTCTGGCTTCTCTTCGATCCGCGCCGCACGCTGGTGGCGCTCTTCACCTTCCTGTTCATTCTGGCGCTGCTGATCCACTTCATCTTGCTCAGCACCGACCGGTTCAACTGGCTGGAAGGCCCCAAGGCCCCGCGCGCCGCCAATGCGCAGACGCTGGTCCTGCCGACGATGCCCGCCTGACCGGCGGGATGCGGCCCCCTCCTCCCCCCTGTGGGGAGGAGTTGGAGGT
>NZ_NKUG01000084.1 GCF_014845095.1 Methylobacterium bullatum | reverse complement strand
GCAGGTCGACGGGATCTTGCAGGTCGACGGGATCTTGCGGGTCGGCGCGATCAGGTGCGCGGCGGGGTCCAGACGGCGTCACGCACCTGGATGGCGCGGGGGATGAGCCCGAGACGGTGGAAGCGGTCGGCCGTGGCCTGTTGCCCCGAGAGGATCGCGTCGGTGAGGGGCCGGACCCCGAACCGGGTACGGTCCGCCGCGACCTTCTGGATCTCGTAGGGGATGCCCGTCACGGCGTTCAGCGCCTTGGCCACCTCGTCGCGGTGCCCGTCGGCCCAGGCGGCCGCCTCGGTGAGACCCGCCAGACTATGGACGATGACGCCCGGATGCGTGTCGGCGAAGGTTCTGTTGGCCAGGAAGTAGGCCGACACGTCGAGGGTCTGGCCGGAGGTCGCCAGGACCCTGGTCTTGCTCCGCGCCTGCGCCACGGCGAAGTAGGGATCCCAGATCGACCACGCGTCGACGCTGTCGTTGGCAAAGGCCGAGCCGGCATCGGCCGGCGTCAGGTAGGCGGGCGTGATGTCCGAGAAGGTGAGGCCGGCCTTCTCCAGGGCGGCGATGATGAGGTTGTGCGCGCTCGTGCCGCGACCGAACGCGACCTTCTTGCCCTTCAGATCGGCGACCGACCGGATCGGCGAAGATTCCTTGACCAGGATCGCCTCGCCGTCGCCGGAGGGCGCCGCGGCGCTGACATAGACGAGGTTGCCGCCCGCCGACTGCGAGAAGATCGGTGGCGCGTCGCCGGTATAGCCGAAATCGATACTGCCCGCGCTCAGGGCTTCGAGCAGGGGAGGCCCGGCCTGGAACTCGACCCACTGCACCTTGGTGCCCTGCGCGGCCAGGCGCTTCTCGATCACCCCCTGCTGCCGGGCGACGACGATGAGGCCGATCTTCTGGTAGCCGATCCGGAACTCCTTCGGCGCGGCCTCCTCGGCGACGGCACCGGTGAGGGCGGCGAGGCCGGCTCCGAGCGCGAGGAGCAGGCCCGGCACGCGGCGTCTGGTGATCGTCACGGATTGATCTCCCTTGAATCTGCATCCGCCCGGCGAAAAGGTGCGGCATCGGTGAAGCGGTCGCTCACGCCCTCATGGCAGGCGCAAGAGGTCGAGGATGGGCCCGGCGCCATGCCGGAGCCCGATGGCGTCGAGGGCGAGACGGGACGGCGATGCGATCGAAGCGGGGCCATCCGGCCGGCACCCCGGTCCCGCCGGCGGACGAAATACTGAATAAAAGCTTTTGCGAGAGCCGTTATACTCGCCGCAATCAGCAAAAGTCGATAATATGATCTTTTAAAGATAGAGATAGAACGATCGAAACCTGCTCTGCCGTCCGCTCGTGAAAGCAGAACCTTTCGCGCGGGGCGGCCCGGCCTCCGACATCGGTCGGGATTATCGCGCCATGCCCCAGCGCCGCACGGTGAGCCGCTCGAACGCCGCGAACACCACGTTCTCGATGACGAGGCCGATGACGACGACGAGGACGAGACCGGCGAAGACCCGGTCCGTGTAGAGTTCGTTGCGGTTCTGGAAGATATACCAGCCGAGGCCGCCGCGCCCCGAGGAGGCGCCGAAGACGAGCTCGGCCGCGATCAGCGTGCGCCAGGCAAAGGCCCATCCGATCTTGAGGCCGGACAGGATCGCCGGCAGCGCGGCGGGGATGAGGATCTGAATCACGTAGGACGGGCCGCGCAGACCGTAGTTGCGCCCGGCCATGCGCAAGGTTTCGGGCACGCCCTGAAAGCCCGCATAGGTGTTGAGCGCCATCGGCCACAGCACAGAATGGATGAGGACGAAGATCAGGCTGCCGGACCCGAGGCCGAACCAGAGCAGGGCCAGCGGCAGCAGGGCGATGGCCGGCAGCGGGTTGAACATCGCCGTCAGGGTCGAGAGCAGGTCGCGGCCGAACTGGGTCGAGACGGCCAGGGTGGTCAGCAGGAAGGCCAGGACGATGCCGCAGACATAGCCCTGCAGCAGCACGACGAGGGAGATCCGCACCCGGTCCAGCAGCTCGCCGTTCACGAGGCCGTCCACCAGGGCGGCCATCGTGGCGCCGAAGCCGGGCAGCAGCAGGTCGTTGTCCTGCCAGCGCGCCAGCCCCTCCCATACGAGGACGAGGGCGACGATGATCAGGCCCTTGCGCAGCCAATCCTGCTGCCAGAGCCGGGTCGAGAACGGCAGCACCCGCTCCACCGGTGCTTCCACGAAGGGGGCGAGCACATGGTCGTATTCGGGGCGGATCGGCGGCACGAGGTTCCGGCCCGCGAGACTGGCATCGCTCATGCGGACGCCTCCGTGGATGCTTCGGGTTCGGGCGCGGTCTCGAACAGGCGGCTGTGCAGACGCTGCACCGCGCCCTGAAAATCGCGGCTCCCGATGCTGGTCAGATCGAACGCATGGCTGTTGATCTCGGCCCGCACACGGCCCGGATGGGGCGAGAGCAGCGCCACCCGGTTGCCGACCACCAGGGCCTCCTCGATGGAATGGGTCACGAAGAGCAGCGTGAAGCGGGCCTCGTCCCACAGGGACAGCAATTCCTCCTGCATCCGGCGCCGGGTCAGGGCGTCGAGGGCCGCGAAGGGCTCGTCCATCATCAGGACCTTCGGCTGCATCGCCAGCGCCCGGGCGATCGCCACGCGCTGCTTCATGCCGCCCGAGAGCTGGTGCGGGTAGCTGTCGGCAAAGCGCGTCAGCCCGACCTTGTCGATGTAGTGCCGCGCCCGCTCGGCGGCCTCGCGCCGGCCCAGCGCACGGGCCGCGCGCAGGGGGAAGGCGACGTTCTGGGCCACCGTCTTCCAGGGCGGCAGCTGGTCGAATTCCTGGAACACCACGATGCGGTCGGGGCCGGGCTCGCGCACGGGCACGCCGCCGAGGGTGATCTCCCCCTCCACGGGGCGGAGGAAACCGGCCGCGGCCTTGAGCAGGGTGGACTTGCCGCAGCCGGACGGCCCGAGGAGGACGAACCGATCCCCCTCATGGATATCGAGGTCGATGCGATGGGTGGCGCGCACCACCCGCTCCGGCGTGCGGTATTCGAGGGTCACGCCCTTGATCCGCAGCAGCGGCGATGTCTCGGCCGCGACCGGGGCATGGGCGCGCGCGTCTTCCCGCCGGATGGAACCCGGCACGCGGGATTCGGGATGTTCGGCGATGGCAAAGTCGGAGCGGTGGGCCGCGAAAATCATGGCGCGCCGCTCAGCTGCCGTTGCTGATGCGCGGGTCATCGAAGAAGTAGTCGCCGATCGTCTTCGGCTCCGTCTTGATGGCCCCGACCCGGTGCATGAACGTGCCGAGACCGAGCGTGTTCTCGGGCGTCACCTTGAAGGATACGGCGGGGTTCTTGATGATCGTCGTCAGGAAGGCCGGGTCGATCTTGCTGCCGTTGATCCGAACGTAGATCTCGGCTGCCTTCTCCGGATTGGCGGTGATGAACTTCGCGGCGTCGTCGAGGGCGCCCAGGAAGGCCGTGTAGGTCTTCGGGCTGTCCTTGTAGAACTTCTCGGTGGCGTAGAGCACGGTCGAGGAGGCCGGCCCGCCCTGCACGTCATAGGAATTGAGGACGATCCGGGCCTTCGGATTGTCGGCGAGTTCCTGCTCCTGGAAGGGCGGGTTGCCGAAATGGCCGGAGATCTCGGTGCCGCCCTTGACGATCGCGGCAGTGGCCTCCGGATGCGGAACCGCGACGCTGATCTTGTCGAGCTTGGCGAAGTCCTTGTCGCCCCAGAGCTTCGCCGAGGCCAGTTGCAGGATGCGCGACTGAACCGAAACGCCGACGGCGGGAACCGCGATGCGGTCCTTTTCGGTGAAGTCGGCGATGGTCTTCACGTCGGGATTGTTGGTGACGAGGTAGTAGGGGAAGTTGCCGAGCGACGCGACGCCCTTGACGTTCTGCCGTCCCCTTGTGCGGTCCCAGAGGGTGAAGAGCGGGCCGACCCCGGCACCGGCGATCTCGATATTGCCGGACAGCAGCGCATCGTTGACGGCCGAACCGCCGGAGAGCTGGACGTACTCCACCTTGATGTCGAGGCCCGCCTGCTTGCCGTGCTTCTCGATGAGCTTCTGGTCCTCGACGACGTTGAGGAGCAGGTAGACCACGCCGAATTGCTTGGCGATGCGCAGCTGGCCCTCAGCGGCGGCGGCAGGGCCGAGGCTCGCCAGGGAGAGGGCGAAGCCGCCCAGAAGAGCCGCCGCTTTCCGGCGCGAGAGAGTCGGGCGTCGGGTCGTCATGGGGAAACCTGCTGTCGTAACTCGGACGCGGGACGCGGAGCCGGGGAGAGAAAGTGTCCTCCGAATCTGCTCGGCAGCGCCCTCGCCGTCAATGAAATCGTTCTCTTTATAGAACGGACAAAGGAGATGATCCGTCTCTAGAACAAACGGATCGTAGTCGTTATCGAGCCCGACGCAGCAATGCGAAGAATATTTCCGGCCGAGCGACGATAGGCCGGAGACCGTCGATTTATGTCATCACGCCCGTCGTTCGTTATATGGGACATTCCGGGCGGGTTATCCGGTGCGTGCCCCGACGAAACCTGCCGGAGCGGGATCACGCCCGGCGGATGCGCCGGTTGAGCCGGCCGGCCAGACGCTCGCCGATGGTCTGGACCGCCTGGACCAGCACGATCAGCACGACGACCACGGCCAGCATCATCTCGGGGCGGAAGCGCTGGTAGCCGTAGCGGATGCCGAGATCGCCCAGCCCCCCGCCGCCGACGGCGCCGACCATGGCCGAATAGCCGAGCAGCGACACCACCGCGAGGGTCAGGCCGAGGAGGATGCCGGGCAGCGCCTCCGGGATCAGCACCTTGCGGATGATGGTGAGCGGGCCGGCCCCGAAGGCGCGCGCCGCCTCCACCAGCCCGGCATCGACCTCGCGGATCGCCGCCTCCACCAGGCGGGCGATGAAGGGCGTCGCCGCCACCGTCAGCGGCACCGTGGCAGCCCACATCCCGATGGAAGTGCCGGCGATGAGCCGGGTGAAGGGGATGATGGCCACGACCAGGATGATGAAGGGCGTCGAGCGGGTGGCGTTGACGACGAGGCCCAGCACGCCATTGAGCCAGGGCGCGGCGAGCAATTCCCCGCGCCGGCTGGTCGCCAGGAAGACGCCCAGCGGAAGGCCGAACAGCGTGCCGAGAACGGCCGCCACGGCCACCATGGACAGGGTGTCGCCGGTGGCCTGCAGCAACAGGCGGATCATTTCAGGCGACACGGCGAGCCTCCACGCTATGGGCCGGCAGGTAGCCGAGGAGATCGGAGACGAGGCCGTGAGCGTCGAGGAAGGCGCGTGCCCGGCCGACCACGTCCGGCCCCGCGGGCAGCCCCACCGTCAGCGAGCCGAAGGGCTGGCCGGCGATCTCGTCGACGGTGCCGGACAGGATGTTGGCCTCGATGCCGGTCTCGCGCGCGAGCCGCGCGACGATCGGGTCGTTGGCGTGAGGCCCGCGGAAGGCGATCCGCAGGACCGCCCTGCCGCCCGCGATCGGTCGGGTCTCGATCCCGGCGCGGAGTGCCGCCGGCAGAGTCAGCCCCATCTCCCCGGCGAGGAGGGTGCGCGTCATCTCCGCCTGGGGCCGGGTGAAGACCTCGAACACGTCGCCCTGTTCGACGATACGGCCCGCCTCCAGCACGGCGACGCGATCCGCCACGGCGCGGATCACCGACATCTCATGGGTGATGAGCACGATGGTGAGGCCGAGCTCGCGGTTGATGCGGCGCAGCAGCGCCAGGATCGACCGCGTGGTCTGCGGGTCGAGGGCGGAGGTGGCCTCGTCGGAGAGAAGCACGCTCGGCCCCGTGGCCAGCGCGCGGGCGATGCCGACACGCTGCTTCTGGCCGCCCGAGAGTTCGGCGGGATAGCGGTCGCGCTGCTCCTCCAACCCGGTCAAGGCCAGCAATTCCTCGACGCGGGCGCGGATCGCGGCCTTGCCCCGGCCCTCGATCTCCAGGGGCAGGGCGATGTTGCCGAAGGCGGTGCGGGACGAGAGCAGGTTGAAATGCTGGAAGATCATGCCGATGCCGCGGCGCATCCGGCGCAGCGCGCGCTCGTCGAGGGACGAGACCTCGGCATCCCCGACACGGACACGACCGGCGCTCGGGCGTTCCAGCCCGTTGATGAGCCGGATCAGGCTCGATTTCCCCGCGCCCGAGCGGCCGATCACCCCCAGCACCGAACCGGCCGTCACCGACAGGTCGATCCCGCTCAGCGCCGAGACGCCGGCGCCGTCGCGGGTGGAGTAGGTCTTCGCCACCTGCTCGAAACGGATCAGCGCATCCGGCGGCGGCGGGACGGCATCGCCGCCGCGGTCGATCTGAATTCCAAGCACTCGCCAAACCTCATGCGCCCGGCACGCGCAGGCGCCGGGCGGTGGAACGGAACGATGAACATCTATCCTGCGATTCTATGACCTATACTTGGCGCATTCAACGAAATCGGCTGTCGAATTCTTTGCCCTTCAAGCAAGATCGATCCCCGCAGCCCTACCGCGAGAGAACGATCCTCCAAGTTGCCCAACATTCAGGTCGCCCGGCATTCGGGACGGGCCGCATGCGCGGCGTCGGGCAGGGCAATCCCGGCATCGCCCAAGCGGCCTTACGCGATCCGAAAAATCGTCCCTCGGCGTCCCGGTTCGAGAGAAGATGTGTTCGCGTCCCCGCAAGAATTGAAAAATCCATGCAGTTGATTGCGAAGGCCGGATACGGTCCAATGACAATCATCGAAAGAGACGCAGCCACGCTCTTCTTTCGCCATCGCCCCCGACATCTCGCTTCGCGTTCTCCTCCGAACGCCCATTCGGACCCCGTTGTCATGCCGTCTGACACATCGCGCGCACCGCGCCGGTCTTCGAGCCGGCGCGGCTTCCTTCGGCTGGCCGGCGGCGCGGCGGGCGGGATCGCCACCGCCGCCCACGCCCTGGAGACGGGCGATCCCCTCGCCATCCCCGAATGGAGCCGTACGCCCGGAGCGCCGTCCGCATCGCCGCCCTATGGCCGGCCCTCGCCCTACGAGAACCTAGGCCGGAAATCGCGGACGCCGCCGGCCTTTCCCGGCGCCTCCTCCACCGGCACGCCGCTCCAGCACCTGCACGGCATCATCACGCCCAACGGGCTGCATTTCGAGCGCCACCATGCCGGTGTCCCGGCCATCGACCCGGTCCGCCACCGGCTGGCGATCCACGGCCTCGTGGAACGGCCCCTCATCCTCACCATGGACGATCTGGTGCGGATGCCGTCTGTCTCGCGCATCCATTTCCTCGAATGCTCGGGCAACACGCCGTGGCTCGGGGCCAAACCGGGCTGGACCCTCCAGGAAAGCCACGGTCTCCTTTCCTGCGCCGAATGGACCGGCGTGGAGTTGAGCACCCTCCTCGACGAGGTCGGGGTGAAGCCCGGCGCCGCCTGGATCCTGGCGGAGGGCGCGGACGCGGCCGGGATGAGCCGGAGCATTCCCCTCGACCTCGCGCGGGACGGCGCGATCCTGGCCTATGCCCAGAACGGCGAGCGGCTCCGCCCGGAACAGGGCTACCCGCTGCGGCTGTTCGTGCCGGGGGTCGAGGGCAATCTCAGCATCAAGTGGCTGCGCCGGCTCAAGGTCGGGGACCAGCCGTTCCAGACCCGCGAGGAGACCTCGAAATACACCGACCTGATGCCGGACGGGTCGGCGCGCCAGTTCACCTTCGTGATGGAGGCCAAATCCGTCATCACCACGCCGTCCGGCGGCGAGCAACTGCGCGCGCCCGGCTTTCGCGAGATCCGCGGCCTCGCCTGGACGGGGCGCGGCCGCATCGCGGGCGTCGAGGTCTCCACCGACGGCGGCGCGCGCTGGCAGGCGGCCGTTCTGGAGGGTCCGATCCTGACCAGATGCCTCACGCGGTTCCGGCTGCCCTGGCGCTGGGAGGGCGGCCCGGCGCATCTCCTCAGCCGGGCCACCGACGAGACGGGCTACGTCCAGCCGCCGCGCGCGGCGCTGGTCTCGGTCCGGGGCATTCAATCCTTCTACCACAACAACGGAATCGCCGGCTGGCACGTCGCCGCCGAGGGAGGCGTGAGCCATGCGGTTTAGCGGCCTCGGCCTTCTCGCCTGCCTGACGGTGACGGGCGCCGCCCTGGCGGACCCGTCCGGGCCGGTCTCCCTGTCCGGGATCGGCCGCCCCGCGACCCCGCAGACCCTGGCCCTCTGGGACATCGACGTGCGGGCCGACGGTTAGGGCCTGCCCGCCGGCCATGGCAGCGTGCGCCAGGGCGAGGCCCTGTTCGGGGCGCGCTGCGCCGCCTGCCATGGGGCGCAGGGGGAGGGTGCATCCGCCGACAGGCTCGCGGGTGGCCAGGGCAGCCTCGCGACAAGCAAGCCGGTAAGGACGGTGGGTAGCTTCTGGCCCCATGCCACCACCCTGTTCGACTATATCCGCCGCGCCATGCCCTACGACGCGCCGCAATCTCTGAGCGCCGACGAGACCTACGCCCTCAGCGCCTATGTGCTGCATCTCAACGGCATCCTGCCGGAGGGGGCGGAACTCGATGCCGCCTCCCTGCCGAAGGTGCGGATGCCGAACCGGGACGGCTTCACCACGGACAGCCGCCCCGACGTGCCGGCGCGCTCCGGTCAGGCGCCTCTCACCGGGATCACCGCGCCGCGATAGCGCTCGCGGATGAAGCCCGCGACCTCCGCCGATTGCAGGAGGGAGGAGAGCGTCTGGATGCGCGCATCCTGGGCCAGGCCTTGCGTCGTCACCAGCACGTTGGCGTAGGGGTTGCCCTCCGCCCGCTCCAGGCCGAGGGAATCCTTGGCCGGGTCGAGCCCGGATTCGAGGGCGTAGTTGCCGTTGATGACCGCCAGGGCGACGTCGTCGAGGGAGCGCGGCAAGTGCGGCGGCGCCACCTCGACGAAGCTGAAGGATTTCGGATTCTCGGCGATGTCGCCGGCCGTGGCGAAGGTGCCGTCGCCGCCGGGCCTGAGACGGATGAGGCCGTTCTCCTGCAGCAGCTTCAGCCCCCGGCTGAAATTGGTGACGTTGTTGGACAGGGCGATGGTCGCCCCCTTCGGCAGGTCGGCGAGGCTGCGGACGCGGCGCGAATACAGCCCGAGGGGCTCCACATGCACGCTCGCGGTCACGGCGAAGCGGACACCGAGTTCGGCCTCCTCGCTGCGCAGATACGGCACGTGCTGGAAGAAATTGGCGTCGGCATCGCCATCGAGAACGAGGCGGTTCGGGCGGATGTCGCCGCTGATCTCGATGATCCGCAGGGGCAGGTCCGGAGCGAGCGTGTCCTGGACGTAGGTCAGGATCTCGGCATGCGGCACCGAGGAGGCGACCACCCTGAGGGGTGCCGCGGCCCGGGCCGTGGAGGCCGTGAGCAGGGCAAGGGTGCCGCCCAGCAGGGGAAGGGTGCCGCCCAGCAGGGGAAGGGTGCCGCCCAGCAGGGCGCGACGGTTCAGGGGCATGGATGCTCTCTGTTCGGGAGTGCCGGGGCGAAAACCTTCGAGCCTGGCGCAGGCTCGTTCGGGCGGCCGGCTCGCGCTTGGACGAACGGGCGGCGGCGGTTCGAATCCGAAGACCGCGCTACCAGACCGGCTCGAGGAAACCCTTGTAGGTCCGCTCGATGTAGTCCCGCACCGGCGCCGAGCGGAAGCTGCGGATGAAGGCGGCCAGACGCGGATCGTCGCGATTGTCGGGCCGCGCGACGAAGCTCAGTGTGTAGCGCCGGTCCCCGACCCCATCGGTGATGAGGGAGGTCCTGGGGTCGCCGCCGGCGGCGATCAGGTAGGTGAAGCTGACCTGAGCCAGGGTCACGTCGTCCATCGCGCGCGGCAATTGCGCCGCTTCGAGTTCGAGGATCCGCAGGTGCTTCGGATTGGCGACGATGTCGGCGACGGAGGCCTCGTCGCCGACGCCCGGCTTCAGGGTAAGCAGCTTGGCAGTTTCCAGCAGACGCAAGCCCCGCGCCGCGTTGACGGGATCGTTGGCGATGGCGACCGAGGCGCCGTCGGGAACCGTGTCGAGGCTGGTCACCGTCTTCGAGAACAGGCCCACGGGCAGGACGATGGCGCCCTCCACGGCCACCAGCTTGTAGCCCCGCGAGCGGATGGCGCTCTGGAGGTAGGGCACGTGCTGGAACAGGTTGGCGTCGATATCGCCCGAGGCCACGGCCTCGTTGGGCGTCACCCAATCGGTGAACTCGACGATCTCGACATTCTGCCCCTGCTTGCGGGCGAGATCGGCGGCGAAGGCCAGGGTCTGCCCCACGGGACCCGGCGTCGCGCCGATGCGCAGGGGTTTTTCCGCGAAGGCGGGACCGGTCGCCAGAGCGAAGAGGACAGCCGCGATGCCGAGGAGGCTGCGGCGGGTAGGGAGCGGGGTCATCGTGGAAACCTGTGATCGGGGAGAGGAAGAGGGGGGGGCGTCAGGCGGCGGAGGCGCGCGCCTCGCTGCCGCCCCGGCGGAAGCGGGCGCCGGGATGGGTCGCCTTCAGGTGGGCGCCGCCCTCCGGAAACAGCTTTTCGCGGAGCGTGCCCTCGCGATACCGCGTCTTGAACGCGCCCCGGTCCTGCAGCGCGGGCACGACGAGATCGACGAAGGCCTCGATCGTCTCGGGCGCGACGGCGCGGGTGAGATTGAAGCCGTCGAGATCGGCCTCGTCGGCCCAGGACAGCAGCGCGTCGGCGACGTCCGAGGGCGATCCGACGATGAAGGGAGCCCGTGCCCCGCGCGGGCCGAACTCGGCGAAATCGGCACGGGTGAAGGGGCGTTCGCCGGGCAGCGTCAGGTTCTCGAGCAACGACTGCATGGCGTTGGTCTTGACGTAGGCGAGCCCCTCATGGGCATCGAGCCCGGACAGGTCGATCCCGGTCCAGCCGGAGACGAGGGCGAGCTGGCCTTCCACGTCGAGATACCGCGCGTACTCGTCGCGCAGATCGAACGCCTCGGCGCGGGTGGGGGCGACGATCACGGTGGCCCCGAGGAACATCCGGATGTCGTAGGGATCGCGGCCCGCTTCCTTCGCCGCCTGCCGCGTGGCGCGCACGGCCTTGCCCGCGACGGCCTTGGTCTGGCCGTTGAGGAAGATGCTCTCGGCATGGCGGGCGGCGAAGAGACGTCCGCGCGACGAGGCGCCGGCCTGATAGAGCACGGGCGTCCGTTGCGGCGACGGCTCGCTGAGATGCTGCCCGTCGACCCGGTAGCTCGGCCCGTCATGGGTGACGCGGTGGACCCGGCCCGGCTGCGTGAACAGGCCGCCCGCCCGATCGCGCAGGGCCGCGCCGTCCTCCCAGCTTCCCTCCCAGAGCTTGTAGGCCGCCTCCAGGAAATCCTCGCCGGCATCGTAGCGCGCATCGTGTTCGCGGGCCTGGGGCAGGCCCATGCCGCGCGCGCCGCTCTCGAGATAGCCGGTGACCACGTTCCAGCCGATCCGACCGTTGGTGAGGTGGTCGAGGGTCGAGAGCCGGCGGGTGAAGGTATAGGGGTGTTCGTAAGTGAGGTTCGCCGTCACCCCGAAGCCGAGATGCGTCGTGGCATGGGCCATGGCCGGCACCAGCAGGAAGGGATCGAGGTTGGGCGCCTGCGCCGCCCGGGCGACGGCGGTGGCGGGCGAAGCACCGTAGACGTCGTAGACCCCGACCACGTCGGCGAGGAAGATCCCGTCGAACAGGCCGCGCTCGGCGGTGCGGGCCAGCGACACCCAGTACTCGAGGGTATTGTAGCGCGCCGCCGCGTCGCGCGGGTGCCGCCACAGCCCGGCCCAGGTATGGCCCGGCGCTCCCATCTCGAAGGCGTTCAGCCTCAATTCGCGGCGTGCGCTCATGGCAGATCCAGGCAATCCGGGGCGACGGTATCGTGCGATGGAGAAAGAGGCCTCGTTCACGCGATGCGGGAGGCCTTCCTGCGCATGAGCCTAGCCGGTGATCCTATCCGGTCAACGAGAATGATCTTTCAACGATCATCCCTTTCAAGCATACATCGTCTATTTTACGATTGATTAGAGCATAACATCGCTAAATCGCATATCCGACCCTAATTTATACTTGTCTGCCCTGACCGGATTGTCGATCAGGACGACCACGGGGCCGGGGGCCATCGAGCGCGAGCCCCTTCGGCGTGACGGCATCACAGGCACGGGATCGACGGAATGTCTCAGACGGAAGCGGGATGGGGCGCGGGACCGAGCGCGGGCTACGAGGCGCTCGCGGCCGGTTTCCGGCCGGTCTTCGCGCGCATCCGCGCCACCGCCATCGCCCGCGATCTCGCGCACACGCTCCCCCATGACGAGATCGGCTGGCTGAGAGAGGCGGGCTTCACCACCCTGCGCCTCGCCCGCGAAGAGGGGGGCCACGGCGCGAGCCTGCCCGAATTGTTCAACCTGCTCATCGAGTTGTCCCAGGCCGACCCCAACGTCACCAACGCCCTGCGCGCGCATTTCGGGTTCACGGAGGACATGCTGTGCTCGTCCTCACCGGAATGGCGGGCGCGCTGGACCGCCCGAATCGGCGATCGCCAGACCGTCGGCAGCGGCGTGTCCGAGACCGGCGAGGCCAAGGTCGGGCAGTTCGATACGGTCCTGCGGCCCCACGGCGGGCAATGGCTGCTCAACGGCCGGAAATTCTACACCACCGGCTCGCTCTTCGCCGACTGGATCCACGTCTCGGCCCAGGACGAGGCGGGCGCGTCCCTGGTGGCGGCCGTGCCGGTGCGGGCGCCGGGTGTCGAAATCGTCGACGATTGGGACGGTTTCGGCCAGTCGCTCACCGCCAGCGGCACGGCGATCTTCACGGACGTCCTCATCGGGCCGGAGCTGATCAAGCCCGATCCGGAGCGTTTCCCCTACGCGATGGCGTTCTTCCAACTCGTCCATCTGGCGACTTTGGCCGGCATCGGCCGTTCGGCCGCCATCGACGTGTCGCGGCTCGTGGCCGAGCGCAAGCGGGTCTACAGCCACGGCAACGGCAGCCGGGCCGGCGACGATCCCCAGATCCAACAAGTGGTCGGCCGCGTGCGCGGCGCGGCCTATGCGGCGGGCGCCATCGTCCTCAAGGCGGCGGAGGCCCTGCAGCGGACCTACGACGTTCACCGCAACGGAGAAGCGGCGGACCATGCGGCGGGCATCGCCGACATCGAGGTGAACCAGGCGGTGAGCGTGGTCACCAACCTCGTCCTCGACGCCACCACGACCCTGTTCGATGCGCTCGGCGCCTCGGCGGTGAAGAGCGGTCTCGGCCTCGACCGGCACTGGCGCAACGCCCGCACCATCGCCTCGCACAATCCCCGGATCTACCGCGACCGGGCGGTGGGCGATTTCGCCGTGAACGGTACCGCCGCGCCGCGCCAATACCGGGTCGGCTCGGCCTGAAGCGCCGCCTGCCAAGCAAGTCCAACGGAACGCGAGATCGAGGACAGACCCATGTCACGTCGCCGGGACACGATGCGCCTCGGTGCCTTCCTCTATCCGGGCGGGCACCACGTCGCGGCATGGCGGCATCCCTCGTCGCAGGCGGATGCGGGGATCGATCCCGCCCATTACCGGCGCCTCGCCAAAGTGGCAGAGGCGGCGAAGTTCGACCTGATCTTCCTCGCCGACGGAGTCAGCATCCGCGGCGACGACATCGACGCCCTGAGCCGCACGGCGATCCGTTACGTCGGACAGTTCGAGCCGCTGACCCTGCTCTCCCACCTCTCGGCGGTGACGGAGCGCATCGGCCTCGTGGCCACCGCCTCCACGACCTACAACGAGCCGTTCCACGTGGCGCGCAAGTTCGCCTCCCTCGACCATCTCAGCGGAGGCCGGGCGGGCTGGAACCTCGTCACCTCGGCGGACCCGCGCGAGGCCTACAATTTCAGCCGCGACAGCCATCTCGCCCATGCGCGCCGCTACGCCCGCGCCGAGGAATTCGTGGACGTGGTCGCCGGGCTCTGGGACACGTTCGAGGACGACGCCTTCGTCCGCGACCGCGAGGAAGGGCGCTTCTTCGACCCGGCCAAGCTGCACGTGCTCGGGCATGAGGGTGAGCATTTCTCCGTGCGCGGGCCGCTCAACGTGCCCCGTCCGCCCCAGGGCCATCCGGTCGTCGTGCAGGCGGGCTCCTCGGAGGCCGGCAAGGCCTTGGCGGCCCGAACCGCCGAGGTGATCTTCACCGCCCAGGCGACCCTGGAGGATGCGACCGCCTTCTACGCCGACGTGAAGGGCCGGCTCGGCCGGCACGGTCGCGAGCCCGACGCGCTCAAGATCCTTCCGGGCGCCTTCCCGGTGGTCGGCCGCACGCAGGCCGAGGCCGAGGACAAGTACGGCGCGTTGCAGGAGCTGATCCACCCCGTCGTCGGCCGCTCGCTCCTGGAACAGCTCGCGGGACTCGACCTCTCCGGCCATCCCGACGACGCGCCCGTTCCGGAGGCCAGCGGGACGGAGGGCGGCAAGAGCCGGCAGGACCTCCTCGTCACCATCGCCCGGCGCGAGGGCCTGACCATCCGCGAGCTCTACCTGCGCATCGCCGGAGCGCGCGGCCACTGGACCCTGATCGGAACACCCGCCCGGATCGCCGATGCGCTTCAGGAGCGGTTCGAAGCTTATGGCGCCGACGGGTTCAACATCATGCCCCCGACGCTCCCCGGCGGGCTCGACGATTTCGCCACCCTGGTGATCCCCGAATTGCAGCGGCGAGGCCTGTTCCGCACGGAATACGAGGGCACCACCCTGCGCGAGAATCTCGGCCTCCAGCGCCCCCGTCACCGCCGCCACGCAGCCTCGCGGGCGCCGTAGCCCCATCTCCGCCGGCGCCGCCCGGTGAAGACCCGAGCGGCGATCTCACCCCGCCGGGCGCCGCGTGCTGGCCTCCCGCAGGCGTTCGAGGAACCGGGCGGCGAGGCGACCGCGCTCGACCGCATCGTCGCAGCCGGCGCGCAGCAGCACGCGGCGGTCGCGGCGCTCGATATGCGCGTTGACCGGCAGCAGGATCGGAGGGGCATTGGCACGGAAATCCGCCGCCAGCCCCTGCGGGCCGCCGCTCAACCGCGCGATCCCGAGTTCGAGGCAGCCGACCCGGAGGCGGGCCAGGGTGACGAGGGCCTCGAACGCCTCCGGCGGCGGACCGAACCGGTCGGCCACCTCGTGGCGGAGGGCCTCGACCTCGTCCGGGGTCGTGAGGCGCAGGAGGCGGGTGTAGAGGCTCAGGCGCACGTCCGGCTCCGGTACGTAATCGGCCGGCACGCCGCCGGAGAGACCGATCCGGATCTCGGGCATCCAATCCTCGGCGGCTTCCCCCTTCGCGGCCCGCAGGGCGAGGTGCAGGAGGTGCTGATAGAGGCCGAGCCCGATCAGCTTGACGTGGCCCGCCTGGTTCTCGCCCACGAGGTCGCCCGCTCCGCGCAGGTCGAGGTCGCGGGCGCTGATGGCGAAGCCCGCACCGAGCCGGTCCAGGGCCTCCAGGGTGCGCAGGCGCTTCTCCGTGGCCGGGCTCAGCGGCTTCTCCGGCTGGTGGAGCAGGTGGACGACGCCCCGGCGCTGGCCGCGACCGACCCGGCCCCGCAGCTGGTGCAGCTGCGACAGGCCGAAACGCTCCGCGTCCCAGACCAGCATCGTGTTGGCGCGGGGCACGTCGAGGCCGCTCTCGATGATGCTGGTGGCCAGCAGCACGTCGCCCTCGCCATCGGCGAAGCGCACCATCACGTCGTCCATATCCGCCGCCTTGAGCTCGCCATGGGCGATCATCGTGCGCAGGTCGGGGACGAGCTTGGCGAGACGCTTCGCCATGGGGCCGATATCCTCGATCCGCGGGCACACGACGAAGCTCTGTCCGCCCCGGCGATGCTCGCGCAGGAGCGCGTCCCGCAGGCCATCGGCGTCGAACGGCGCGATCACCGTGCGGATGGGCTGGCGCACCGCCGGCGGCGTGGCGATGACGCTCAGGGATTGCAGTCCGACGAGGGCGGATTGCAGGGTGCGGGGGATCGGCGTCGCCGTGAGCGTGAGGACGTGGCCGTCTCCCGCCGTCTTGCGCAGGGCCTCCTTCATCTTGGCCCCGAAGCGCTGCTCCTCGTCGATCACCACGAGGCCGAGATCGGAGAAGGCGACGCCCTTGGCGGTGAGGCCATGGGTGCCGATGACGAGGCGGATGCTGCCGTCGGCGAGCCCCGCCTTCACGCGCTTCGCCTCGGCCGGCGAGACGAGGCGGGAGAGATGGGCGACCTCGATGCCGAACCGGGCTAAGCGCCGGGTGAAGGTCTGCACATGCTGCCGGGCCAGAACGGTGGTGGGCGCCACCACCGCCACCTGGCGACCGGCGAAGATCGCAGCGGCGGCGGCGCGCAGGGCCACTTCGGTCTTCCCGAAGCCGACATCGCCGCAGACGAGCCGGTCCATCGGCCGCCCCGAGGCGAGGTCGCCCAGGACCCCGTTCACCGCCCTCGCCTGATCGGCGGTGAGGTTGAACCCGAACCCGGCGGCAAAGCGCTCCATCTCCCGCAGCGGGGGCGACAGGACCGGCGCCTCGACCGCCCGACGCGCCTCGGCGGCGGCGAGCATCATGCGGGCGGCTTTTGCCATGCACGCTTCGGCTTCGAGGCGCCGACGGCCCCAGGATCCGCCCTCGAGCTTGTCGAGGGTCACCGCCTCGGCCTCCGAGCCGTAGCGCCAGATCCGGTCGGCCTGGGAGACCGGAACCATCAGGATCGCGTTCCCGGCAAAGCGCAGCCGGAGAGCGTCCTCACCGCCATCCTCTCCGGTGACGACGCGCTCCAGCCCCTCGAAGACGCAGAGACCGTTGTCGCGATCCACCGCCACGTCGCCGACGCGCAGCTCCACCTCGCCGATGGGAAGGCTCGCGACGGGCTCGCCCTCCGCGACGGCGGCCCGGCTCCCGAACAGGTCGGCGGCGGCGATGACACAGACACCCTGTCCCGGCACCCTGAACCCCGCCTCGATGGGCGCGGCCAGCGCCAGGATCGCACCGGACCTGGCGCGGGCCACATCCATCCAGCTCGCGACGCGCCGGGCCTTACGCCCCATCACCCGCTCGGCGACGCGGATCAGGCGACCGAGGGGCTCCTCTGGGCCTGTCAGCAGGATGCGGTCGCCCGCCTCCAGGTGCCGGCGCAGGGTCTCGGCCAGGGCCGCGTTGGGACGGGCCTTCCGCACGAAGGCGGGAATCGCCAGATCTTCGGATTCCTCCGCCGAGGCCGTAGCGACGCGGCGCGCCTCCTGAAGCGAGGCCCAGCTCCGGGGATCGAGGTAGAGCTCGTCCAAGTCGCCGTTACGACTGCCGCCGTTACGACTGCCGGTGTCCTGCCCCTCGGCGATCTGTTCGAAGAAGGCGGCGGCGCGCTCCTCGGCGCCGGTCTCCACCACGAGGCGGGCATCGGGGACGTAGTCGAGCACCGTCGTCAGGGCGGGGTAGAAGCGGGAAAGCTGGTGCTCCTGGCCGGTGAAGGGCCGCAGCCCGGTCTCGGATCCCTCGGGCAGGAGGATTTCCGTGGCCGGGTCGACGACCAGGCGCTCGGCCTCCGCCAGGGAGCGCTGGGACACCGGATCGTAGGACCGGATGGCGGTGACACGGCCGCCCTCGTGCTCGATCCGGCAGGGGCGCGGTGCGGCGGCGGGGAACACGTCCACCGTTCGGCCCCAGATCGCGACTTCGCCGGGCTCGTCGACCCGGTCGTCGAGGATGTAGCCGAGGCGCTGCAACGTCGCGGTGATCGCGTGAGGATCGAAATCATCGCCGACCCGGATCTCGAGATGGGCGTCCGCCCAGGTCTCGGGCGGCGGAACACGCTGGATCAGGGCAGGGGCGGTCGTCAGGACGATGTCGGGGAGGGCGGCGGCGTCCGTGAGCCAGCGCAACACGCCCGTGCGCTGCCCCATGACGCCGCGCGACGGCGAGGTCCGGTCGAAGGGCAGGCAATCCCATTCCGGGTAGATCGCGACGCTGCGATCCGGGGCCAGGGCGCGCAGGATCGCCGCGATGGCCTCCTGCCGGTGCGTCTCGCGCACCATGTGGATCAGAGGCTTGTTCCGAGTCACGAGGTCGAGGAGCGCCACCGCCAGGGCGCCGGTGGGAACGAGGGGAGCGACGACCTCTTCGGAGGCGCTGTCGGGAGACGTCCTAGTCCGGCGTTTTGCCATCGGGGAGTGCGCTGCCCATCACTGGTGTCGGGAGTCGGCAAACGTGGGCCGACGCGACTCTGCTCCGTCGAATCCCGGCCTGTCCCCAGTTTGTCGCAGACCGTACCGAGCGCGGGACGATGGGGTGGACGAGGGCGTCCTCCATGGCCGGGCGGGGCAATCCTCCCCGTTCTCGACCTGTGGCTCACACAACCCTCCGCCCGCGTGAATCCCGGCCGGTTTCGAGCGCGAAACAGGGTGAATCCGGCGGATCGCCCGCTTTGGAGTAAAGCCCGCCGCATGGCGCATGAAGCCCCCCTCCGATGGCGGTCGTTTGCCCCCTCGGATGGCGGTCACTTCTGCCCGAGGATGCCGAGGATCTCGGTGCGCAGGCTCAGGAGCTTCGGGTCGTCGCGGCGGCGCGGATAGGGGGCATCCACCGCGATCTCGGTCCTGATCCGGGCCGGCCGGTCGCTCAGCACGATCACCCTTTGGGCGAGGATGAGGGCCTCCTCGACATCGTGGGTGACAAGGAGCGCCGTGAAGCGGCTCTCCTGCCAGAGCCGGACGAGTTCGCCCTGCATGGCAAGGCGGGTGAGGGCGTCGAGCTTGCCCAGGGGCTCGTCGAGGAGGAGCAGGCGCGGGTCGTTGACGAGAGCCCGGGCGAGCGCCGTGCGCTGGGCCATGCCGCCGGAGAGCTGGTGGGGATAGGCCTCGGCGAAGTCGGATAGCCCGACGAGGTCCAGCGCCTCGTCGATGCGGTGGCGATGCCGCCTGAGCAACCCGCGCGCCTCCAGGCCCAGGGACACGTTCCCCCGCACCGTGCGCCAGGGATAGAGCGTCGGGTCCTGGAACACGAGGAGCCGTTCCGGATCAGGCCCGGTGATCGTCTCCCCGTCGAGGGCGAGGGTACCGGATTCAGGAGGTTCGAGACCGGCGGCGAGGCGCAGCAGCGTCGACTTCCCGCAGCCCGAAGGGCCGAGCAGGGCGACGAAGGAGCCCGGCGCGATGGTGAGATCGATGTCATCGAGGACGGGCAGGCGCGTGCCGCCGATGTCGAAGGCGTGGGAGACGCGCCTGACGGTCAGGGCTCCGCCCCGGTCGATCGCGGAGGCACAGGTCGGCGCTTCGAGGGTGGCCGCTACCATTGGACGAGCCCCTTCTGCCAGGACAGGACGCGGTCGCGCAGGCGGAACAGCAGGGTGATCAAGGTCGAGCACATCAGCGCCATGGCGATGAGGGCGGCATACATGTTGGCATAGGCCGCCCACCCTTGTGCCCATTGCAGGTACCAGCCGAGGCCGGATTTCACGCCCAGCATCTCGGCGACGACGAGGACCGCGAAGGAGGCGCCGAGGCCCATGAACAGGCCGACGAAGACATGAGGCAGGGCCGCCGGGATCGCGACCTTGCGGATGAGGAAGCTCTGCGAGGCGCCGAGAGTGCGGGCGACGTCGTAGTAGGACTTGTTGGCGGCCGCGATTCCCGACCAGGTCAGCACCGTCACCGGAAAACCCGTCGCCAGAGCCACGAGGAAGGTGCTCGCCGACCAAGATGAAGGGAACACGAAGAAGGCCAGCGGCAGCCAGGCGGTGGCCGGCAGCGGCCCGACGAAGCGCAGGACCGGATGGACCCAGTACCCGGCCGCGCGCGACCAGCCCACCGCCACGCCGAGAACGAAGCCGACCGCGGCCCCGATCAGGTAACCGCCCGACAGCAGGATCAGCGAATTGACGATGCTGCCGCCCAGCTTCGGCCAATCCTCGGCGAAGACTTCGAGGATCGCCTGGGGCGGCGGGAAGAACGGCATCGGCAGCCATTCGAGCTTGGCCGTCGCCAGTTCCCAGGCAATGAAGCCGAAGGCGAGGGCGACGATCCAAGGCCCCCAATGGCGCAGGCGGGCTCCCACCCGGCCGAGGACCGGGAGGAGAAGGCTCGCCAGGAGGAGGACGGCCCCGATCAGTCCGGCGCCATGGCCGAACGTGGCGGAATAGGGAAAGTCGCCGTTCTCCGGCAGAACGAGGGTCAGGCCCGCCAGGGCCAGCCAGAGGGAACCGGCGACAAGGCCGACCCACCACAGGGCAGCGAGACGGATCCGCCATGCTGAGCCGTTCGAGGACGTGTCCTCCGCATCGGCCGCCCGGCGGAAGCCGCCGCCGAACGCCCCCGTCAATGAACTCGACATGGATGCCCCTCAGCTCAGAACGTCGGCATAGACCCGGTCGGCGAACTTCGCCGTGTCGGTGGAGCGGCGGATCACGTTCACGCGCTTCAACTCGTCGCCGTAGAGGGCGATTTCCTGCTTGAGGGTGACACCCACCGGCCGGTGATCGTGGGTATGGCTGCGCAGCATCGCCGCCAGATCCTCCACAGAGCCCTTGCCGCCGTAGTTCGAGAAGATGCCGGCGGCGTCCTGCGGATCGGTGGCGACGCGGTGACCGCCCTCCAGGATGGCGCGGGTGAGGGCGGTGGCCACCGCCCGGTCGTTGCGGATCAGACTGCCGCGCAGGGCCACGACGCAGCAGGAACGCGTGGCGAAGGTGCCCGTCAGATTGGTGGCCACTTCCGTGAAGCGCGGGTCCTTGAGCCAGATGAAGGTACGCGGGTCGGCATCGGCCAGGGCCTGGGCCTCGCCCTTCTCCACGGCGAGGTTGAGGAGATCGGCCGGGTATTGCCGCCACTCCACCTCCCGGTCGGGATCGATGCCGGCATCGGACAGCAGCAGGGCGAAGAAGTTCTTGGCCGGGCTGGCATGGTCGCTGATGGCGATGGACTTGCCCTTCAGGGAGGCGATGTCACTGATGCCGGCGGATTTCGCGCCGAGCAGCCTGAGGCAGCCGCCATGCAGGCCAGCGGTGATCTTGACGTCGAAGCCTTGTTCGAGGGGCTTCAGCCAGCGCAGGGCCATGCCGATCCCGGCATCGGCCTTGCCGGTGGCGATGGCCTCCAGCAGGGCTTCGGTGGACCCGCCGAAATTGATGAACTCCACGTCGAGCCCGTGGGCGGCGAAGATCCCCCGCTCCTTGGCGACCGGGGCGGCGGCCGTGCAGACGGCATTGGCGTTCCAGGCGAGCTTGATGGGCCGGAGCGGGCCGCTCCACGCCTCGGTGGCCGCCGCCGGCGCGCAGAGGGGACCGGGATCGAAGGGCGCGGCGGGGCCGGGAACCCAGGCACGCCCCGCCGTCGCGGTGAGGCCGAGGGGAAGGGCGGCCGCGACGGTCGCGCCCGCTCTCAGCAGGCGGCGACGGGACAGCAGGTCTTCGGTCATGGTCGTCTCCAGGGCCGCGAGCGGCCCGCCTTCATGGATCGATGGAATGTCGAGGAGGCTGGCGGCGGGTCAGGCCGGGGCGTAGCTGAGATAGGCGACCATCATCTCGGCCACCGCCCGGTGGGCGTAGTCGTTGACGCTCTCTCCGCCATCGACCGGAAAGGCCTCGACGACGCGGCGGCCGCCCAGCACTTCGGACAGCTCCTCGGGCATCAGCCCGTTCTCGATGGCAGCCGCCACCGCCGCCCTGCCATAGGCGCGGCGAAAGTGCCTGGGCGCGATGGCGCCGCCGAAAGCAAATGCGGGACCGGACCCAACCGCTTCAAATCGTGTGTCGTGATAACCCATGACCATCAACCTCATTCGCCAGAATCGTCCCATGATGAGCACCGCCGAGATCGGCGAGACACGCATTGCGGCAACGGTTGTGTTTGAGGTTGAGGCTCTTCATTTCGCCCTCGCATCGGCAACGGGCCGATAGACGTGTCGACAAGCCGGACTATAGGCGGGGGCGCGCGAAATGTGCTTCCAAATGTCCCGCAATCGGCAGGCCGGAGATCTCGCCCGACGGATGGTTCGGGAAAGTTCCTGATCCCGGCCTCGCCGCCGCGTCAGCGGGCAGCGCTCGGGGCGGGGTCGGGTACCGCCTCGTCGCGGGCGCCGACGAAGCGGCCGAACAGGCGCCCGATAAGCGCGCCGAGGCTGTCCATCAGCAGGAACACGGCCGGCACGAAGACCAGGGACAGCAGGGTCGAGACGATGAGACCGGAGATCACCGCCACCGCCATCGGCGCGCGGAACTCGCCACCGACACCGAGCGCCAAAGCCGAAGGCACCATACCGGCGGCCATGGCGATGGTGGTCATCACGATGGGGCGCGCACGCTTGCGCCCCGCATCGACGATGGCGGTGACACGATCGACGCCCCGCGCCATCTCCTCGACGGCGAAGTCCACGAGCATGATCGCGTTCTTCGTCACCAGCCCCATCAGCATCAAGATACCGATGACCACGGGCATCGAGATCGGCATGTTGAGGATGAGGAGGCCGAGGATCGCGCCCCCGATGGAGAGGGGCAAGGAGAACAGGATGGTGAGCGGTTGCAGGAAGTTGCCGAACAGCAGCACCAGCACGGCGTAGACCATCATGATCCCGGCTCCCATGGCGAGGAGGAAGCCCGAGAAGACCTCGCCCATGATCTCGGCATCGCCGGTCTGGCGGATGGTGACGCCCGGCGGCAGCGACTTCGCGGTCGGCGTCTCCAGGGCCTGGGCGATGAGGGAGCCCAGGGCGTCCGACCCCTCCATGTTGGCCTCCACCGCCACGCGGATCACGCGGTCGTAGCGTTCGATGGCGCCGGGGCCCTGGTCGAGTTCGATGTCGGCCACGGCGGAGAGGGGCACCGCGGTGCCGTTCTTGGCCGGAACCTTGAGATTTTCAAGGCGCGAGACCGCGCCCCGCGCGCTCTCGGGCAATTGAACCCGAATCGGAATTTGGCGGTCGGCGGCGTTGAACTTGGCGAGATTTAAACCGATGTCGCCGATGGTGCCGACCCGCACCGTCTCGGCGATGGTGTCGGTGGAGACGCCGAGATCGGCGGCCGAGCCCTCCTTGGGGCGGATCCGAACCTCCGTACGGTTGAGGGGAGCGGTGGACATCACCGAGACGAGGTGGGGTATCGCCGCCATGTCGCGCTGGAGCCGGGCGGCCACCTCGGCCACCACCTCGGCATCGGGGCCGCCGACCACCAAGGCGAGGTCGCGCTGGCCGGAATCGCGCAGGAACCAGGAGCGGATATCGGGCTCCTCGGCGATAAGGGCGGAAATGTCGGTCTCCACGGCCGCCTGCTTCTTCGCGCGGCCGTTCTTCGGGGTGAGGTTGACGATGAGGGTGGCGAGCCGCGTTTCCTTCTTGCCGCCGACCTGGCGTCCGCCATCGACGAAGACCGAGGTGACTTCCGGCAGGGAGCGGATGCGGGCGACGAGGCGGTCGGACACGGCGATCGTGTCGGGCAGCCGGGCGCCGGGGGCGAGTTCCACCATGAAGAGGGTTCGGGCGTTGTCCTGCTTCGGCACGAAGCCCGAGGGCAGCAACCCGGTGGAGGCCAGCGACGCGGCAAAGAGCGCGAGGCCGACGATCAGCGTGATCACCCGGTGGCGCACGGACCAGCCCACCAGCCGGCCATAGGCGCGCATCACCCATCCCTCGCGCTCATCGTGGTGGCCGTGGTCGCGCAGGAAGTAGGCTGCGAGCATCGGCGTGATCAACCGGGCCACCAGCAGCGACATGAACACCGAGACGGCAATGGTAAGCCCGAACTGCATGAAGTAGCGACCGGCGATGCCGCCCATGAACGAGACCGGTGCGAACACCGCGATGAGCGTCGCGGTGATGGCGATGACGGCGAGCCCGATCTCGTCGGCGCCTTCGAGGGCGGCGCGATAGGCGGATTTCCCCATCCGCATGTGCCGAACGATGTTCTCGATCTCGACGATGGCGTCGTCCACCAGAATGCCGGTAACGAGGGTAATGGCCAGCAGGCTGATGCCGTTGAGGGTGAAACCCATCGCGTCCATGGCCCAGAAGGTTGGGAAGACCGAGAGCGGCAGAGCGACGGCGGCGATGAGGGTGGCGCGCCAGTCGCGCAGGAACAGGAACACCACGATGACGGCGAGCACGGCGCCCTCGATCAGCGTGTGCATGGCCGAATCGTAGCTGCCGATGGTGGCCGAGACCGAGGAATCGATCGTCTCGAATTCGAGGTCCGGATAGGTCCGGCGGAACTCCGCGATCCGCTTCTCGACGCCCGCCGCCACTTCGGCGTCGCTGGCGCCCGAGCCGCGCGACACCGCGAAGGCCACCACCGGCTCGCCGTTGAAGCGGGCGAAGGTGCGCGGCTCCTCGATGGCGTCCTGCACCAGGGCGAGATCGTCGAGACGCACCTTGCGGCCGCCGGCGAGGACGATGGAGGTCGCCTTGAGATCGCGCACGGTGCGGGAGGCGGCCAGCGTCCGGATCGACTGCTCGCGCCCGCCGACCTCGCCGCGCCCGCCCGCCATGTCCGCAGAGGTGAGTCGCAGCTGGCGGTTGACCTCCGCAGCGGTGATGCCGAGCGCCAGGAGACGGTCGGGCTGGAGCACAACTCGCATCTCGCGGGCGACGCCGCCCACGCGCTCGACGCCGCCGACGCCCTTCACCCCCTGGAGCGTGCGGGCGATCTTGTCCTCCACCAGCCAGGACAGCTCGGCGGGGGTCATGGCCAGCGCCTTCACCCCGTAGATCAGGATCGGCAGGCCCGCGATCTCCACGCGGCTGATTACCGGCTCGTCGATGGTACGGGGCAGGTTGATGCGGATCTTGGAGACCGCGTCCTTCACGTCGTTAACGGCGCGGTCGGTGTTCACCTCAAGGCGAAACTCGACCGTGGTCACGGACGAGCCCTCGGTGATGGCCGAGGTGATGTGCTTCACCCCGCGCACGCCGGCAATCGAATCCTCGACCCACTTCGTGACCTGGGTCTGCAACTCGGAGGGCGCCGCCCCCGACTGCGTGATCGCCACGGAAACGATGGGAACATCGATGTTGGGCATCCGCGTGACCGGCAGCCCCCGGAAGCTGACAAGGCCGAGCACGATCAGGACGAGGAACAGGACCAGCGGGCCGATCGGCTTGCGGATCGCCCAGGCGGAGATGTTGAGGCGCATCGCAGCAAACCGTTCTGATGGTGCGGGAGGGGGGACGGCAGGCGCAAGCCCTAGGGCTGGCCCGCCTCCGCGGTCTCCTTGCGCGACGGAGCGGCCACCATGGCCGGTGCCGATAGCGCGACGGGGACGGCGCGGACCCGGTCGCCGTCGCGCAGGAAGCTGCCGGCGCGCGCGACCACGGCCTCGCCCTCGGCAAGACCGGCGCGGATCTCTATGTCGTCGTCGTCGGAGAGGCCAGTGCGGACCTCACGTGCCTCCACGACCCCGTCCGTCACCACAAGGACGCTGCTACGCTTCGGCCCGCCATAGAGGACGGAGGCCTGGGGCACGGTTACGCCGCGCGTCCGGGCGATTTCGATGCTGCCACGGGCGAAGGTGCCGATGCGCAGGCGGGGATCAGGATCGAGCCGGACGCGGACCTTGCCGAGGCGGCTCGCCCTGTCGACTTCCGGATAGACCGCGCGCACGCTGCCCCGCACCCGCTCACCATTGGGGAGCTCCATCGAGGCGGGCGTGCCCTCACGCAGCAGCGGCAGCTTGGTCTCGATGACCTCGCCTTCGAGTTCGATCTCGCCGCGCGCGATCAACCGGAACAGGGGCTCGGTGGAGGACGAGGCGGCCATGCCCACGCGGGCGACGCGGCGGCTGACGATCCCGGCCTCGGGTGCACGGATCTCGGTGCGGGCGAGACGCAGATCGAGTTCGTCGCGCAAGGCCCTCGCCTGGGCGAGCTCTGCCCTGGCGATGACGAGGCCGTTGCGGGCGAAGGCGAGCTTGCCTTCGGCCTGGCGCAGGGTGGAGATGCGCCCCTCCATGATCACTGCCGTGCCGTTGCCGCTCTGCATGAGTTGCTTCGCCCGGTCGTGGGAGAGGCGCGCCTCCATCTCGGCGGCTTGCGCCTGCTCGATGCTGCTCTGAGCCTGCGGCACGACGGCGGCGGCCTTGTCGACGAGGGCGTTCTGCTGAGCGATCTGGCGGTCGATGAGGTCGCGCGAGAGCCGGGCGAGGACCTGACCGCTCTCCACGCGCATACCCTCTTCGACGAGGACTTCGGTCACCCGATAGCCCTCGATCTCGGGGGTCACCAGGATCTCGTCGCGGGGGACGAGGGTTCCGGTAACGACGACCTGCTCGACGATCTCGCGGCGCCGGGCCTCGACGGTGCTCACTGCCGGCGCCAGCCTGACCGGGGCGGGCGTCACTTCGGCGATGACCGACCCCGAGGGCAGGCCGAGGCCGAAAACGAGGATCGCGGGCCGGACGACCTTGAGGACGGCACTCATCGGCTGCTCTCCAAGACGGTTCGTGATGGATGACCGGGGGAGGCGAGCAGGACGCTGGATTCTGATTCGAGTGACGCCGTCGGCAGCCGTCCGGCCAAACCCGCTTCGATCAGAACACACAGATGCGCCACTGCCGGGGCCGGATCGAAGTCCGGCCGAAGGGCCAGGTTGACGAGGATGCCTTTCATCAGCGGATTCAGCGTCTCGTCGTAGAGGGCGGCGGCATCGCAGGCCGGCGAGGTGGCCAGGGACGCGAGGGTCTCGACGAACCAGAGGCGGGCCTCGGTCTCGCCCCGATCGATCATGGCGGCGATGTCGGGATTGCGGGTGGCTTCGGACCAGAGATCCACGCGCAGGACTGCACTCTCGCGGGTCGCCTTGGCGAAGTAGCGTTCGAGGACCCTCATCAGGGCGCCGCGGCGATCGCCGGCCCGCTCCATTTCCTCGACGAGGGTCATGCCATGCCCGCGCTCACGCTCGGCGAGCCCGAGGACCACAGCCTCCTTCGACTTGAAGTAGTGGTAGATGTTGCCGGCTGTCATGCCGGCCTGACGCGCGAGATCCTGCATCGTCGTCCGATGGAAACCGTTCCGCACGAAGCAGGTCTCGGCGGCATCAAGGATGTCCTGGCGCCTGGCCGAGGGGCCGGACTTCACTTCGATGGCGGCACCGGCGCTCACGATGCCGACCTCCCGTCCGCGCCGAGACTAGAACCTTCCGCTTGGGTCATTCCGCAGGACCGTGCCTGCCAGGACCAGGATTGCTCGGCGTGATCGGCGCAGACGCGCGCCTGCCAGCCGTCGGAGCCCGCACCGGTCCAGC
Organism: Methylobacterium bullatum; assembly: GCF_014845095.1. GTDB lineage: Bacteria > Pseudomonadota > Alphaproteobacteria > Rhizobiales > Beijerinckiaceae > Methylobacterium > Methylobacterium bullatum. The sequence continues at coordinate 17,408 of NZ_NKUG01000084.1, read as the reverse complement.
CAAGGAAAGCGAGCCAACCAACCAGGATCAGCAGCCCCGGCAGAAGGGTTGACGGCCCACAGGCGGAACGGATCGAAGCCAGGACGCGCCCGGCATCCCACCCGCGCAGCGCATCGACATCGTCATAACAACTGAACTCGCCCATGACGCCCCCCCCGTTCCCTCAATGCCTATTGAACGTTCATTCATGAGTCAATGAACGATCATTCAATGGCGTCGGGGCGTGTGCGATGGTCCACCTCGACAGGGCGAGCGGCGCGCCTATTTTACCTGTCATGCGCCTCATCATCCTGACCGCCGCCGTGCTCTCGCTCTCAGTCCTGTCGGCACGCGCCGATTCCTGCGGTGATCTCATCGACAGCGTGGTCGCCGAAACGAAAGCCACCCTCGTCAACCGCACTATCGATTTCGCCGAGATGTCGTCGATAGACGGGATGACGCTGACGCTCGCCTGCGGTGACCCGTCAGCGGTCGGCGTACAGTTCAAGGGCGAGACGCCAGGGGATGCCTATTATGGCCTGTTCGGCCGGGCCGGGCGGATCGCCACCGGCATCGGGGCCGACCTGATCGAGGCGGCCGCGCGCCGCGCCCGCGAGCAGGCGGTCGTCACCCGACATAGTCACGCAGATGCGGCGACAGCCCTCGTCACGTGCTCGGTGACGAACGGAAGCCGCGGACCGATGACCGGATGCGCCGTGGTGGACAAGCGCGATCGCTGAAAATTTCCCCCGGCGGCCGGGTCGTGTCCCTGGACGTGGTGTAGCTTAGTGAGGGCCACCACGGTCATAGGCTTGGGCCAGGAGGATCAGACTGCCAGGGTCGGCAAGCTGAGGAGGGGATCATTACTGATCGAGGGATATTTTACCGGGTAATGGAGCGCGACTGTGCTCGATGACCCAGTTGTCACATCCCAGCAGGACGCGGCAACGAGCCTCTCTCGACGGGCCGTGAGAGGGTCCGTTTCGCGGAGAGATCAGGCCGAGGCGCCGGCGGAAGAATCGAACAGGAAATCATCGGCGGCCGGGACCGTGACGGACAGGCCCGAACCGTAGGCGGCCTTCGACAGGCGCCATGGACGATCGACCTGCGCGCGGATGGCCTCAGACGGACGCAGGCGCCGTAATGCGCTATCCTCTCCCAATTCCTCCACGGTGAGAAAGCCATAGACCTGCAGACGGGCAGCGATCAGCTTGGTCTCGCGGTCTCCGGCCGCGACCGCGAGCGTCCCGCTAGCATAGACCGCATCCATAAGTGCGCGCTGGTCCACACGCCTCGCGGCGAGGGAGGGCGAGACGACAGGAGCCTGGGGCTGTGGCCTACCAGGACGCCGGAAAGGGACCACGTTGTCGATCGCCGTGTGAACGCTACGCATACACCGTTACCCTTGAAACCACACGTGGGGACCAGCGAAAGCCGCTGCGGCCCCGACGATCGCTAGGTTTCGACGAGTCGGATTAATGGGCGGTTTACGGTAAACGCCGGGCTTGTCTCGAAGGAGCACCGACGGCCTGCGGAGCAGCGAGACGGACGGCACGCCGCGCGCCTGTCGCCGCCCCGTGACGATGCCCTACCGCAGGGATTGCCGCCCGCTCAGCGGAATAAGCGGAATAGAGGGCGCCGCCGAATTGGTACTTTCTTTGTAGATCGGCACGATCAACCGCAGCCAGCCGCGGGTCTCGCGGCCACCGTAATTGCGCTCGGCCACGTCCCGGGTGACGTAGGCCTGGACGTTCACCGGCCCGAAATTGTAGCCGACAAGCCCGCCCACCGCGATCTGGCCCTGGCGGCGATAGCCGGGGAAACGCGTGGGCAGATCGGTGGAGGCGAAGGCCACAGGGCCGACCTCCCACTTGCCGAACTTCTTCGTCGCAGTGAGATCGAGGTTGAGATAGTCGGGATAGACTACGCCCTGCGCGGTCACCGGATCGACGAAGACCCCGTAGAGCAGATTGGCGGTGAGGTTGAAACCGTTGCCACTATACGTCGCGGCAAAACGGTGGCTCAGCGACGCGTTCTGAGTCAGGAAACTCGTCTCAATCGGTAGGTATCCGCCGAAGAGATAGCTCACCCCGATATCGTTGCCGAGATTCCAGGCGAGCTGGGCGGCGAGCAGAGGCTGGCCGATACCACTCTGGTAGGGCGTGCCGCGCGGGCTCGATGCCACAACTGGCTGGATCGCCACGAGGTTGAGCCGCGCGCCCAGCAGGCTCCACGGCGTCGCCCAGAGGAAGGTAGGCAAGTTGATGTTCGATTCGGAATCGAACGGTCGGGTGTCGCGGATGCCGAAGCTTGACGTGTTAACGAAATAGAGGCCGACGGGGAGCTGGGCGCCGACCGGAAGGCCGACCGTCTGCCCGGGTTGCGCCGCCGAACCGGCCTGGGCCGGCCCGGAGGCGAGGGTCGTCAGGCCAAGCCCAACGCACAGGGTGAGACCGAGCGTGGAGGCTGCGTAGCGAAAACCGTGAATCATCCAGTGCCTCTTCCGGGAGCGCGACAGGGAAAGCGCCGCATTCGAGCGAGCTCTCCCTCATCGACGCACCAGCACCGGATCCCATTCCCTCCGTCCCTCAATCGTAGCGGCGTTGTCGCCCAAAGGTCACATTTGTATAGCCCGCCGCTCGACAAGCAATACAACGAATGACAAAGCGATCAATCATTATTTTATATTACAATATAGATATTTGTATTATAATCCACGGTGACTTAACCCGATACGCCGGCGAAAGTCATTCGCGGCAGGCTTGCAGTCTCCACCTGCGCCGAAGGAGGCAACGTCGGCCCGTATCGATCACGGCGTCGGCTCGGCACCCGCGGGACCCGGCAAGGCGACCCGTTTTTCGGGGTTCCTGATCTGGCTGTAGACGATGCTGGAGAAGCTTCCGATCACCGCGTGCCAGCCGGGCTTGCCGTAGGCCGGGTCGTTGCGGGCGGCCTGGCAGAACGCTGTGGTCAGTCCGTTGACGATGTCGTCATCTTTGGCGCCGCCGGCCGCGGCCTTCACCTTGGGCAGCAGAGCGTCGACGACCGGGATGAAGTTCTCCTGCGCCAACCCTTTCAGGCTCGTCGCGGCGGGGGTGTTGGCGATGGCTTTGGCCACGTTCGGTTGGGCGATGACGGCGCAGGGTGCCGTTCCCGCGAGCATGGTCTGCGTGGCGGCGCGGGCGGTGCCGACGATGCCGCGCTCGGCGATGACAGGGGCGCTGTTGCCCCAGGCGTTGCGGATGTAATCGGTCACGTCGGCGACCTCCTGATCGGTCATGCCCGCACCCACAGCCGGCATCGGCGCATAGCCGTTCTGGGCGGCGAGCCCGCCGAGAACGACGCGGATCACCGTCTCGGGGCCTTCCGCCTGGACGGACGTGTTGCCGGCGAGCGCCGGGATCGCCCCCTCGACCCCCTTGCCGTCCGGCTTGTGGCAGGAGGAGCAATAGCTGAGATAGGTCGCAGCACCCGGCGCATCGGCCTGGTTAAACGCCTGAAGATCCTTGACTTTATAACTTTCTTTCGCTTTCTGCGTGCGCAGGTAGGCGACCATCGCCTTCAGATCGGCGTCGGTCAGCTTGGAGAGGGATTCCTCGATGGTCTGACGCATTGGCCCTGCCGCGACGCCCGGCTGGTTGCCCGGAGCGGCGCCGGTTTTGAGGTATTCGACCACTTGATCGTCGCTCCAGGAGCCGATGCCGGTGTGGTCGTCGGGGGTGATGTTGGGGGCGTACCAGCCGTCGATGACCCCGCCGCCGAGTTTTCCGGCCAGCCCGCTGTTTCCGACGATCTTGTTGGCGTTGTGGCACATGCCGCAATGGCCGAGCCCCTCCACGAGATAGCCGCCGCGGTTGACCTCGGCGCTGGCGTTCGGATCCGGCTTGAATTCGCCCGCGGTGAAGAACGCGGTGCGCCAGGTGATGAGCGCCGTGCGAATATTGAACGGGAACGGGATCTCGGAAGGCTTGCGCGGCTCCTTCACCGGTTCGAGGGAGCGCAGGTAAGCAAAGATCGCGTCGGAATCCTCGCGCGTGACTTTGGTGTACCAGGCGAAGGGGAAGGCCGGATAGAGATAGCTGCCCTCGTTGTCGATGCCTTCGTGCAGGGCGCGGTAGAAGTCGTCGGCGGTCCATTTGCCGAGCCCGGTCTCGTCGTCCGGTGTGAGGTTCGGCGTGCGGATCTTCCCGATCGGCGTGTTGAGAACGTAGTTCCCCGCGAACGGCTTGCCCCCCGGCGCCGAATGGCAGGCGACGCAATCGCCCGCCGTCGCCAAGTATTCACCCCGCTTGATCTGTTCCGCATCTTGGGCCGAGGCACAGGTCGCGGCGGCCATGAGGCCGGCCGAACCGAGCAGGAGGGCAGATATGCGACGCATGAAGCCGGTTCTCCACTCATGAAGCCGAAGGTTGGACAGCTGCAATTCAGGCACGCCTCGTGACCGTTCTGCCCGGTTGGCCAAGGTCGGGCATGGCCGGATCGGATGCGGAACGCGACCCCCCGAACATGCGCAACGCGACCTCCCCTAGATGCGCCATCAGAGAGGCGATGAGGCAGAGCGCCACCACCGTCCAATCCGAGCCGATCAGCGCGGCGCGGATCGCCATCATCAGCGCCGCGCCCGAGGCGAGATTGCAGAAAAGGGGCGCAAGGAGCGGGCGATCCCCCCCGTAGAGGCGCCATGCCACGAGGGCGGCGGCCTCCAGGGCCACGAGACCGAGGATCACGTCGATGATCCGCCCGGAGGCGAACAATGCCGCCAGGGTCGCAGCATCCGGAATCATGCGCGGCTTCCGATACTGCGAGCGGGGCGGGCCTCACCGAACGGCCCGTTCAGCCGCACGATCGCCCGGTTGAGCAGTGTCGCGACGCTGACCCAGGCGAGGTAGGGCGCGAGCAGGAGGGCCGCGATCCCCGAGACCTGGGCCGTCACGGCGATCAGCGCCACGATGGAGAGCCACAGAGCGATCACCTCGAGATAGGCCCAGTCCGGCCGGCGCAGGCGGAAGAAGATGCCGCTCCAGGCGATGTTGAGGACGAGGTTGACGCCGTAGACGGCGAGCAATGCGCCACGCGCCGAGGTTCCGGCCTCCGCGTGCCAGGCTATCACGGCGGAGATCGCCGTGAGGGTGAAGATCGTGGTCCAGACCGGGCCGAAGGCCCAGTCCGGCGGCTTCCACGAGGGCCGCCGCAGGGATTGATACCAGGGGCCGGTGGTCGTCAGGAGCCCGCCGGCGAGGGCGGTGACGAGGGCGGCGGCCGCCGCGACGACGACCGGGCCGGTCTCGAACCCGCCGATCATGGGGAGACCCAGCGGAACAGGTGCGCCAGATCCTTGAAGAAGATCCTCACATGGGCGGCGGGCTTTGCCCGCACCAGCTCCTTGTTCATGTAGGAATCCCAGGTGAGCTGCTGGACGTCCTTGTCCTTGCAGATCGAGACGAAGCGCTCGCGCAGGGCATCGTTGCGGTACCAGACCCACTGCATCATGCGCAGGATCAGGAAGACGCGGCCGTGCAGGCGCATGAAGCGACGCCGGGCCAGGGCCAGGGAGGCGGCCTTGCCGGTGGCGAGGAAGGTGTCGGCCGCCTCCGCCGCGAGACGGCCGCCGAGCATGGCGTAGTAGATGCCCTCGCCCGAGGCCGGGGCGACGATGCCGGCGGCGTCCCCGGTGAGCAGCACGTCGCGGCCATTGTCCCAGCGCTTGAGCGGTTTCAGCGGCAGCGGCGCGCCCTCGCGGCGCAGGGTTTCCCCGGCATCGAGGCCGGTGGAGGCGCGCAAGGCCCGGATCGCCCCGCGCAGGGAGAAGCCCTTGCGGGCGCTGCCGGTGCCGATGCTGATCGTGTCGCCATGGGGGAAGACCCAGGCGTAGAAATCCGGCGAGAGCTTGCCCTGGTAATAGACGTCGCAGCGCGTCCCCTCGACGTCGCCGCTCCCATCCGCCGGACGCCGGACGATCTCGTGATAGGCGAAGACCTGTTTCATGGCCGCGTGGCCGGGAATCTCGGCCCGCCCGACCACGGAACTCGCCCCGTCAGCGCCGATGACGAGGCGGGCGCGGACCCGGTGCTCGGCCTCGCCGGAGCGGTAATGCACGGTGGCCCCGCCGTCGTCGTCTCGGACGATGCGGGTGAAGCTGCCGGGGCGGTGGTCGGCCCCGGCCAGGGCCGCGCGGTCGCGCAGCCAGGGGTCGAAATGCTCGCGGTCGACCATGCCGACGAAACCGTCGCCGATGGGCATGTCGACACGCTTGTCCTTGGGCGAGACCATCCGCGCCGAGCGCACGCGTGCGACGAGCAGATGGTCGGGAATCGCGAAGTCGCGGATCAGGCGCGGGGGAATCGCGCCGCCGCAGGGCTTGATCCGGCCCGGCTTGTCGAGGAGCAGGACGCGGCGCCCCATCCGGGCGAGATCGGTGGCGGCGGTGGCCCCGGCCGGGCCGCCCCCCACCACCACGACGTCGAAGGTCTCCGGCTCCGGCATGGGACTCACCTCAGCGATAGCGGGGTTGAAGCACGGGCCGTCGTGGGCGGGCGGCACGGCGCAGCAGCGTCGCGCCCGCGTGCTCGATCCTAAGAGCCAGGAGCGCGCCCACCAGGAACAGGGCGGCCTCGGCCAGGAACACGGCGGCATAGGCATGGACCGGCTCGGGGCTGACGAGACGGGCGAGATCCACCGCCATGGTCCCGAGGAAGCCGCCGGCCCCGAAGGCGACGCCCTGGGCCGCGCCCCAGACCCCCATCCGGGTGCCGCGCTCGGCCTCGCCGCCGGCACCCGCCAGGCCCATCATCGAGCCGATGGCGGCCACGGCGAACATGCCGTTGAACAGGCCGAGGGCGAAGACCGCGACGCGCAGGGGAAAGTCCGGGCCGACGAGGCCGCCGCCGGCGATCCCCGCCAGCGCCAGGGCCGAACCGGCGCAGCCGGTGGCGGTCCACAGTTTCAGCGAGCCGAGATACGGGCCGCCGATCCCCATGGTGAGGCCGGCCACCGTGAGCATGCCGGCGAGCACGCCGCCATGCTGCAGACCCGAGAGCTTGGTGGTGACGCCGGGCGTCATCGCGAAGACGAGGCCGGCGAAGGGTTCGAGGATGAGTTCCTGCGCGCTGTAGGCCAGCATCGCCACGAAGATGAAAACGGTGAAGCGGCGCGAGGCCGGCTCGGACCAGACCCGTGCCAGCACCTCGCGGAACGGCCGCTTCGGGGCGCCCTCCGCGTGGCTGGACGGAGCGCGCTCCGGCTCGATGCCGCCGACCGCGAGCACGGCCAGGAGGAAAGCGAGGAGCGAGACCGTGCCCGACACGGCCACCAGCCGGGCGCCGGAGAACGGATCGAGGAAATGTCCGGCGATCGGCGCGGTGATGGCAAAGCCCGCGATCATCATCACCCAGACGATGGTGGCCGCAGCCCCCCGGCGGCGCGCCTCGACGCCGCCGGCCAGGAGCACGAGGAGGGAGGTGCCCGCGGCACCCGCCCCCATGCCCACGGTGAGGAAGGACAGGATCGCCAGAGCGATGCCGGCGGCAAGATGGGTTTCCATGAGGGCGGTCGCCGTCGCCGCGCCGAAGCCGCCGAGGCACAGCGCGGCCATGCCGCCGACGATCCAGGGCGTGCGTCGACCGCCCATATCCGAGCCGTAGCCCCAGCGCGGGCGCAGGACCTGGACGGCGTAATGGAGGGTCACGAGGGCGCCGGGAATCATCGCCGGCAAGGCGAGCTCCACTACCATGACCCGGTTGAGGGTCGAGGTCATGAGGACGACCACGGCACCCAAAGCGGTCTGGACGAGGCCGAGGCGGACGATGGCGAGCCAGCCCAAGGTCGGCGCCATCACGCGGCTCCCTGCTGCGCGAGTGCCCTGAGGGCGAAGGCCGCCACCAGCATGCCGAGCACGTAGAGGGTGGTGCCGGTGCCGTTGTACCAGGCCGCCCGTCCGCGGGGATCCTTCAACAGGCGGGACATCAGGACGAGTTGCGCGGCGAGCAGGCCGGCAACGAAGACCGCATGCCCGGACCGGTCCCAGGCGTAGAGGAGGGCGATCACCGCCAGCTGGGGCAGGGCCATGACGAGGCAGGCGAGGCGGGCGGCCCGGTCGGTCCCGAGCTGGACCGGCAGCGAGCGGAGATTCATGCGCGCATCCCCTTCCACCGACTTGAAATCGTTGAGGGTCATGATGCCGTGAGCGCCCACGGAATAGAGAAAGGCCACGGTGAGGATGCGGTGGTCGGGCAGGGCGCCGGCCATCACGGCGGCACCGGTGAACCAGGGCAGGCCCTCGTAGCAGAGCCCCACCGCGGCGTTGCCCCACCACCCGTTCTGCTTCAGCCTCAAGGGCGGCGCGCTGTAGATCCAGGCGAGGACCAGCCCGAACAGGGCGGCATAGAGGATCCAGACCCCCAGGGCGGCCGCGACGGAGAGGGAGAGGGCGGTCCAGGCCAGTGCCACGTAGAGGCCCCAGCGGCCGGGCATCCGGCCGGACGGGATCGGCCGGTTCGGCTCGTTGATCGCGTCGACATGGCGGTCGTACCAGTCGTTGGCCGCCTGCGAGGTGGCGCAGACCAGGGGGCCGGCGAGCACGATCCCGGCGACGATGACCGGCCAGTGCCCGCTCGCCGGAACCCCGGAAGAGACCACCCCGCAGGCAAAGGCCCACATCGGCGCGAACCAGGTGATCGGCTTCAACAGCTCCAGCAAGGCGCTGGGAGCGGGCAGTCCGCGGATGGCGGAAGGAGCGGGGGAGACCGACGTTGCCATGACGTGGAAGCTAGGTTCCGACGCCTCGACGTGTCAAGTTTGATTTACACTTTGACCGACAAATAAGGGCGACAGTCGGACGCAGGCCGCCCGTCGCCGAGGCTCATTCGTCGTCGGCGAGATCCGGCCCGTCGAGGTCACCGATCCCGTAGCGGCGCAGCTTGGCGTAGAGCCCCTGGCGGCTGAGGCCCAGCATCTCGGCGGCCGAGGCGCGGTTGTCGCGGGTGATGCGCAGGGCGGCCTCGATACACAGGCGCTCGATCAGGTCCGTCGATTCGCGCACCAGGTTCTTCATGGAGACCCGCCCGACCAGCTCGGTCATCTGCTCGACGGACCGCGGCAATTCCCGCCCGCCGGGGGCGGCGGCAGTGCGGCGGGGGGTCGAGCGGATGGTGAAGCCGAGACAGGGCTGGCCGCCGCCCGGGACCGAGACGGCGGCGACCTCGACCTCTTCCACCGACCCGTACTCGCCGCGCAGGCTCGTCGCATAGTGGCGCACGGAGCCGTGATGGCCGAGGGTCGAGAACAAGGCGGCGGCCTCGGTCTCCTCGCGCCCGAGCCAGCGGTCGAGGGGTTCGCCGCGCACCTGTTCCTCGGTGGCGAGCTGCACCAGATCGAGGAAGGCGGCGTTGGCCGCGAGGATGCGCCGCTGCGGATCGGTGACGACGAAGCCCTCCGGCAGGCTCTGGATCACGTCGAGGGCCGAGGCCCCGGTCCGGCTCGGGGGGGCCGCGTCGGTGGGCTCGGCCGACAGCCGCAGAAGGGCGCTGGTGGCGTTTTCCTGCCGGAACAGCGAGGCGGCAACGCGGGTCTCGCCGCGACCGTTGCCGAGACGGGCGACGAGGTCACCCGCTTGTCCGGTCACGCGCAGGCCGGCGAAGAGCGATTCGAGCTCGCGGGTACTGCCCGCATCGAACAGGTCCACCACGTCCTGACCGATGATGCGCTTCTCCACGCGGCCGATGAGGCGGGCGGCGGCCGGGTTCACCTCGGTGACCCGGCGCGTGGCGGCATCCACCACCAGGACCGGCTCGCCGGCGAGCTGGAACAGCAGGCGGTAACGGGTCTCGGCGCCGCGCAGGCGCAGGTAGTCGCGCTCCAGCGCCTGCTGGGTCTCGGCGAGCTTGCGCTGCAGCGCCGCCATCGCACGCAGGTTGCGGCCGATGACGATCACCGGGCCGCCAGTCTCCAGGCGCATGGCCGAGTAGCGCACCGGCAGGTCGATGCCCGTGGCGGAGGGATGGTTCACCTGGCGCCAGCGCGTGACCGCGCCGGGGGCCGCGTCACGCAGGAGGGCGGCGATCTTGGGCCGGCTCTCGACGGTGACGGTGTCCACCCAGAGCTGGCCGAGCCAGGTCTCGCAACCCTCGTCGGTGAAATCGGCATTGCCGAAGGCCGCATCGCGGATGACCCCGTCCGCGTCGACGATCAACGCGAGGTCCGTCGCCGCGGCGACGAGGAGCCCGGCCGCCTCCGCATCGAGGGGACCGAGGGTTTTGCGAAGCGCTGCGAACGTTTCCGCCGCTGCAGGGAGTGCCAGACTGGTCAAGGATCACCACGATGTGACGACGTCGAGCCGGTCTTTCAGCAGGGTCTGGCCCGCGGATCAAGCAAGCTCTCGGCAATGGAAATGGCGAGACGGGCATCGCTCGCCGTCGCGTCAGCGCCGACGAGAACCGAATGGTCGGGGTTTTCGGTGAAGATCGGCCCACCGACCATGACACGAACCGACGGATTGCGCGAGGCGCGCCGAAGCTCCGCCACCATGTTCGCGAGGGCCGGAAGGAGGGTTTCGGAGCCGAGCGACACCCCGATCACGTCGAACCAGCCCGTGCGGGCGGTCCGGATCGGGTCGGGATGGAGCTCGTGCGCCGCGCTCGTGACGTCCCATCCGGCATCGCGGAAGAACCGCTCGATGAGGGAGAGGCCGAAGCTGTGCGTCTCGCCCGGGCAGGCCATCAGGAAGATGCTACGCCCGTGCGGATCCGGCGCCGGCTCCGAGCGGAACCGGGCTGTGAGGTCGTGCATGATGCGCTGGAGGCGCCCCATGGCGATGGTGAGCTCCGCGAAATCGCAGAGATCCTCCTCCCACAGGTGGCCGAGATGGCGTGCCGTGGGGGCGAGGAGGTCGAGGAGCAGGCTGTCCAGGGAGAGGCCGTCCTCGATGAGGACGACGATCCGGCTCTCCACATCGTCGCAATCGGGCGCGAGCACCAGGGCGGCGAATTCGGCGATCTGGTCCGGCGTCGGCAGGATTCCGGGACGCTCGGAGCGGGGGTCGGCCCGGTGGGCCAGCATCAACCGCGGGATGATCTCGGCTTCGACCACGCTGGCGAGGTCGCGGTCCCAGGCCGGGCTCCGATCCTGAAACGGTCGATCGGGATATAATGCATTATTACGTTGCGGATGGACTTCGCTGGACGACCTCTCAAACATCGAGGCCGCCCGAAGCGAACTGACGTCATCCATTGGAACCTCCCAATGTTGCTGACGGCTTCTTGATCCAGCTCGATCTTGAGTGTCGAACTTCGCATCATCGACTTGCGAATGCCTTTGACGCTGCGAGCAACATGAAAATGGTTACAAGCGGGCCTTGACGACGACGATACCGGTTGCCAACGATTTGGCAATCCCGCCCCTCACATTATTCTGCATCAAATCTGTAAAATGAAAACGACGTAAAGCTAGCTTGACACTCTTCCGGCGGGTTCCTAACCTCCCTCTCAACGGGCCTCCGACCATGCGGGGCCGGGTCAAGACGGGGTGGAGCCGATGCCTGCAAGAGGAGGCCAGCCGAGACGACCTCTCTATTCGCCGGCCGAGCGCGCCCGGCGCGACGCCTCCGCCTGGACTCTGGTTCAGGGCATCCTCGCGCCGCTCCAGTTCCTGGTCTTCCTCGTCAGCCTCGGCCTCGTCCTGCGCACGTTGGCGACGGGGGAGGGCGCGTCGGCCGCCAACGCCTCCATCGTGGTCAAGACCCTCGTCCTCTACGCGATCATGGTCACCGGCTCGATCTGGGAGAAGGACGTCTTCGGGCGCTACCTGTTCGCCCCCGCCTTCTATTGGGAGGACATGGTCAGCATGCTCGTGCTGGCCCTCCACACCGCCTATCTCGTGGCGCTGGCCACGGGCGCCCTCGACACGACGGGGCTGATGCTCCTGGCGCTGGCCGCCTACGCCTCCTACGCCGTCAACGCCGCGCAATTCCTGCTGAAGCTGCGGGCCGCCCGCCTGCAGGCGTCGCCCCACGCCGTCCTCTTCACGGAGGGCGCGCGATGAATGCCCACGCTCCCGTCACGGCGTTCGAGAACGAGCACGGCCTGGAGATCCGGCAGGAACGCGGCCAGCGGGCGGTGTTCTGCGGGCTCACCGGCATCGTCTGGCTTCACCGCAAGATCCAGGACGCCTTCTTCCTCGTGGTGGGGTCGCGCACCTGCGCGCATCTCATCCAGTCGGCCGCCGGGGTGATGATCTTCGCCGAGCCGCGCTTCGCCACCGCCATCATGGACGAGCGCGACCTCGCCGGCCTCGCCGACATGAACGACGAACTCGACGCGGTGGTGGGCCGCCTCGTGGCGCGCCGGCCCGAGATCAAGCTCCTGTTCCTGGTGGGGTCGTGCCCCTCGGAAGTGATCAAGCTCGACCTGTCGCGCGCCGCCCAGAGGCTGTCGCGCAGCCTCGCGCCCGACGTGCGGGTGCTGAGCTATTCCGGGAGCGGCATCGAGACCACCTTTACGCAAGGGGAGGATGCCTGCCTCGCCTCCCTCGTGCCCGAGATGCCGGCCGAGGCGGCCAATGCCGAGACCTCGCTCCTCGTGGTCGGCGCGCTCGCCGACGTGGTCGAGGACCAGTTCGCCCGGATCTTCTCGGAGATGGGAATCGGCCCCGTGAGGTTCCTGCCCGCGCGCCGGGCCGGGGCGATGCCGCCTGTCGGGGAAAACACCCGCTATCTCCTGGCCCAGCCCTTCCTCGCCGACACGGCGCGGGCGCTGGAAGAGCGGGGCGCCACACGGCTCGCCGCTCCGTTCCCACTGGGAGCCGAAGGCACCACGGGCTGGCTCAAGGCGGCGGCGGAAGCCTTCGGCGTGTCGGCCGGACGGTTCGAGGCCGCCACCGCGCCGGGGCTGCGCCGGGCCGAGCAGGCGCTCGCCCCCTACCGGGCGATGCTGGCGCAGCGCCGGATCTTCTTCTTTCCCGATTCGCAGCTGGAAATCCCCCTGGCGCGCTTCCTCTCGCGGGAGATGGGCGCCGAACTGGTGGAAGTCGGCACCCCCTACCTCCATCGCGGGCATCTCGACCGCGAGATGGCCCTGCTGCCGCGCGGCACCCGGATCGTGGAAGGGCAGAGCCTCGACGACCAGATGGACCGCTGCCGGCAGGCCCGCCCCGACCTCACCGTCTGCGGGCTCGGCCTCGCCAATCCGCTGGAGGCGGAAGGGCTCGCGACCAAATGGTCGATCGAGCTGCTGTTCACCCCGATCCAGGGCTACGACCAGGCCGGCGACCTCGCCGAGCTGTTCGCGCGCCCCCTCGTCCGCCGTACCCGGCTGGAGGTGTAGCCCGATGCAGCTCACCGTCTGGACCTACGAGGGACCGCCCCATATCGGCGCCATGCGCGTCGCCACCGCCATGCGCGGCCTGCACTACGTGCTGCACGCCCCCCAGGGCGACACCTATGCCGATTTGCTGTTCACCATGATCGAGCGGCGCGATGCCCGCCCGCCGGTGACCTACACCACCTTCCAGGCGCGCGACCTCGGCTCGGACACCGCCGCGATCTTCAAGGACGCGGTGGCTGCCGCCTACGAGCGCTTCCGCCCCGAGGCGATGATCGTCGGCGCCTCCTGCACGGCGGAGCTGATCCAGGACGATCCGGGCGGTCTCGCCAAGGCCCTGGCCCTGCCGATCCCGGTGATCCCGCTGGACCTGCCCGCCTACCAGAAGAAGGAGAACTGGGGCGCCTCGGAAACGTTCTATCGGCTGGTGCGGACTCTGTGCGGCCCGAAGGCGGAGACGGTCGGGAAGGCCGGACGGCGCCCGTCCTGCAACATCCTCGGCCCCACGGCCCTGGGCTTCCGCCACCGCGACGACCTCGTGGAGATCCGGACGCTTCTCGACGCCCTCGGCGTCGACGTGAACGTGGTGGCGCCCCTCGGCGCGAGCCCCGCCGATCTCGGCCGCCTCGGCGAGGCCGATTTCAACGTGGTGCTCTATCCCGAGATCGCGCGCGCCGCCGGGCAGCACCTCCAAAAGACCTTCGGCCAGCCGATGGTCGAGACCGTGCCGATCGGTGTCGCCGCCACGATCCGCTTCGTGGAGGAGGTGGCGGCGGTCGCCGGTGTCGATCCGGCCCCGGTCCTGTCCGGCGCGCCCTCGCGGCTACCCTGGTATTCGCGCTCGGTCGATTCGACCTATCTCACGGGGAAACGCGTCTTCGTTTTCGGCGATGCCACCCATGCCCTCGCCGCCGCCCAGATCGCCGCCACCGAACTCGGCTTCAAGGTGGTGGGTCTCGGCAGCTATGCCCGCGAATTCGCCCGCGAGATCCGGGCGGAGGCGGCGCTCCACGGCATCGAGGCGACGATCACCGACGATTACCTCGAGGTGGAGGCGGCGATCCAGGCCAGCGCCGCCGAACTGGTTCTCGGCACGCAGATGGAGCGCCACATCGCCAAGCGTCTGGGCCTGCCCTGCGCGGTGATCTCGGCCCCGATCCACGTCCAGGATTTCCCCGCCCGGCACTCGCCGCAGATGGGGTTCGAGGGCGCCAACGTCCTGTTCGACACCTGGGTCCATCCCCTGATGATGGGGCTCGAAGAGCATCTGCTCGGCATGTTCCGCGAGGATTCCGAGTTCCACGCCGACGCAGCGCCCTCCCATCTCGGCCCCGGTCACCAGCCGCTACCTCCCCCCTCTGCGGGGGAGGGTGGCCCTCGCGTCAGCGAGGGTCGGGAGAGGGGAGCGCCAGTTCCGGAGAGGTCGCCCCCTCTCCCGCCTGCTCCGCAGGCACCCTCCCCCGCAGAGGGGGGAGGGAGCTCCGGTTCCGCACACAGCACGTGGGCTCCCGATGCCGAGAAAGAACTGAAGAAGATCCCGTTCTTCGTGCGGGGCAAAGCCCGCGCCAACACCGAACGCTTCGCCCGGGAGCGGGCGCTCCCCCTCATCACCGTCGAGACGCTGTACGATGCCAAAGCGCATTTCGGACGCTGAGCGTCCCGCCCTCAGCCTCGTCGTCGTGACGATGGACAACCACATGGCCAGCGCCCTGGAGCGCGCCCGCCACAGGCTGCGCGACGAGATGCCGGGGCTCACGCTCTGCTTCCACGCGGCGGCGGAATGGGACACCGACCCGGCGGCTTTGGCCGCCTGCAAGGCCGACATCGCCCGCGCCGACATCGTGGTCTCCACCATGCTGTTCATGGACGAGCACGTCCGCGCCATCCATCCGGCGCTGCTCGCCCGCCGCCCGCATTGCGACGCGATGATCGGCTGCCTCTCGGCCAGCGAGATCGTCAAGACCACCCGCCTCAACCGCTTCGACATGGACGGCACCAAAAGCGGCGCCCTCGAATTCCTGAAGAAGCTGCGCGGCAAGACCGGTGCCCAGGGCAGCGGCGCCCGCCAGATGGCGATGATCCGCCGGCTGCCCAAGATCCTGCGCTTCATCCCCGGCTCGGCCCAGGATGTCAGGGCCTATTTCCTCACCCTGCAATACTGGCTCTCGGGCTCGGACGAGAACATCGCCAACCTCGTGCGCTTCCTCGTCGGCCGCTACGCCGCCGGGCCGCGCGAGAGCTGGCGCCGGATCGCCGCCGCGCCGGCGCCCCTGAGCTACCCCGAGACCGGTCTCTACCACCCGCGCATGAAGGGCCGGATCGGCGAGGATCCCTCGCGGCTGCCGGTTCCGTCCGCAGGGGTGAAGGGCCGCGTCGGCCTGCTGGTGATGCGCTCCTACGTGCTTGCCGGGAACACCGCCCATTACGATGGCGTCATCGCCGCCATCGAGGCGCGCGGGCTCAGTGTCGTGCCGGCCTTCGCCAGCGGCCTCGACAACCGTCCGGCGGTGGAAGCGTTCTTCCGGAGCGACGGCCGGCCCGCCATCGACGCCCTCGTCTCGCTCACCGGGTTCTCCCTGGTGGGCGGCCCCGCCTACAACGACGCGGCCGCCGCCGAGACCACCCTGCGCGACCTCGACGTCCCCTACCTCGCCGCGCACGCCCTCGAATTCCAGACCGTGGAGCAGTGGGAGGCCTCCGACCGCGGCCTCTCCCCCGTGGAAGCCACCATGATGGTGGCGATCCCCGAACTCGACGGGGCCACCGCGCCGATGGTGTTCGGCGGCCGTTCCAGCCGCTCGCCCGGAGCCAATGCCCGAGACATGAGCGTCCATTCCGAGCGGGCCGACATGCTCGCCGCCCGTGTCGAGCGCCTCGTCTCCCTGCGCCGCAAGGACAGGGCCGCGCGCAAGGTGGCCATCGTCCTGTTCGGCTTCCCGCCCAATGCCGGGAGCATCGGCACCGCCGCCTTCCTCTCGGTCTACCAGTCCCTCCACAACACCCTGAAGGGCCTGAAGGCCGACGGCTACGACGTCGCGGTGCCCGACAGCGTCGACGATTTGCGCAACGCGGTGCTGGCCGGCAACGCCGCCCGCTATGGCACCAGCGCCAACGTCCATCACCGCATCCCGGCCGACGACCATGTCCGGCGCGAGCGGCATCTCTCCGAGATCGAGGCGCAATGGGGTCCGGCGCCGGGGCGCCAGAACAGCAACGGCTCACAGATCTTCGTGCTGGGCGCGCAGTTCGGCAACGTCTTCGTCGGCGTGCAGCCGGGCTTCGGCTACGAGGGCGACCCGATGCGGCTGCTGTTCGAGCGCGGCTTTGCCCCGACCCACGCCTTTTCGGCCTTCTACCGGTACCTGCGCGAGGATTTCCGCGCCGACGCCGTTCTGCATTTCGGCACCCACGGGGCGCTCGAATTCATGCCCGGCAAGCAGACCGGCCTGTCGGATTCCTGCTGGCCCGAGCGCCTGATCGGGCCGCTGCCCAACGTCTACCTCTACGCCGCCAACAACCCCTCCGAGGGCATGATCGCCAAGCGCCGCTCGGCCGCCACCATGGTGAGCTACCTCACCCCGAGTCTCACCCAGGCCGGGCTCTACCGGGGCCTCATCGACCTCAAGGCTTCCATCGAGCGCTGGCGCGGCCTGGAGCCCGAGGCGGAAGCCGAGCGCCGCGACCTCGGCCAGATGATCCAGGCGCAGGGTTCCGCCCTCGACCTGACATCGGCCGAGCCGGCCTGGTCCGGGGACATGTCCGGCAGGGTCCTGGCGCTGGGCCTCGCACTCAGTGAACTCGAACACACCCTGATCCCGCACGGGATGCACGTGGTCGGGGAAGGCACGCCCCCCGAGGAGCGGATCGACTTGCTGCTCGCCCTGGCCGACGCGTCGGGCGGCCTGAAGCCCGACCGCGCCGGCATCGAGGCCCTGGTGGCGGGCGCCCCCCTCGACCGGGCGCTGGCCGAAGCGGGCCTGCCCCTCGACGAGGAGCACCGCGCCGCCTTCGCCGCCCTGCGCGACACCGACGCCCTGCTGGCGCACGACCACGAGCTTCCCGCCCTGCTGCGGGCGCTCGACGGCCGCTTCATCGCCCCGGTCGCCGGCGGCGACCTCC
>NZ_NKUG01000083.1 GCF_014845095.1 Methylobacterium bullatum | reverse complement strand
CTCCGGGGGCGTCGCCGCCCTTCAGGCAGGATTTGATCAAGGCATGCCGGTCGGCCTTGTCGGAACCGGCGGATTTCGCCTCCTCCTTGCACGCCTTGCGCGCGTCGACCTTGCAGGACTTCATGAACGTCTTGGCTTCGTCGCCCTTCAGGCCCTTGGCCTTCATCTCCTGCTTGCAGGCCCCGATGCGGCCGCCGACGGCGGCGGAGGCTTCCGTCACCGGCAATCCGGCGAGCATCCCGACAACCAGGACGGACTTCAACGTCGAACTCATCATGATCGTACTCGCTTCATCGGATGGAGAGGTGGGTCCAGGCAGAGGCGGGCCGTGATCGATGGGCCGCCCCGCCTCGTGTCATCGCTCAAAGCGCCGCGGCGCGGCTCCGTCTTCGGCCATGCCCGCCATGGATGCAACGCCCAAGCCCCCTCCGGTCCGTCCCCCGCGCGGGCACATTGCCGTGAGGGAGATCCGCGACGAGGGGGCGCCTTCGGCTCATCCGGCCTGAGGCATCCGGATCTGATCGAAATCGAGCAGGGCCGTCTCGATCACGATCTGCGTCCGGCTGATGACGTCGAGCTTGCGCAGGATCTCGGAGACATGGGCCTTGACGGTGGAATCGCCGACCTGGAGCTCGTGCGCGATCTGCTTGTTGAGCTTCCCCTGCCGGATCATCAGAAGGACGCGCAGCTGCTGGGGCGTCAGGCGGGCGATCCGCTCCGCGAGCTGGGTCGGAGGGGCCGAGCCGGCCGCTTCATCCGACAGGGCGGCGGGGATCGACAGACCTCCGCCGAGCACGTCGGCGATGGCCCGTGTCAGCGTCGCCTTGTCCACCGCCTTCGGTACGAACCCGGCCGCGCCGTGCTGCAGCGCCTCGCGCATGATGCGCGGGTCGTCGAGGCCGGACACGACGAGGATCGGCACACGCGGGAAGCGGGAGCGGATCGAGACGAGCCCCTCGAAACCCAGGACGCCCTGCATCGAGAGATCGAGCAGGACGAGATCGACGGTGCCGGCTGCCGCCAGGACCGCCATGGCGGCGGCGATCCCCTCGGCCTCGTCGATGACCGCTTCGGGAAAGGCGAGCTTGACCGCGCTCGCCAGCGCGTCGCGAAAGAGCGGGTGGTCGTCGACGATCAAAAGATGCATGGCCGCTCCGCCGCTGCCCTCTTCCATCGCAGATCCCCCGCACGCCCTCGGCGATCCTATCAGATCCCCGCCGGGCACGCCAAAGCGGTGGGAGGGCCGGACCCCGAGGGCCCCGGCACCGTCACGGCGCCGTGATCTTGACGCCGGTCTTCTCCACCTCGGCCCGGACCATCGTCTTCGTCTCGACGGGAGCCACGGACCAGGCCACCGCACCGATCAGGCACAGTGCGGCGAGGCTGTAGGCGAACCCGTGCATCACCCTCATCAGGCCGAGGAGGAGCGGAATGAGCGACAGCGCCATCGCCATGGTCGGATTACCCGTCAGGTAATAGACAGAGGCGAATGCGATGACCGACATGATGATCGCTTTGAGGAAGTTAGGCACGCATCTCTCCGTTCCGTGAAGCCACTGACGCCGAGGGTCCGATCGCTCGAAGTCTCCTCGGTCGATCCGACCCCGGAGGTTCCCCTCCGAGGGACTTATGCCGGAACGGTGACAGTTGACGCATCCCTTCCCCCAGGAGGCAGGACGCGACGACATTCCCCGCCCGACGACCCGCCGGTGCCTCGCTTCCTGCAGGGAAGGGAGGGCCGGGACCACCCCTTGCCGAACAGACCGCCCATGCGCGGCAGCGGGCCCGATGGACGGCGTTCGCCCACCCGCCATCCGCACCGGCGAGAACAGGCAATTCCCGCGCCGATGCGGCGGTCATCGACGCGCCGGCCCGCGACCGCGCTCGCAGGCCGGCCGTGCATCCTTGCCGCACGATGGATTCGGCCATCGGGAGAACCAGGCCGAACCGGTTGAATTGAAAAATTGAAGCGAACCGGCAAGAATATGAACGACCCCGCACGGTCCGGCATGGAGGACTTGACGGAGCGCTGCATACAAGTCAGATGTACGATTACGCACGTAAAGTTTCAGGGACGACGAATTTCATCAAATGAATATGCTTCATTTGTTGAATTTGCAGCTGCGTTGCTATGTCATGATCAACCTCCGGCGTTGATGAGCGGCTCATAACTGCGACGTCGTCTCCTCAGGGCGCATGCATGGCCATTTCCTCCCAGCACACGATCCGCAACAACCTCCTCTCCCGGCTGCGAGCGGACGATCGAGCGGCCATCCTGGCTGCTCTCGATCGGGTCGAGCTCAAGCGGAAGGACGTCCTTGCCCAGCCGAACGAACCGCTGACCCATGTCCATTTCCTGGAGACCGGAGTCGCCTCGGTCGTCGTCGGCACGCGGGACCGCCGGCGGATCGAGGTCGGCATCATCGGCTCCGAAGGCGCGACCGGCCTGCCGCTGCTGTTCGATGTGGATTCCACGCCCCACGAAACCTTCATCCAGATCGAAGGCGAAGCCTTGCGGATGAGCAAGGACGCATTCATCGGCCTGATCGAACAAAGACCCGCGTTCCGCAGACTGATGATGCGCTACGCCCACATCTTTCAGCTCTTCACGGCACAGACGGCCCTGTCGCACGGCAGCTATACTTTGGAAGAGCGGCTGGCCCGCTGGTTGCTGATGTGCCACGACCGGGTCGAGAAGGATGAATTTCCCATCACCCATGAGTTCCTGTCCGTCATGCTCGGTGTCCATCGCCCGGGCGTGACGACGACGATCCATATCCTCGAGGGGGCCGGCACCATTCGGGCGCGCAGGTCCCACATCGAGATCGTAGATCGGCCGAAACTCGAACTCATCGCGGGCGACAGCTACGGCATACCGGAGGCCGAGTATCGTCGCCTCATCACGGATGACGTCGCACTAGGGTAATGAATAGTGGGCGCCTTGAGGCCCGACCGATGGCGGACCGCACGGATCCCCATTCTATAAGAGCGTTCATCCAGGCAGGGCGAGACGCCGGAGAGCGTCGCGTTCGTCCGCAGCGAAGGCGATGTTCCGCGCCAAGACAATAAAACGACCCTCATTACCCCGTTATTTATTTGCCATGACGCAGTACAGCCGGAAGATCGCCTTCGACGCAAAATTCAATCCGATCCATCCCTCTCAAGAGTGGTTGCACGGCCGGCTGAATACTGAATTCATGCGTCGACGGGGCCGCACCCATTCGACAAGGTCACGCTTAAATTCGTCTTGTTGTCTGTCGAGGGCGAAGGTGCGGCGAAATGTCGACACGACTTTATGTGTTCGGATCGGGCAGATGCGCGAACAGGTCCATACATACCTCGGGACATTCGCAGACCATTACGACCGAGCCGGAAGACGGAATCCGAGGCTGGACTACGACTTTGGTACATGGTCGATTGCTTTAAGATAATGATCTTTTGCACGTTCATGCCATCATGGCTCGTTGAAGTCGCATCAAGAAAGATGTTACTTCTGAGCAGATTTCGATGCTTATCGATAGAGATATTGAACATTGTCGAGGAATAGAATCTCGAATACGATGGAGAGCGTGTTCAATCCGCTTGTCCAGAAGCTCGAAGGCTTCGTTGCGCTCGACGAAGCCGACAGGGACGTGCTTCATCGGATCACAGCCATCGCCCGCGACGTCCCCGCCCGCACCAACCTCGCCCGTGAAGGCGAGCCGCACAACGACATCGTCCTCATCACCGAGGGGATCGGGTGCCGGTTCAAGCAGCGGGCCAACGGCGCCCGCCAGGTCACGGCCTACCTCGTGCCGGGGGACACCTGCAATCTCGACATCACCCTGTTGGACCGCCTCGATCATACGATCGCGACCATCTCCGCCTGCAAGGTCGCGCGCATTCCCGCCCCGGCCCTCCGGGAGATCATGGAGAACCATCCGGCGATCGCCCGGGCGCTGCGCATCTCCGCCTTGATCGACGAGGCGACGCTGCGCGAATGGCTGGTGAATATCGGCTGCCGTTCGGCCCTCGAACGGATCGCGCATCTCTTCTGCGAACTCCTCGTGAGGCTGCGGGCCGTGGGCCTCGCCACGGAAGACAGCTGCGATCTCCCCATGACCCAGCACGAGCTCGCCGATACGACGGGGATGACGACCGTGCACGTGAACCGATCGCTGCAGGAGCTGCGGCGCCGGGGATTGATCGAACTCAAGGGCAAGAGTCTCAAGATCCTGGACTGGCCCAGGCTGAAATCCCTCGCCGAGTTCAAGGCCGGCTATCTTCGCGTGGAAGGGCAAGCCGTGAGCTGAGCGCCCGTCGGGTCGTCACGGCAAGGAGGTCGGTATGCCGCGTTACTTTCTGAACCTGCGCGATCGCGACGGGCTTCATCGCGACTTCGACGGAGACGTGTTCGACTCCATGGACGAGGTGCGCAACGACGCCGTAATCGGCATCAAGCAGATCGTCGCCGACGCGCTCGGCGGCGGCGCGACGTTGAGCGAAGCCCTGGACCGCTCGTTCGAGGTGGTCGACGAGGCGGGTATGACCGTCCTGACGATCTCGTTCGCCGAAGGCGTCGCATCGCGCTCCACGCCCTGAAGGAGGGACAGGTCACTCGAGGCCGGGTTCGCATTGGAACGGCGCCCGAGAATCTTTCCCCGACACCGTGCTTTGGGTGGTTGACCGGTAGGGACCAGCCGTTGTGTTGTCCCCGCCGACAACGCAACTGGGTTCACACATCTCCTCGACGGCTGCTTTCTCGAGCCGACGGCATCGATATGAGGCGCGGCAGGCCACCTCTTCCTGGAAGGAGAGGGACCCCGTCGTACCCGCGAGAGGTGTGAACATCGCAGGCCGACAACGAGGGGCTTTCGCGGATGACTTCGAGGCACGTGCCGACTTCGCCATTCTCCGACCAGAAGCCGGGGACGTCGGGCCTTCGCAAGAAGGTCCCCGTCTTCCGGCAGCCCCGCTACGTCGAGAATTTCGTCCAATCCATCTTCGACATCATCCCCGACCGCGAGGGCGCGACCCTGGTGGTGGGCGGCGATGGCCGCTTCTTCAACCGCGAGGTGGTGCAGACGACCCTCAAGCTCGCCGCCGCCAACGGCTTCGGCCGGGTTCTCGTCGGCAGGGCTGGTCTCCTCTCCACCCCGGCGGCCTCCTGCGTCATCCGCAAGCACGGGGCGATCGGCGGCATCGTCCTGTCGGCGAGCCACAATCCCGGCGGACCGGATGGGGATTTCGGGATCAAGTTCAACGCCGCCAACGGCGGTCCGGCGCCGGAATCCGTCACCGCAGCGATCTACGAGCGCACGAAGGCGATCACCGAGTATCGCATCGCCGACGCGGCCGATCTCGACCTCGACACCGTGGGCGAGGCGAGGATCGACGGCATGGTGGTGTCCGTCATCGACCCGGTGGCCGATTACGCGGCCCTGATGCAGGAACTCATCGACTTCGACGCGATCCGCCGCCTGTTCGCCTCCGGCTTCCGGATGCGGTTCGACGCCATGAGCGCGGTGACCGGCCCCTACGCCACCGCCATCCTGGAGGGGGCGCTGGGCGCCCCCGCCGGCACGGTGGTGAACGGCACGCCGGAGGAGGATTTCGGCGGCCACCATCCCGACCCCAACCCGGTCCACGCCCACGAGCTCTACGAGCTGATGCTGGGCGCGGACGCGCCGGATTTCGGCGCGGCCTCGGACGGGGACGGCGACCGCAACATGATCGTGGCGCCCGGCCTCTTCGTCACCCCGAGCGACAGCCTGGCGATCCTTTCCGCCCATGCCCATCGCGCGCCGGGCTACGCCTCCGGCCTGGCGGGCATCGCCCGTTCGATGCCCACGAGCCGCGCCGCCGACCGGGTCGCCGCCTCGCTCGGCATTCCCGCCTACGAGACTCCGACGGGCTGGAAGTTCTTCGGCACCCTGCTCGATGCCGGGCTCATCACCCTCTGCGGCGAGGAGAGCGCCGGCACCGGCTCGAACCACGTCCGCGAGAAGGACGGGCTCTGGGCCGTGCTGCTGTGGCTCAACGTCCTGGCGGCGACGGGCAAGCGCGCCGACGCCATCGTGCGCGAGCATTGGGCCGCGTTCGGCCGCGATTACTACACCCGCCACGATTACGAGGAGATCGAGTCCGAGAGCGCCAACCGCCTCATGGAGGGGTTGCGCGCGCAGCTCGCGAGCCTGCCCGGCCGCCGGATCGGCGACCTCACCGTCTCCACGGCGGACGATTTCCGCTATGTCGACCCGGTCGACGGCTCCGTGACGGCGCAGCAGGGCATCCGCATCAGCTTCGCCGAGGATGCCCGTGTGGTCTACCGGCTCTCCGGCACCGGCACGGCGGGGGCGACGCTGAGAGTCTATATCGAGCGCTACGAGAACGCCCCGGACCGGCTCGACCTGACGCCGGATGTCGTCCTCGCCCCTGTCGTCCAGGCGGCGCGCGACATCGCCGACATCGCCGGCATCACGGGGCGCAGCGAGCCGAGCGTCATCACCTGAGCCCGGGGAGCGACGCCCCTCCCCGCCGATGCCGCACCCCGGGAACCGGGTTTTACCGTGCCCATTGTCCTGAAGATCACGGGTGATCGCCGGCCACGTGATGCCCGCGCACCCCTTCTCGCACAGATGGGACAGACATGAAGTTGCAGGGCAAACGCGCTCTGATCACCGGGGCGGATTCCGGTATCGGACAGGCTGCGGCCGAGTTGTTCGCGCGCGAAGGCGCGGACGTGGCGATCACCTACAACACCGACGCGGACGGCGCGCGGGAGACCGCGCGCCGGGTCGAGGCCGCCGGGCGCACATGCCTGGTGATCCAGGACGATGTCGGCGACCCGGCCTCCGTCGAGGCGACCTTCGCCAAGGTGGCGGCCGAGTTCGGCGTCCTCGACATCCTCGTCAACAATGCCGGTCAGGCCATGAGCGGCATGCCGGTGGCCGAGATGGATGACGGCAAACTCGAGCAGATCCTGCGGGTCAATCTGATGGGGCCGGTCTTCTGCGCCCGCTCCTTCATCAAGGTCCGGCGGGCCAATGGCGGGCGGGGGAAGATCGTCATCGTCTCCTCGGTGGCCCAGCACCTGCCGACGCCGGAAAGCGCACCCTACGGCATGTCGAAGGCCGGTGTCGGCTCCCTCTGCCGGAGCCTGTCGCGCGAGCTCGCCGAGGACAAGATCAACGTCAACAACGTCGCCCCCGGCCTGATCGAGACGCCGATGACCAGCGACCGGTTCGAGAACCCCGAGAAGCTCGAAGCCTCCCTGGAACGCATCCCGTGGCACCGCGCCGGCCAGCCCGACGAGATCGCCAAGGCGATCCTCTACCTCGCCTCGGACGATGCCGATTACGTCACCGGCCATACCCTCGTGGTGGATGGTGGCCTGACCATGCAATGGGGCGGCGCGTAGGGCGGGTCTCTCTTCGGGAACGGGATAGCGAAAAGGGCCGGATCGTGATCGATCCGGCCCTTCTCATGTCTGGTCTCACGCCGCCGCCTTGGGTGCGGCGGGTATGAAAGGCTACGCGGCCGGCGGGGCGGTGGCCTCGACGGCCGTGAACTCTTCGAGGATCGTGTAAGTATGCTCGGCCCCGGCCGGGACGAGCCAGGAATCGCCGGGCTCCAGGGTCACGGTCTCGCCGCCGACCGTGAGTTCGGCCCGGCCGGAAATGACGTAGCCCACCGTCTCGTAGGGTCGGCTGGCGCTCGGCTTGTCGTCCGTCGGCGGCTCGTGGCGCCACATCCGCATGGCGACCCGCTCACCCTTGGCGAGGCCGATTTCGCCATGCGCACCCGCGCGGGCATTCTTCGTGGAAATCTTCGTGGTCATGGCGCTTGAAACCTCGTCGCGTTGCGGTGAATCCAACCGGGGAATGGCGGTGGCGTTCCTCAGGAATCGTCAGGAGGGATGGCCCAGGAACGCCTCGGCCGAGCGCAGGGCCAGGGCCATGATGGTCAGGGCCGGGTTGGCGGCGAGCGAACTCGGGAAGGTCGATCCGTCGCTGATCCAGAGGTTCGAGATTTCGAAACTCCGGCCATGGGGATCGACCACGGCGCTGTCGCCGCTCCGGCCCATCCGGCACGTCCCGATCGTGTGCGCGACGCGCTCCAGCACCCAGATGTCGGTGGCGCCGGCGGCTTCCCAGATCGCCGTCATGGTCCGCGTCGCATGGGCGTTCAGCCGGTCCTCGTTGGAGGAATAGCCGAAATCGATGCGCGCCTTGCGCATCCCGAACGCGTCCACCTCGTCGGCGAGGACCAGCACATTGGCGTCGCAGGGCAGGGTCTCACCGTTGATCCCGATGCCCGCCATGTGGTTGTAACGATTGAGATGTTCGGTCAGCGCCCGCCCCCACAGGCCACGCCCCCGCGCCACCGAGTTGCCCCAGGTGACGGGCAGGACGCCGAGACTCTGCATCAGGTAGCCGCCCGCGAAATCCGCATCATCGGGCCGGACCATGTCCTCGCTGATGAGCGAGGAGGGATAGCCCCGGTTCATCCGCATCTCGGCCTCGAACGTGCCCCAGACCTGGGTCGCCACATGGCCCATATAGTTGCGCCCGACCTGGCCGCTGCCGTTGGCGAGCCCGAGATGCAGGAGGAGCCGGGGCGTCTCCACGGCGCCGGCGCAGAGGTAGACCGCCGCGCAACGCTGCCGGTGATCGACGCCGTCGTGCCGGTAAATCACGGACGTGATCCGGCCCTCGCTGTCGCGATCGATCCCGTGCACGCGACAATCGGGACGGATTTCCGCGCCGTTGGAGACGGCATGCGGCAGGTAGGTGACGTCCATGCTGGTCTTAGCGCCATTGCGGCAACCCTGGTGGCAGTATCCGCAATTGATGCAGCCCCGGCGCAGGGCACCGCCCTCCTGGGGGAAGTCACCCGAGACAACGGCTGCCGGTGAATCGGCTGTCCGGATGCCGAGCCGGTCGCACGCTTGGCCCATCACCTGCGCCGGCCCGTTGCGCGGGACCGGGGAGAGAGGATAGCGCCGGCCAGGATCCCAGGGGTACTGGGAGGGGCCGGACACGCCGATAAACGCCTCGACGCGCTCGTAGAACGGCCGCAGGTCATCGTAACCGAGGGGCCAATCCACCCCCATCCCGGTCTCTGAGTGAAGACGCAGGTCGCGCTCGTCGGCGCGAGGCGTGAAGGCGCCCCAATGCAGGGTGGAGCCGCCCACCCCGGTGCCGCTGTTGTTGGCGCCGAAGGCCTCCGGCGTCGAACCGCCGCTGAGGCGCTCCTCGGTCCAGTAGATCTCGTCGGCGAGCGTCTCGTCGAAGGCAAATCGCGCGGGGTCGAAGTTCGGCCCCGCCTCCAGGGCGACGACCTTGAGCCCGGCCGCCGCGAGGCGGGCGAGCACCGGCGCGCCACCCGCGCCCGTACCGATGACGACGACATCGACGATGTCGGTGGTTGCGTAGCGACGCATCGCATCGAGCTTCATCGTCCGGTCTCCCCGAGGGTAGAGGACTTTTGCAGAGCGGAGGACTCCCAGGGTTCCGGGTCACCGATGCCGACGCGCACGAAGCCCGGCAGGGTTTCCGCATCGTCGCCGCCCGCGCCAATCCCGGAAAAGCCGATCCGGGCGAGGCTTGCGGGGTGGGCGAGATAGATCCGCACTGCGTCGCTGCGCAGATCCTCGAACCACAAGGTCATCTCTTCGGCATCGAGCCCATCCACCGGCACCTCATGCGACAGCGGCTCGCCGGCGGCGGCGGCCTGCAGGAAGGCGTCCTGCTCACCGCCGTCGAGGCACAGGAAGCCCGTCGCGTGGACGGACCGGGCGGCGGCATCCAGGGTTCGCAGGGCGGCGCGGTAGGCCGCTCCGTCCGCCGGCAGCTTGGCAAAACGCCATCCATCCCCGGTTCCGGCAGCGAGCCGAGCCTCGATCTGCGCTGCGATGTCGATCCGGCCCGTGCCGTCCTGCGGCAAAACCCTGTCCACGACGGCGCGAAGCTGCGCGAGCTCGACCGGGTCGAGGTACACGGGCCGATCGGCCGAGCCGTCGGGTTCGGCCCGAGCGAGGAGCGCCGCGCGCAGGCGCGTGTTCACCCGGTCGGATTCGATCAGCGCGCGATAGGGCTCCGGCACGGTCGGTGCCTCGGACTTCAGGAGCGGTTCCTCGGAGGCGAGACCCGCGATGAGGCTGGCCACGGCCTCCGGCCGCTCCAGCGGCAGCAGGTGCCCTGCGCCATCGAGAGCAACCAGCCGGCCATGGGCCAAGTGGGGAAGGGTCAGAGCCTTCTGCGCGGCGGTGCCGAGATCGGCATCCTCGGTTCCGCCGACGACCACGGCCGGCATGCGCAGGATGCCGATCCGGCGGCTCCAATCCTCGCGGGAGCCGTCGCGCAGCCACGCCGTCCAGGCGGCGGGAGAGGCGCGCAGAACGTCCTCGACCGCGCGGGTCCGAAGCGGCTCGCCGAGGGGAGAGCCGGTATTCTGGTCGACGAACTCTCCGGCCTTACGGCGACGGGTCTCCGCATCCGCTGAGATCCATTCCATCATCTCCCGCCGCTTGTCGTCGGACATCGGCTCGGGGCTCGGCGGTGAACCGCCCAGCAGCACCAGCCCGGCGAGCCCCGCCAGATCCGGTGCACCATCCTCGGCGCGCCGGGCGAGGGCCAGGGCGACCTTCGCACCCATGCTATGGCCCGCGAGATACCATCGACCACCGGGATCGGCGGCGGCGATCCCCGCCGCCACATGATCCGCCATCGCCGCCACCGAATAACCGGACACGGCGGCGGCATCGCCGAAACCGGGCAGGTCAAGAGCCACAATGCGAGCGACGCCATCGAGAAGAGCCGCGACCGGCTCCCATTCCCGCGCGCTTCCCCCAAGGAAATGCAGGCAAACCACCGTGCAGGGGCCGGGGATGGTAGTGTGGGGGGCGGGAGAGTTTGGCATGCGCCGGGAACTCGGGCGGATCCCATGTCGATCAAGAGTCTCATCCCCATCCCGGCTTGCGGCATGGCGTCCGACCGTCCCCCATACGATCCCGGCCCGACCTGCAATACGGGGCCGATCCATCCATCCCCCCCTCCTCAGTCAGGAGAGTAGGACCGACGCGATGCGATCGTCCGGCACGACGGCGCTGTGCCATCCCAGAGAATTCTCGCTGCCGTCTGCGTTTCGACACCGGATCGCTTGCCGAAGCCCGTGGCGCGGAACAAACCGCCGCCCCTCACGCTTTCGCATGTCGGTGCGCGGGGATATCGGGGATCGGCCGATCTTTCCTCGCCGAACCCTATCGAAGCCGTTAGGATATTGCGGTGCGCCATCGGGTGCCCACCCAACCTTGCAGAGAGCCTGCCTCGTGCCGACCCGGCCGCCACTCGTTTCCTCCGCCGAAGCCTCGATGTCCCTGCCGACCCTGCGCCGCGGGTCACAGCTCCACGAGACCGAGCGCCGGCTGAACGCCGTGCTCAACAACGCGTCGGTGGCGATCTTCCTGATGGATGACCGGCAGCACTGCGTCTACATGAACCGCGCCGCCGAATTGCTCACCGGATTCAGCGTCGGAGAGGTGCTCGCGCGCGACTGTCCGCTGCACGACATCGTCCACCACACCTACCCCGATGGCCGTCCGTTCCCGTTAGAGGAATGCGCCATCGACCGTGCCTTCCCCGAGAACAACCAGGAACGCGGTGAAGAGGTGTTCGTCCACAAGGACGGGCATTTCTACCCCGTCGGCTTCACCGCGAGCCCGATTCGCGACGATGCGGCCAAGATCATCGGTACGATCATCGAAGTCCGCGACATCACGGAGGAGAAGGCGGCGGCCGAGCGGCAGAAATTGCTGACGAACGAGCTGAACCACCGGGTGAAGAACACCCTGGCCACCGTCCAGTCCATCGCGGCGCAGACTTTCCGCAACGTCGCCGACCAGCCGGCCCGCGCCGTGTTCGATGCCCGCGTCGTGGCGCTCTCGGACGCCCACAATGTCCTGACGGAATCCAATTGGGAGAGCGCCAGCCTCATCGGTGTCGTCGAGCGGGCGATCGCACCCCATGCGGTCGCGGAGACCGACGGGACGCGGTTCAACATCACCGGCCCGGATACCCGCCTCCACCCCAAGGTCGCCGTGACGCTGGCGATGGCGTTGCACGAATTGATGACCAACGCCGCCAAATACGGCGCCCTCTCGGTTCCCGAAGGCCGCGTCTCAGTGACATGGACGCTGACGTCCGATGGCGGGCGCGAACGCCTGTCCCTCACCTGGACGGAGACGGGCGGCCCGGAAGTGATCCCTCCGACCCGCAGGGGTTTCGGCTCGAGGCTCATCGAGCGGCAATTGCCGCTGGAATTCGACGGCAGCGCCGAGATCGATTTCGCACCGGCCGGACTCGTATGCCGCCTCGACATCCCACTGACCGCGCTGGGTTGGCATGGACAGGATGTCGTGACGGGGCGTCCGGTCTCATGAGTATCCTGGAGGGACGCCGGGTCCTGCTGGTGGAAGACGAAAGCCTTGTCGCGATGCTCGCCGAGGACATGCTTATCGATCTCGGCTGCGAGGTCGTTGTCGCCATGCGCCTCGACCAGGCGCTGCGGCGGCTTCAGGCCGGCGACTTCGATGCGGCCGTCCTCGATGTGAATCTCGGCGAAACGCGCAGCTATCCCGTGGCCGATCAGCTGTTCGAGCGCTGCATCCCGTTCCTGTTCGCAACAGGTTACGGCTCGGCCGGACTGGAGCCGGCCTATCAGGCTGTGCCCGTGATGCAGAAGCCGTATCAGAAGGATCAGCTGGAGGCGCAGCTCCGGCATCTTCTCACCTGCGAGGCGGTCTCGCGGGGAGCCGACAGCGGCGCCAGGGTGTTCACCTGCGGCTGCGCGCTCAACTCCAAGGATCCCGGCGCGGCCCAGATCCGCGCAGACTGAGGCCGGCCCTGCCCGGCATCCGCTTTTCGGGAGAGCGGCATCCGCTTCCCTGCTATCGCCTCAACGGAAGTCGGGCGGCGTATCCACGGCCTGCAGACCTTTCAGCGACGCTTCGAGCGTACAGACCACACCGGCCGTGCGGTAATCGAGGGAGACCTCGCCGCCGAAATTGCCGGCAAGTCCCCGCCCGATCAAGCGTGTCCCGAACCCCGTGCGGGTGGGCGGACTGACCGGCGGCCCTCCGGCCTCGATCCAGCGCAGCAGCACCTGATCGCCGCCCTCGCCCTCGCTCCGACAGATCTCCCAGACGATGGAGACGCTGCCTTTGGCGGTAGAGAGGGCGCCGTACTTGGCGGCATTGGTCGCGAGCTCATGGAGGATGAGGGCCAGCGACATCGCGGCCTTGGCACCCACATTCAGGGCCGGCCCGCGAAGGGAGAAACGGTCTGGCTTGTCCTTGTGAGGCTCCAGGGCACTTTCGATCAGCGTCTTCAGGGGCGTATCGCCGAGCGACCCGCCCAGTAGCAGGTCGTGCGACTTGCCCAGCGCGATCAGACGTCCTGCCAGCACCTCCTTGGCGCTCACGACATCGGTGGCGTTCCGCATGGTCTGAGTGGCGATGGATTGCACCATCGCCAACATGTTCTTCATGCGGTGGCTGAGTTCGAGATTCAGGACGCGCTGCTGCGCCTCCGCCTCAATCCGCGCGATGGCGGCACGTGTCCGGTCGGCGATGTTGCGGATGAACCCGATTTCTTCGGTATTCCAGGCGTGCGGGACGTCCTTGGCTGCGTAGAATACGGCGACGAATCGTCCGTGCTCCATGACCGGCAAGTCGACGAACGAACGGATGCGGATGTCGTTCAGCGAAACCGCATCCGATGCGGTGCGCGGATCCGCGGCGGCATCCTCGATCAGAACCGCCGTTCCAGCCTTCAGCGCGTCGATACACGAGCCGTAATCCCGAAACTCGCGGGCTCCGTCGATGCCGGGGAAGCCCGGCGCCGACCACCCTCGACCGACGACGATGGTCTCGCGCTCCTGGTCCACGGCTCCGTAACCGGAATGGGACAGTCCCAGGGTCCGGCCCGTGATCTCTGCCGCGACGAACGCGATCGCTTCCGGGTCGCTCAGGTCGCGCAGGCGGTCGCCGAGTTCCGCGATGGCGAGCCGGCGGGTCTCGCCCTGCTTGCGTTCGGTGACGTCGAGGAAAAGGCAGCTGAACCGCTGGCCGCTTTCGTGTCCGGCGCGGACCTCGAAGGTCCGGCCGAGGCCGGGCACGGTGATCTCGAACAGGCTCGGTTCGCCGGTATCGACCACGCTCGCATAACGGTCGATCAGCCCCTGGTCGATCTCGGGAACGAGCTCTCGAACGGTACGGCCGACGCTTTGCTCCGACAGGCCCGATTGCCGGGCGAAGGCCGGGTTGATCTCCAGGAAGCGGTAATCGCAGGCCCGCCCGGCCCCGTCGCGAACGAGTTCGCCGAGGAAGAACCCTTCCTGCATGCTGGTGAACAGGCCCCGCCAGCGCGCCTCGCTGGCGCTGATCCGCTGCTCGGCGGTCTTCTGGACGGTGATGTCGCGGGAGACCGAGAGCAGCCGCTCGGGGCGTCCTTCGGCATCGAGGATCGGGGTGACTTGCACGTCCCACCAGCGGGGATTGCCCGCCATGGTGTTGGCCTGACCCTGGAAATGGCCCGTTCCCCCGGCCTTGGCGGCAGCAAGAGCCGCATAGGCGTCGTCATTGCCCTGGTTCTGCCAGAAATCCGGCCAGGGACAGTTCTGGATCGCGTTGAAGTCGCTCACCTCCATCACCCGCATCCCGCCCTCACTCATGAAGGTCAGGCGGTTGTCGAGGTCGATCACCTTTATGCAATCGGCCGACGAGGCGAGGACGCTGCGCATGAATTCCGCGTCGTCGCGCTGCTTCTGGTTCGCGAGGCGCTGTTCCGTGCGGTCGCGCAGGATCTTGATGAATCCCTCCGGATGTCCGTCCTCGTTCCTGAGCGGCATCATCTCGCCGAGGCCCCAGAACAGGGTCCAGTCCTTGCGCCGGTGCCAGCGCTCGTCGCTAGCCCGCCCGTGCAGCAGTGCGGCACCCATCTCCTGCTCGGGAGCGCCGGTCTCGACATCCTCGGGCGTGAAGAAGACATGGGCGGGCTCGCCGAGCATCTCGGCCTCGCTCCAGCCGATGACGCGTTCCGCGCCGGTGTTCCAGCTCGTCACCCGGCCGGACAGATCCAAGGAGATGATGCCGTAATCGACGGCGCTTTCCAGGATCGCCTTGTTGAGCCGGTCGCTCTCGCGCCGGTCCTGCAGGGCACGGCGCAGTTCGAGCAGGGCCATCACCTGCTTGGCCAGCGTCTGCAGGATCAGCTTCTGCGCCGCGGTCAGGCTGTTCGGTTTTGTGTCGAGGACGCAGAGCGTGCCGAGGGTGACGCCTTTCGACGTCTGCAGAGGCACACCGGCATAGAAGCGCACATGCGAGTCGCCGGTGACCAACGGGTTCGCTGAGGTCCGTTCGTCGCGGGTCGTGTCGGGAATCACGAACACCGCGTCCTGCTCCTGGACGGCATGGCGGCAGATCGAAGAGGAGATCGGGGTCTCCCGCCGACCGAAACCCGTCTCGGCCTTGAACCATTGGCGGTCGCCGTCGAGCAGGGAGATCAGGGAAATCGGCATATCGCAGGCCGCCGACGCGGCCTTCACGATATCGTCGAAATCCGCTTCGGCCTCCGTATCGAGGATGCCGTAGCGCACGAGGGCCGCACGACGGTCGGCCTCGATTCCTGCGCTGCTGTCGTCGTGGTCCACAGAGCTCTTCCCGCCCGTCGTCGTCTGTTTCGGACCGAAAAGCCGAGATCAGCCGGTTCATGCACCCAAATCTCGGGACCGGCAACCGGAAGCGATATGTCCTTCAGTCTGGTTCTAATCAAGCATGATCCCGCCGGAATCCCTTCGGCCGGGAACCCCTTCCGCGCGAGGGCGGGGGCAACTCGCGCGACTTTCCCCGTCGGGACCGGCGGGTGGTCCGGGCTTCAGCAGTCGAGCGTGGTGTCGCGCTCCCACTGGGTGAGGTGGCGCGAATAGGCGTTCCATTCCTCGGTCTTGAGCTTGAGATAGCTCGGCACGAACGAACCCAAGGCCTCGTTGAGCACGTCGCATTTCTCGAGGGCCCGCATGGCGTCCAACATGTTGAGCGGCAGACACTTGACGCCCTCAACCGTATGGCCGTCCGTGTACATGTTGATGTCGAGGCGCTGGCCCGGATCGCGGCGGTTGCGCAGGCCGTCGAGGCCGGCGGCGAGGAGGCCCGCCTGGAGCAGATAGGGATTGGCCGCACCGTCGGCGAGGCGGAACTCGAAGCGCCCGCCATCGGGGATGCGGATCATGTGGGTACGGTTGTTGCCCGTATAGGTCACGGTGTTGGGAGCCCAGGTCGCGCCGGACGTGGTGCGCGGGGCATTGATGCGCTTGTAGGAATTTACGCACGGGTTGGTGATGGCGGCCAGCGCATCGGCGGAGTGGATGAGCCCGCCGATGAAGTGGTAGCCCTCCCGCGACATTCCGATCTCGTCCGACGCATCGGCGAAGACGTTGCGGTCGCCCTTCCAGAGCGAAACGTGGGCGTGGCAGCCGGAGCCGGTCAGGTTCATGAAGGGCTTGGGCATGAAGGTCGCGCGCAGGCCGTGCTTCTCGGCGATCGAGCGGGTCATGTACTTGAAGAAGGCGTGCCGGTCGGCGGTGACGAGGGCGTCGTCGTAGTCCCAGTTCATCTCGAACTGCCCGTTCGCGTCCTCGTGGTCGTTCTGGTACGGCTTCCAGCCGAGTTCCAGCATGGCGTCGCAGATCTCGGTGATCACGTCGTAGCGGCGCATCAGGGCCGACTGGTCGTAGCAGGGCTTCATCTGCCGGTCGGCCATGTCCGCCGGCTCGGAACCGTCCGGCGTGATCAGGAAGAACTCACACTCGACGCCGGTCTTCATCTGCAAACCGTCGCGGGCCGCCTCGGCGATCAGGCGCTTGAGGATGTTGCGCGGCCCCTGCTCCACCGGCTTGCCGCCCATGACGAGATCGGCGGGCAGCCAGCCCACCTCCGGCTTCCAGGGCAGCTGGATCAGGCCGGCGGCATCGGGCACGGCGAGGAGGTCGGCATCGGCCGGGCTCATGTCGAGCCAGGTGGCGAAGCCTGCGAACCCGGCGCCGTTTCTACAGGTGCTGGCGATGGCGGCGGCCGGGACGAGCTTGGCGCGCTGCGTGCCGAACAGGTCCGTGTAGGAGACGAGGAAGTACTTGATGCCGCGCTCTTTCGCGACGGTTTCGAGATCCGTGTTCATGGCGTCACCCTGCGTTGAATCGGGCGGCCCGCTCGGCCGTGCTGTCGAAGGGAAAGGCCGCCCCCGTGGGACGGCCCTTCGTTGTGCTCAGAAGCCGGTCTTGCCCGGAATCCAGCCCGTGCCGGCCATCGGCACCTGCGCCATGGCGGCGGCCTCGATGGTGAGCGCCACGAGGTCCTCGGGTTCGAGGTTGTGCAGGTGGCTCTTGCCGCAGGCGCGCGCGATGGTCTGCGCCTCCAGGGTCATCACGGCGAGGTAGTTGGCCAGCCGCCGGCCGGCGAGGACGGGGTCGAGGCGCTTGGCCAGTTCCGGGTCCTGCGTGGTGATGCCGGCGGGATCCTTGCCCTCGTGCCAATCGTCGTAGGCTCCGGCGGTGGTGCCGAGGGCCTGATAGTCGGCCTCCCAGCGCGGATCGTTGTCGCCCAGCGCGATGAGCGCCGCCGTGCCGATGGCGACGGCGTCGGCGCCGAGCGCCAGGGCCTTGGCCACATCGGCTCCCGAGCGGATGCCGCCCGAGACCACGAGCTGCACCTTCCGGTGCAGACCGAGGTCCTGCAGCGCCTGCACCGCGGGGCGGATCGCCGCCAGGATCGGGATGCCGACATGCTCGATGAACACGTCCTGCGTTGCGGCCGTACCACCCTGCATGCCGTCCAGCACGACCACGTCGGCGCCGGACTTGGCGGCGAGCGCGGTGTCGTAATAGGGCCGCGAGGCGCCGACCTTCACGTAAATCGGCTTCTCGCCATCGGTGATCTCACGCAGTTCCTCGATCTTGATCTCGAGGTCGTCCGGCCCGGTCCAGTCCGGATGGCGGCAGGCCGAGCGCTGGTCGACGCCCGGGGGCAGACAGCGCATGCCGGCGACACGCTCGGTGATCTTCTGGCCGAGCAGCATGCCGCCGCCGCCGGGTTTGGCGCCCTGGCCGATGACGATCTCGATCGCATCCGCCTTGCGCAGGTCGTCCGGGTTCATGCCGTAGCGCGAGGGCAGGTACTGGTAGACCAGCGTCTGCGAATGCCCGCGCTCCTCCTGCGTCATGCCGCCGTCGCCGGTCGTGGTCGAGGTGCCGGCCAGCGTCGCCCCGCGCCCGAGCGCTTCCTTGGCCTGGGCCGAGAGCGAGCCGAAGCTCATCCCCGCGATGGTGATCGGGGTCTTGAGGTGGATCGGCTTCGAGGCGAAGCGTGCGCCCAGCACAACCTCGGTGCCGCAGCGCTCACGGTAGCCCTCCAGCGGGTAGCGGCTGATCGAGGCGCCCAGGAACAGGAGGTCGTCGAAATGCGGCAGCTTGCGCTTCGCACCCGCGCCACGGATATCATAGATGCCGGTGGCGGCGGCGCGGCGGATCTCAGACATCACGTCGGGGGTGAAGGTCGCCGAGAAGCGGGGCTTGGTGCGCGGCAGGGGACGCGCATCCTTGAGGGTCGGGTCCTTGGGAGTCTCGGCCATCAGTAGGCTCCGGCGTTGTCGACGTTGAAATGATAGAGGCGGCGGGCGGAGCCGTAGCGCCGGAACTCCGACGGGCTGACCTCGCCGGCGAGGCCGGCGGCCTGGAGCTTGGCGTAGAGCTGCTCGCGGTGCTCGTCGCGCATCTCCTTCTCGATGCAATCGGCGCCCAGACTCTTGACCGAGCCGCGCACGTAGAGCCGCGCTTCGTAGAGGGAATCGCCCAAAGCCTCGCCGGCATCGCCGAGCACGGTGAGAGTTCCGGCCTGGGCCATGAAGGCCGACATGTGGCCGATCGAGCCCTTCACGACGATGTCGATGCCCTTCATCGAGATGCCGCAGCGCGCGCCCGCATTGCCGTCGACCACGAGGAGGCCGCCATGCGCCGTGGCGCCGGCCGACTGGCTGACGTCGCCGCGCACATGGACGAAGCCCGACATCATGTTCTCGGCGACACCCACGCCCGCATTGCCGTTGATCACGACACTCGCGAGCTTGTTCATGCCGGCACAGTAATAGCCGACATTCCCCTCGATCTCGACGGAGATCGGCGCATCCAGGCCCACCGCGATGGCGTGGCGGCCATCCGGACCGGTGATGGTCCAGTGGGTCTCGTTGGTGTCGGGGCGCAGGGCGTGCAATGCCCGGTTGAGGTCGCGCAGGGGCGCCTGGTTGAGATCGTAGGACGACATCAGTGACGCTCCCAGGCGTAGACCTTGGCGGGTTCGGGTTCGAAGACGCGGGCGGAGGCGATCCCGGGTAGACCCACGAGGGCCCGGTACTCGGAGCCGAACGCCACGTAGTCGTCGGTCTCGGCCATCACCGCCGGCTTGCAGGCGATCGGATCGCGCACCACGGCGAAGCCCGTCTCGGTGCCGACCACGAAGGTGAAGAAGCCGTCGAGATCCGACAGGCTCGATTCCAAGGCCTGCTTGAGAGACGCGCCCTCTCGCATGCGCCAGCTCAGATAGCCGGCCGCGACCTCGGTGTCGTTCTTGGTGGCGAAGGTGAGCCCCTCGCGCTCGAGGCGGCGGCGCATGTCGTTGTGGTTCGACAGCGAGCCGTTATGGACCAGGCATTCGTCGATGCCGGTGGAGAACGGGTGCGCACCGTTGGTGGTGACCGCGCTCTCCGTGGCCATGCGGGTATGGCCGATGCCGTGGGTGCCGGTCATGCCGGCGAGATCGAACCGCGCGGCGACGGCGGCCGGTAGCCCGACCTCCTTGTAGATCTCCATCCGCCGGCCGGCACTGACCACATCGATGCCGGGAGCCTCGGCACCGAGAAAGCCACGCACGTCGCCCTCGAGAGCCGCCGGAACGTCGATCACCGTATGGGTGTCGCGCGCCACCGCCTCGACGCCGCGCCCCAGCCGGCTCTCGAGGTGGGCTACCGCGTCGGCGAGCGATGCCCTGTCGGCTCCACGCAGGGTCAGCTTCACCCCGGCCCCGCCGGCTCCGTAGACGGCAAAGCCCGCACTGTCCGGACCACGCCCCGTCATCGTCTCGAGCATCGTCGACAGCAGAGACCCCAGACGAGGCTCCAGATCAGGATTCTTCAGAAACAACCCGACAATACCGCACATACTTGGTCTCCACGCCGACCCGTCCCTTGAAAGGACTGGTCGCATGGATCACCCGCAGGGGTCAATCTCGGGAACAATTATTTCTTCAAAAGAAACACGGTAGGCGGGCGGTCGCTGGGCTCGGGAGCGCATGGAGGTAGAGAGTGCAACGGATCGGGGTTCCGGCGCACCGGCAGCATGCTCCACGCATCGCGATGACCGCTCGTGATGCCACATAGTCATGCACGGCCTGAGGACTTACACTTCCTCGACGGAGACATGGCCGCCAACCGCACGCCCTCGCGCCCTCTTCGGCGAGAGCCGACGCGCCTGCGAAAGGTCCGTGGCGATCGCTCCTCGCTGGAGATCGACGACCTGTCGTGATGGAATCGGCGGTGCCGAGGAACAAGACGTGCTTTCGAACGACCGACGTTGCGATGAGATTGCTTGGAAACGATGCTGAACACTGCCTCCAATGCACCGACCGATCAGGAACGAAGCCTCGAGCGGGCATTGGGCCACCAGATCCGGCACCTGCGTCGCGAGCGGGACCTCTCCGTAGTTGATCTTGGAACAGCCGCCGGGATCTCGCCAGGCATGATCTCCAAGATGGAGAACGGGCAGATCTCACCGTCCCTGTCGTCGATCAATGCCGTCGCGAAGGCCTTGAACGTGCCCATCACCGTGCTGTTCTCGGCTTTCGAGGAGAGCCGCGACTGCTCCTTCGTCAAGCGCGGACAGGGTGTCGTCATCGAGCGGCGCGGGACGAAAGCCGGCCATCTCTACGAGCTTCTGGGGGCGGGCCTGCGCGGTGAAATCGTCGTCGAGCCCTACCTGATCACACTGGAAAACGATGCCGAATCCTATACCGGGTTTCGGCATGCGGGGACCGAGTTCATCTATATGCTGACCGGCGAAGTCGTCTATCGTCACGACAAGCACGATTACACGCTTCAGCCGGGAGACTCGCTGCTGTTCGATTCGGCGGCGTCCCACGGGCCGGCCAAACTGATCAAGACGCCGATGACCTACCTGTCCATCATCGTCTACCCGCGCGGCTGAACCACCGCCTCGGTTCAAGGCGTCGAGTTGCGCACGTCGTAGCCGAACTCGTCCGCGGCATGGCTCAGCCACGACCAGACGCTGCCGGCGAAGCTGCGTGCCACGGCGAGATCATAGGTGGGGGAAGTGTCCCGCTGCCAGACCTGTGCGCCCATATGCGCAAGGGCGGTGACGGCGACCTGCCCTGGCTGGAAGGCACGGGGATGAAGGTCGATGGCGAGGCCCTTGGCGAGGAACGCGCGGGCGTCCGGCCCGGACACGCGGACGATCGCGCGGGCGTCGCTCTGGTCCGTGACCGCAGCGAGCCCCTGCAAGGCCTGGACAAGGCCGGCCATCTCCCTCGGCGTCTCGAACAGCGCGAGCCATTGATCCGGTCCGGACCAGACCAATCCCCGCTCTCCCGTCAGGCTGGCGGTACCGGTATCGGGCAGCGACCAGCCGAAGCGCTCGTCCAAGACCTGCCGCAGGGCGTCGGTCCGGCCCTTCACCGCGATCAGCGTTGCGAGGCCGAATTCCTCGCGCAGGGTTAGACGGAGGCCGGGCTCTCCGCCCGGACGTCCGTGCCGACCAACCGGTGCGATTCCCGCCCAGGCACTTCTCGGCCGCCATGTCGTCTCGATAGCATCAGACACGCAGCTTCTCCTCTTTCGGGTCGACGAAGACCGGTGAGCAGATCTCGACTTCGATATCCCCGTCGCGCACCGGATCGTAGGCGCGCACCCGTGTCCCATGGCGCTCGGGGCCGCGGCGGATCAGGCCGAGCCCGATCCAGTGGCCGAGGCTCGGTGAATAGGCGACCGAGGTCATGGTGCCCTCATCGGCCGCGAGGCTCGGGGCAGCACCGATGGCGAGGAAACGTGCCCCCGCGCGTAGGCGCTGGCTGCGATCGACCGGGCGGAAACCCACGAGGATCGGCCGCTCGGGATCGACGAGGGCCGGGCGTTCCTTCATCAGGCGGCCGATATAGTCCTTCTTCTTGGCCAGCATGCCGCCGAGGCCGATGTCGCGTGCCGTCGTCTGGCCGTTGATCTCGGCACCGGCCGCGTGGCCCTTCTCGATGCGCATCACCGAGAGCGCCTCCGAGCCGTAGGCCGTGATGCCGTGGGCCGAGCCCGCCGCCATGACCGCCCGCCAGGCGGCATCGCCATATGCCGCCGGGACGGCGAGTTCATAGGCCAGCTCGCCCGAGAACGAGATGCGGAACAGCCGCGCGGGGATGCCCCCTCCGACCGTGACGTCGGCGCAGGCCAGGAAGGGGAAGGCCTCGTTCGACAGGTCGAAACCGGGATCGACGATGCCCAGCAACGTGTCGCGGGCGCGCGGGCCGGCTACGGCGTATTGCGCCCATTGCTCGCTCACCGAAACCATCTGCACATCGAGTTCAGGCCACAGCCATTGGTGGCAGAATTCGAGGTGCTGCATGACCTTTCCAGCGTTGGCCGTAGAGGCCGTCATCACGAAATGGCTCTCGCCCAGCCGCGCGATGGTGCCGTCGTCCAGGACGAAACCGTCCTCGCGCAGGAGTACGGCGTAGCGCGCCTTGCCCACAGGCAGCGTGCCGAAGGGATTGGCGCAGACCCGCTCGATGAGGGCGAGGGCGTCCTGGCCCTGGATGTCGATCTTGCCCAACGTCGTCACATCGCAGACGCCCACATGGGCGCGCACCGTGTTCACCTCGCGATTGACCGTTTCCAGCCAGTCGTTCTCGCCGGCCTGTGGGAAATAGGCCGGGCGGAGCCACAGGCCGGTCTCGACGAAGACCGCCCCCTGCTCCTCGCACCAGGCATGGGAGGGGACGTGCCGGGTCGCGCGGAAATCCTTGCCCCGGTGATGCCCGGCGAAGGCGCCGATGGCGACGGGAGTGAAGGGCGGCCGGAACATCGTGGTGCCGACGCTCGCGACCGGCTGGCCGGTGAGCTCCGCCATGATGCCGAGCCCGGCGAGGTTCGAGGTCTTGCCCTGGTCGGTGGCCATACCGAGGGTGGTGTAGCGCTTCAGGAGCTCGACCGCGCGGAAGCCCTCCCGATGGGCGAGTTCCACATCGGAGGCGGCCACGTCGTTCTGGAAATCGACGAAGGCCTTGCCCTTCGAGACCGGCACGCGCCAGAGCGGCGTATGGGCGATACTCTCGGGGTCGGTCTTCGGAATCTCAGGCGCGGCGCCGGCGAACCCGCAGGCTGAGGCGGCCTCCGCACCGGCCCGGCCGCCGGTCTCCAGGCAGGAAGCGAGGGTGAAGGCTCCGCCCGCCGCCCCGACGGCCACCATGCCGGAGGGAAGCGCACCCGGCACGAAGGCGTGGATCGCCTCGTCCCAGACCGGGCGCCGCGACAGATGCGAATCGAGATGCACGATCGGGTTCCAGCCATTGGCCATGGCGAGGCAGTCGCAGGCGATGGTCTGGCGGCTGCCATAGGTGTCCACCACCTCGATCGCCTCCAGGCCGAGATGCCCCTTCGTGCCGGTGACGTAGCCGTCGCAGATCACCTGCGCGCCGGCTGCCTCGGCCGCCCGGCGCAGGTCGGCCGGCACCGAGGCGCGGGAATCGATCACCGCCGCCACCTGCCCGCCGGCCGCGACGACATCGGCCACGGTGCGCCAGCCGTCGTCACCAGAGGTGAATACGGCCACGTTCCGCCCCGGCAGCACGCCGTATCGGTTGAGGTAGGTCCGCACCGCGCCGGCCAGCATCACGCCGGGCCGATCGTTGCCGCCGAAGACGTGCGGGCGCTCGATGGCTCCGGCACCGAGGATGGCCTGCCTTGCCGTGATCCGCCACATGCGCTGGCGCGGCGCATGGGCGGGTGGCACGGCCAGATGATCGCCGACGCGCTCGACCGCCCCGTAGGCACCGTGATCGTAGACCCCGAACAGGGTGGTCCGGGGAAGGATGCGCACCTCCGGCATGGATTCCAGTTCGGCGAGGGCATCCGCCACCCAATCCGCACCGGATCGCCCGGCGATCTCGCGCCGGTCGGCGAGCAGGCGCCCCCCCATCCGGTGATCCTCGTCGACGAGGATGACGCGCGCACCCGAGCGTCCGGCGGCCAGGGCCGCAGCGAGCCCGGCCGGTCCGGCCCCGATCACAAGCACGTCGCAGAACGCGAAGGCCTTGTCGTAGGTGTCGGGATCCGGCGCGTGCGCGGCCCGGCCGAGGCCGGCGGCGCGGCGGATCATCGGCTCGTAGAGCTTCTCCCAGAGAGCGGCCGGCCACATGAAGGTCTTGTAGTAGAAGCCCGCCGCGAAGACCGGCGCCGCCAGGGCGTTGACCGAGAGGGCGTCGTATTTCAGTGACGGCCAGCGATTCTGGCTCGACGCCTCCAGCCCCTCGTAGAGTTCGGCCACGGTGGCGCGGGTGTTCGGCTCCCGGCGCGCGCCCGAACGCAGCTCGACGAGGGCGTTCGGCTCCTCCGAACCGGCGGTGAGGATGCCGCGCGGGCGGTGGTACTTGAACGACCGGCCCACGAGCCGCACGCCGTTGGCCAACAGCGCCGAGGCCAGGGTATCGCCCTGGAACCCACTGTAGCGGCGGCCGTCGAAGGTGAAGTCCAGGGGGCGGCGGCGGTCGATCATCCCGCCGGTCGCGGTGCGAAAGTCCTGGCCGGTGAAAGTTGCTGGCGCGGCAACGCGCGGGAGGGCGGTGTCCCGAAGGGTGATCGTGGTCATGCGACCTCTCCTGTCCGGCGGCTCAGCGCGACGTCGCGGGCGGAGGACACCCCGGTGATCTCATGGGTTCGCGTATCCCGGTCGACCACGAGCCAGGAGCGGCAGCCGGCGCCGTGATACCAGAGCTCGCGATGGGGGCCGGCCGGGTTGTCGCGCAGGTAGACGTAGTCGTGCATGGCGACGGGCTGCGCTTCCATGCCGTCGGGCCGGATCGGCGCGGCGTCGCCGAGATAGCTGAACTCACCGTTGTCACGGGGCCCGCAATGGGGGCATCGGATACGCATGATCGTCGTTCCCTCAATCCAGATCCGCGCTCAATGCAGGTTCGGCTGGGCGCCCATGCCCTTCTCGTCGATGAGATGGCCGGTGGCGAAACGGCCGAGTCGGTAGGCGGCGGCGTCCTCGTGAGACGTGTCGCGGGCGATGAGATGGGCAAAGCAGAAGCCCGCCGCCGGGGTCGCCTTGAAGCCGCCGTAACACCAGCCCGCGTTGAGATAGAGGCCGTCGATCGGTGTACGGTCGATGATCGGACTGCCGTCCATGGACATGTCCATGATCCCGCCCCAGTGCCGCAGCAGGCGCAGGCGCCCGAGGCCCGGCCACAGGGCCATGCCGCCCTCCATCACGTCCTCAATCGTCGCGAGGTTGCCGCGCTGGGCGTAGGAATTGTAGCCGTCGATATCGCCCCCGAAGACGAGGCCGCCCTTGTCCGACTGGCTGACGTAGAAATGGCCGGCCCCGAAGGTCATCACAGTGTCGATGAAAGGCTTCACGCCCTCGCTGACGAAGGCCTGGAGCACGTGGCTCTCGATCGGCAGGCGCAGATCGGCCATGGAGGCCAGCAGCGATGTCGAGCCCGCCACCGAGAGCGCGACCTTCCTCGCCCGGATGAAGCCACGGCTCGTCTCGACCCCGACCACCCGCCCGTTCTCGCGGCGGATGCCGGTGACGGCGCAGTTCTGGACGATGTCGACGCCTCGGTCGCTGGCTGCGCGGGCGTAGCCCCAGGCCACGGCGTCGTGGCGCACGGTGCCGCCCCGGCGCTGGAGGAGACCGCCCTTCACGGGAAAGCGCGCATTGTCGAAATCGATGAACGGCACTATTCCCCGAACCCCCTCTCGGTCGAGGAGTTCGGCATCGATGCCCGCCATCCGCATGGCGTTGCCGCGCCGGGCATAGGCATCGCGTTGCGCATCCGAATGGTAGAGATTCAGCACGCCGCGCTGGCTCACCATGGCGTTGTAGTTGATGTCCTGCTCCAGCCCCTCCCAGAGCTTCATCGACCGTTCGTAGAACGGGATGTTGCCGGCGAGCCCGTAATTCGAGCGGACGATGGTGGTGTTGCGCCCGACGTTGCCGGAGCCGACATGGCTCTTCTCCAGCACGGCCACGTTGGTGATGCCGTGCTCCTTGGCGAGGTAATAGGCGGTCGCGAGACCGTGGCCGCCGCCGCCGACGATGACGGCGTCATACTCGGCCTTGGGCGCAGCATCGCGCCATTGGGGCTTCCAATCGCGTTGGCCACGCAGGGCCTGACCCAGGACGCTGAGAAGGGAATAGCGCATGGCGGGACATGCTCCGGGGCTGAATGCGGCGTGTGAGCCTCATCGGTAGCTGATCGCCGGCCAGCGCCCCTTGCATTTTGCGACGTCATTCGGACAATTCGCGCAGAAATGAGCATCCGCCCCCCAGCTCCCACTCCTTC
This sequence comes from Methylobacterium bullatum, assembly GCF_014845095.1. Classification (GTDB taxonomy): domain Bacteria; phylum Pseudomonadota; class Alphaproteobacteria; order Rhizobiales; family Beijerinckiaceae; genus Methylobacterium; species Methylobacterium bullatum. Next base: position 16,143 of record NZ_NKUG01000083.1, on the reverse strand, counting down.
ACGCTTGGATCGGAACACCGCCGCGCCGGAAAAGCCGAAGCCGCTGACCGTCGGCTTCATCCTGCTGCCCGGCTTTCCGCTCATGTCCTATGCGGCCGCGGTCGAGCCCATGCGGGCGGCCAACACTCTCTTGGACAGCGAAGTCTACCGCTGGTGGCATGCGGCACCGGGGGGAGACGCCGTACAGGCTTCGAACGGAATCGCGATCCTGCCGGATGTCGATGTCGGAGACACCAAACTCGACGCCGATCGGGTCTTCGTCTGTGCGGGCGGAAATCCTGCTGCCTTCGACGACCCGGCCCTGACCGCCTGGCTTCGCCATCTCGCCCGGCGTGGGATCACGCTCGGCGGTATTTCCGGAGGGCCTTACCTGCTCGCCCGCGCGGGTCTGCTGACGGGGCGCCGTTGCACGCTCCACTGGGAGCATGTTCCCGCCTTCGAGGAACGCTACCCGGATATCGAGGTCGTGCGCTCCCTGTTCGAGATCCAGGACGATCGGATCACCTGCTCGGGCGGCATCGCCGCTCTCGACCTGATGCTCAACCTGATCGAGCGCGACCACGGTCCGGGCCTCGCCAACGGCGTCAGCGACTGGTTCCTACACAACCAGATCCGGGAGGGCCTGAGCCCGCAGAGGATGGACCTGCGCCTGCGGATCGGGGTGCGGGATCCGCGCCTGCTCCGGGTCCTCGCCGCAATGGAAACCAATCTGGAAACGCCGCTTTCGCGGCAGGGCCTGGCCGAACTCGCCCGCGTGTCGATCCGCCAACTCGAGCTGCTCTTCAGAAACCGGATCGGTATCAGTCTTCACCAGCATTATCTCGCCCTGCGGCTCGACCGGGCCCATCAGCTCCGCCGCGAGAGCGCGCTGAGTTCGGCCGATATCGCCATGGCGACGGGATTTGCCAATGCGGCCGAACTCGCCCGAGCCGAGCGCCGGCGACGCCTCAGGGCCACGCGTCCGTCGAGCACCGTCGTCGAAGCGTAAACGGCCTGTCCCCGCAGTGGGCGTCCCTACCGGAACGTCCACTGTCGAAGGCTCACGAACGCTCAGCGCCCGTACGCCGTCCGATGAAGGTCGAGATCCGCCTCGGGACGCACGAGATCGAGCCGGGTTGGGACGGCGTGCCGGCGCGGCGCACGACGGGCCGCGAAACGGTCCCGCGCCGCCTTTGCCGCCTGCTCGACGCTGCGGAAGACGAGCCCGTCGAGGGGGTCGAAATCGCGTTCCGACGAGAAGAACCGCACGCCGCCCCGTTCGGGCACGGCGATTCCGGCCGTCACTTCGCCGATTTCGATCACCCGCGGCGGCGGGGCGGCATGAAGGCGGTTGCGGGCACGGGCCTGGAGATGATCCGCCCGGGCATCAGGCGTGTGCAATCGATTCAACGCCCGACGAGCGTCGTCCTGCTGGAGATGGGGCATGGTGTCGTGAACTCCTGACGCGGCCCGAGGGCCATCTGCTGAAAGCGGCTCGATCTGACGGGTCGGTCAGCATCGACAGCCGGAGCAGGCATGCAGAAGAGCTTGGAAGGAGGTTCGATCAATCACGGCAAGTCATCCTTTCGATGAAGGACCACGAGGCGCGAGCGCTCCGCAGTGCTTTAGCGTTTGATGACGCGGCGCAAGCTACACACTTCAAATCACCGCGGCGGATCGGCCCATACGGACCACAACCGCACCTATAGAATGATAGCAGTCCTCCGCTTCGTCAACGGATGCATCTTCCGAATGCATGCGCCCTCATGGCATGAATGACGCGCAGATCAACGGAGCGCAGGCGGTTTCTTCGGGACGAGCCGAGGTCAGACGGATGCGGCGGCGCGCCCGATCAGGCCGGCAAGGTCGCGATGATGCGCATAGACCCGTTCGGCCCCGGCCGCGATCAGGTCCGCCCCCGTGGGATCGTGCTCCCAATGGCCCCCGCCGATGAAGCCGAGGACGCGCATTCCGGCGGCGCGCGCCGCCGTGACGCCGGGCACGCTGTCCTCGACAACGAGGCAGTGGCCGGGGGCGAATCCCATCTCGGCGGCGGCCAGGAGGAAGAGATCGGGCGCCGGCTTGCCGCGGGAGACCATGGTCGCCGAGAAGATGCGGCCCTCGAACAGGGGCAGCAGACCGGTGAGGCCGAGTGAATGGGCAAGCCGCGCCGGATCGCTGCTCGATGCAACGCAGCTCGGAAGCTCCAGCGCCCGCACCGCCAGGGCGATTCCCTCCATGGCGCGCAGGTCGCGGTCGAAGGCACGAAGGGTTTCGGCCTTCACCGCCTCGACGAAGCCGTCGGGTGCGGCGATCCCGTAATCGCGCTCGATATGTCCCATGATCGACGTCATCGACGTGCCGGCGAAGCGCTCCCTCACCGTATCCACATCGATGGCGACGCCGATCCGGTTGAGCCCCGCCGTCAGTGTCCCGAGGCTCAGCGGCTCGCTGTCGACCAGCACGCCGTCGCAATCGAAGATCACCAGTCCGGTGGAAGTTTCGGGTTCGGTCGGCAAGGCGATGGTCCGCTGGAAATGGCTGGGACGGGCTGTGCCACGGAGCCGTCACGGCGCGCAATGGCGGCCGATGCACGCTCGCTGCCGGGACGGCGTGTGCCTCGGAGACCTTGCGCCTCGCGACGGCGCCCCCTAATCCCGCAGGGCCGGCACGGGAGCCGGCGTGTGTGCAAGCCGCGATGCTCCGCTTCCTAAGCCGCCTCCTCGGATATGTCGTCCTCGCGGCGGGCTTCGTCGGCCTCGTCTACGATGGCGCGCGCTCGATCGCCAATAACGGCGTCCGCTTCACCAGCCTGAGCGACCTTCTGATGACGCTGTTCAAGGAGCGCGGGAGTGCGCTCCAGGGCTCGGTGGAGAGCGTGGCCCCATGGCTGTGGCAGGCCCTCGTCCTGCCGCTCACTCTGGCCCCCGCCTGCCTCCTCGGCCTCGGTCTCGGGGCCTTCCTGCTCTGGCTCGGCCAGCCGCCCCGAGAGCCGATCGGCTTTCTCAGCCGGCCCTGACGCCTCGACCGTAAGGCATGGCCGTTTCGACACGGGGCATTCAGGAAGAGGGTCCGGCACCCCATATAGGGAACATCCCGCCCTCTCACGGAGGCCCCGATGCTCCAGTTCTTCCGCAAACGTCCCGAAATGCCGAGCGCCGCCGACGCGCTGCCCGGCCGGTCGACACCGATCCCCACCACCGAGACCCATTTCGTCAACGGCCATCCGCTGAAGGGCCCCTATCCGGAGGGAAGCGAGCAGATCGTCCTCGGGCTCGGCTGCTTCTGGGGCACCGAGCGCAAGTTCTGGCAATTGCCGGACGGAATCGTCGTGACGGCGGTGGGCTATGCCGGCGGCTTCACGCCCAACCCGACCTACGAAGAGGTCTGCTCGGGCATGACCGGGCATAACGAGGTGGTTCTCGTCGTCTACGATCCGGCCGTGCGCCCCCTGGAGGCGGTACTCAAGACGTTCTTCGAGAACCATGACCCGACCCAGGGCATGCGCCAGGGCAACGATGTCGGCACGCAGTACCGTTCGGGCATCTACACGGCGAACGAGGCGCAGGCCGAGACCGCCCGACGCGTACGGGAGGCCTACGGGGAAGCTTTGAAGGCACGCGGGTTCGGCGAGATCACCACGGAGATCGTCCCCCTCGATACGTTCTACTTCGCCGAGGGTTACCATCAGCAATATCTCGCCAAGAACCCTGCGGGTTATTGCGGTGTCGGTGGCACCGGCGTGACCTGTCCGATCGGTACCGGCGTCGCCGCCTGAGGCGCCTCGCCCGCCGAGCTCACCGCTTGTCGAGCTTTGCCGCACATGCCAAACCCCGCCCGGTCGGGCGGGGGATTCGAGACGGATGATCGAACAGGTTTTCGAACGCGTACTCTTCGCGTGCCGCTGGCTACTGGCGCCGTTCTACGCGGCGCTCGGCATCGGCATCGTCGTGCTTCTGGTCAAGCTGTTTCAGGAACTCGCTCATTTCGTCCTGCACATGTGGAGCGCCACCGAGTCGCAGATCATTCTCGGCGTGCTGACCCTGGTGGATCTGTCCTTCACCGCGTCGCTGCTCATCATCGTGATGTTCTCGGGCTACGAGAACTTCGTCTCGAAGATCGATCATACGGACCACAAGGACTGGCCCGAATGGATGGGGACGATCGACTTCACCGGGCTGAAGCTGAAGCTGATGTCGTCGATCGTCGCCATTTCGGCGATCTCGCTGCTGAAAGCCTTCATGGACATCAAGGCGACGCCGGACCGCGAATTGTACTGGCTCGTCGGTCTCCACATGGTCTTCGTCGTGTCCGGAATCCTCATGGCCCTCACGGATCGGATCGCCGCCGGCCACCACGACAAGTAAAGACGCCGCGATGACCCGCGCGGACGCCGTCGGCGAAGCGCTTCGTATCCTCGCTCCGCGCCTGCCCGCTTTCGAGACGGATTCCGTCCTCTCCCGGGCGCTGACAAGTCCGGGGCTGCGGAATGCGAGCCCCGAGAACGCGGCTTGGCTCGCCCTCGTCGCCTTTGCCCGCCACGTCTTCACCGAATACGATTCCTATCTCGACGAAGGCTACGACCGCGACAGTGCCCGCCATTTCGTCCTCGACGAGCTCAACGAGACGTTGCGCGGCTGGGGCGTACGCCAAACCGTGTCCGAGGACGTCGAGCAATCGGACGACGAGTGATCACCGGGTCCGCACTGCCCCCCCAAAGCGGACAACCGTGGGAAACCTTTCCGGTCACGGCACCGTTCTCACCGTCGAGGGGCCCGCGACCGTTCATAGGACAGTGGCCATGCGCAGAATGCTCCCGATCATCGCCGGCCTGGTGCTCGCATCCGGCGCGGGTCTCGACGCCGATAGGGCGTCGGCGCAACAGGTCGCCGATCCGGCCGCCTGCACCTCGTTCGACTGGCCGCTCCTGCGTGAGCAGGCCTGGTTCGAAGCTCCTTCTCTCCCCCGGCTCGATTCCGGCGCGACCCTCTCTGCAGAGATGCCGGGCGCCGTCCTGGCACTCAAGCCGATCGCCGAGGCCGATCTCCCCTTCGTGCCCTCGCGGGAACCGAATCCCGGCACATTCGGCGGCAGCTTGCGAATACCGCCCGTCGTTATGCCCGGCCTGTATCAGGTGACCCTGTCGGACAATGCCTGGATCGACGTGAGCCAGGACGGCACGACGACGCGCAAACCCGTGGCGAGCACGATGCGGCCCGGATGTCCGGGCGTTTCGAAGAGCGTCCGGTTCCAGTTCGGCACCACGCCCATTCTCATCGTCGTCAGCGGCGCGAAATCGGACGCGATCAAGATCTCGGTCTCGCCAGCGGAATAGCCGAGAGCTCTCGACGGCCCGACGGCCGATGGACTAGGTTGGCGCCATGCACCTGACCTTACGCTCGTTCCGCCTCGCGGCCCTCGCCTTCCTCGCCTGCGGAGGGGCCGCACAGGCCCAGGACAGGGGCAGTGTGAACCCCAAGCCCCTACCGCCACTGGACAATCCCGACGCGCCCTCGACACCGGCCAAAGCCCTCTTCGGGCGGGCAACGACGCCGGCTCCCGGTCCTGCAAGACCCTATGGGTCCTATGCCAAGGGATGCTTCTCCGGCGGCGAGGCGCTGGCCCAGGACGGACAGAACTGGCAGGTGATGCGCCTCTCACGCAACCGGATGTGGGGCACGCCGAATCTCGTGGATTTCATCGAGCGACTGGCGGCCAAGGCGCCCAGCGTCGGTTGGAACGGCCTTCTCGTCGGCGACATGTCCCAGCCTCGCGGCGGACCGATGCTCACCGGCCACGCCTCCCACCAGCTCGGCCTCGACGCGGATATCTGGCTGACACCGATGCCAAACCATCGCATGACACGCGCGGAGCGCGAGGAGACCTCGGCCACCAACGTGGTGCGCACGGACCGCCTCGACATCGATCCGCAGGTCTGGACACCGGAACATCTCAAGCTGATCCGCCTCACGGCACAGCAGCCAGAAGTCGCGCGCCTCTTCGTCAACCCGGCGATCAAGAAGGCCCTGTGTCGGGGAGCGGGTGGCGACCGCTCCTGGCTCAACAAGGTTCGCCCGATGTACGGGCACAATTACCACTACCATATTCGCCTCTCTTGCCCGGCCGGCGACGATCAGTGCGGGGACCAGGCCCCGCCGCCCCCCGGCGACGGCTGTGGCGAGGAACTCGCCTATTGGTTCAGCGACGCGGTGCTGAACCCGCCGAAATCGACGAAGCCGGTGAGGCCCAAGCCGCCGATGACCATGGCGGCCCTTCCCGCCGCCTGCCGGGTGGTGCTGAAGGCCCGGTGAGCGCTACGGTTCTGCGGGCCAGGAGCATGGACCGATGTACCGCGACGCAGTGCTGACGGGCGGGGATCCGGAACGGCAGGCCGGATAGGCCATGCGGTCCTGCATTGCGACCGCACCATCCCTTATCGGAGTCCCACAATCGAACGGACTGGTTCCACTGTGGTCGTCGGCAGGACAATATCGGGTGGTCCCGAAGCGATCGGCCGGGCTTCGTCCAGGGCATGGACAACATCCGTTCCGTTCAGATTCGTCAGCCGGCGCGCGGTCAGCATGAGCGTGCGCGTGCCGGACAGGGCCGCCATCTCCGCCGCATCGGTTTCGCCGTCGCGGGAACTCGTCGCCTCGTCGATAACGATCACATCCGGTAATGACGGCCTGGGGGTCGGAGGCATTCAAGAGCGATGCTGATCGCCCCGACCGCTGAAGAATCGGGGGCACAGCCGGAACTCCTCGCGGGGGGACTTAACCGTTCGATGGGCCGAGGGGCCGAGTCTCGCGCGCGCGGCGCAGGAAGGCGCGTGGCGGCTGTCCCGTGAGACGGCGGAAGGTCTTCGACATCTGGCTCGCATCGTTGAACCCCGCCAGGGGAACGATCTCGCTCAGGCTCAACGTCCCGCTGGCAATCAGGTCCTGCGCCCGGTTCACCCGCTCCCGCAGGATGAACTGATAGGGTGTCACGCCGAAGGATGTCTTGAAGGCGCGAACGAGATGGCCGACGCTGGTGCCGACGGCGTCCGCCAAATGTTGCAGGCTCAGCGGTTCAGCGAGGCGGGCGAGGATCAGTTCGCGAAGGGTCGCGGCCTGTGGCGACGTCAGCGTGGGGCCGGTGCGACGGGGCATCGTTTCACCGCCTGAGAACAACTGCAGCAGCGTCGCCGATACGCTTTCCACCAACAATGGCCCGGTGGAGCATCCCGTCTCCAGGTCGGCCGACACGGCTTGCAGCAGATGGCTCACCGCGATCTGCGAGCGCGACGGAACGAACTGGGTCCGGATCTGTGTCTTGGTGAGGGAGGCGTCGGTGATGCGCTCGACGGCCTCCGGGGCCACTCTCAGTGTCAGCGTACGGAACGGCCCGGTCCAACTCTCGACCACGGCAGCCCCCGGCTCGAGGACGATGATGTTGTCCTCCGAGAAATCGTAAGTCTGGCCCGACCAGAGAAAGCGCTGACTCGGCGGCGCCAGCGACAGGGCGAAGTGGACGCCTTGCTGGACGATGGACACCGTCCCCTGGCTGCCGAGCATGATGTCGCTGAAGCCGATGCCGGACCACCCGAGGCCGGTGCTGGTCTGGAGCACAGCCTCGATCTCACCGTCGAGTTCGATCGTGCAACCGCATTCGCTCTGATCAATCCGCATTCACGCGATCATGATGCATGCGAAAACTCCCATTGGCAGCCCGTCTCCCAGACGGTCGCAAGAAACGCGTCTCGAAAGGCCCCGTCCTCGAGCGCCCAGTTTGGGCATTCGATCGGCGATGAGCCGCTTTGACGAACAACCGCCACCGCAAGCCGTTCGATCTGCACTTTCGTGCAAAGCGATGCAGCACGCAAGGGTGAGATCCAATGAACCTGCATCCAACGCGACGAAGCCTATTGTGAAATGTCTTGCCTTTGTCGCTCAGCCTAGCCCGCTGACGGTGACTGCCACGGCCTCCTCGGGCAATGCGACTGCCCTTTGTCAAATCTATAATAAGACTTACCGCCCTCGGACCGCCTCGCTCCGGGGGCCGCAGATCATTGTTGTCGCCTAATCCGATAGGAGGGGAAGCAAATTCCAAACAGTCAAGCCTCACTTTGCCGATTGATTTACCTGCGACAAATTGTCAAATAATTCAAAAAACATGATGTTTATCAGTGTTTTGATTAGGAAAATACAGAATTCTAAGCCTTGCCTCATCCTCAGCAAGAATCGCCAAATTCCAGCAAACTTGGTGAGGAAAATCAGACCTTCGCCGACCGTAGCCGAAGAAACAGCCACGCCGTCATCAATCGACAACAAAGCTCACCAAGGGGCGACCTCGGGCAAGAAGGTCGAAATTGAGGGTTGATGGACGATTCTGAGCGTGTAGTCTGGATAACAGAAAGCAAGACCGAATGCTTTCAAACATAGACTAGAGAAAAAGATCGACGTACCGAATACACTCTGGAGAGAATGAATGTCTAAGACGAATGACACCATCCGCACCCTCGATGCATCCGAGCTCGATGCGGTCGGCGGCGGCCTCTCCCTGGGTCTCGACCTCGACCTTTCGAGTGAACTCGGTGCCGTTTCGGGCACGATCGACCAAGTCGGCGGTTTGGTCGGCGGTCTCGTCGGTGGCCTGCTCGGCGCCGTTGGTGGCCTCCTGGGCGGCAAGTAGCCCGGCCCGCCAACCCGATTTCTCGGCGTGGCGCGAAGCGAACGCGCCGCCTAATCTTGGAGATGTGACATGACCCAGAACCTGGACACCATCCGCGAACTCGACGCCACCGAACTCGACGCCGTCGGCGGCGGCCTGTCCCTCGGCCTGGACCTCGACCTGTCCAGCGAACTCGGCGCCGTTTCCGGCGTGGTCGGTCAGGTGGGTGGCTTGGTGAGCGGCCTCGTCGGCGGTCTTCTCGGCGCGGTCGGCGGCCTCCTCGGCGGCCACTGAGCACTTATCCGCATCAATCCTGATCGGTGAATAAGCGTGGCGGGCCAGTAGGCCCGCCGCGCTTCTCGTGCATAAGACGCCTCAACATCGAACTACGCCGCCATTGGGCTAGGAGGACCGCCGAACCCGATGACGTCGCCGCTTTTTCGCGCAGAGGTCGCCCGAGCGCGCCAGGATTCCTGGTTGGGCGAAGCCCAGATCGTGCAGCCGCTCTCAATCCGGCTGATGACCGCGATCACGATCCTGATCACCATCGCGGCAATCCTGTACGTGGTCTTCGGCACCTACACCCGCCGTATCCACGCCTTCGGCATGCTCACACCGGATGTGGGTCTCATCACCGTGGCGAGCCCGGTGGCCGGACGCGTCAGCGCCTCGGGGGTGAAGGAGGGGGACCGGGTCGTGCAGGGCCAGCTTCTCTACACGCTCGACCTCGACGCCGTCTCAGCCAACGGCCCGACCCAGCAGCGCATCATCGATCAGCTGGCCCGGCAGAAGGAGACGATCGAGGCGCAATCTCGGTTGCGGTCGGCCATGGCGGCCACCGAGAAGCGCTCGCTCGCCGAGCAGATCGACAACCTCCAATCCCAGTCGCGGCAATTGGAGGAGCAGGTCCAGTTGCAGGAGAAGCTGGTGCCGCCGCTGAAAGAGCGGGTCGATGTCCTCGCCAAGGCGGTGAGCGACGGATTTGCCCGCTCGGCCGACCTCCAGAACCAGAATTACCTCTACCTGCAGGCGAGTTCCCAGCTTGCCCAGTTCCGCAATTCGCGCCTGCAGCTCATGGGCAAGGTCGGCGAGTTGCAGGCGACGCTCGCCACCTTCGACGACAAGCTCGCCCGCGACCTCGCCGAGATGGACCGCACCGCCGCCCAGTTGGAGCAGCAGCGGGCCGAGAGCGAGGCCCGCCGGGCCATCGAGGTGCGGGCGCCGGAGAAGGGCATTCTCACCTCCATCCGGGTCCAGGCCGGCCAGGGCGTGGCGGCGGGTGCCACGCTGCTCACCCTGCTGCCGAGCGAGGGTAGGCTGCAGGCGAACCTGTTCGTGGAATCCTCCGCCATCGGCTTCATCGATACGGGGGAGGCGGTGATGCTGCGCTACGCGGCCTTCCCCTTCCAACGCTTCGGCCTCTATCGCGGCACCGTCTCGGAGGTGACCCGCGCGCCCCTGGAGGCCGCCGACCTGCCGGAAGCCGCCGGCGCCAAGGCGAAGAACGGCGACGGCATCTACCGCATCATCGTGCGGCCGGACGAGAACAGCGTGATCGCCTATGGCGAGAGCCGCCGTCTGGAAGCCGGGATGAGGGTCGAGGCCGACATCGCCCTGGAGAAGCGCCCCCTCTACCGATGGCTTCTCGACCCGCTCTACCGGGTCAAGCGCAGCGTCGATCTCGTGACCCGCGGCGGATGAAAGCGTGAGCCTGCTCAGCACCCTTCAGTTCGGCTTCGGCCGGCGCGTGCCCGTCCTGCTTCAGGCGGAGGCCGCCGAATGCGGCATGGCCTGCCTCGGCATGGTGCTGGGGTATCACGGCCGCCATGTCGATCTCGGCGCCCTGCGCCGCCGCCACGCCCTGTCGCTCAAGGGCATGACCCTGCGCAACCTCATCGATCTGGCGGGTTCGATGGGCCTCGCCACCCGGGCCTTGCGGGCGGAACTGAAGGACCTGCCCAAGCTCAAGACGCCCTGCATCCTGCATTGGGGGCTCAACCACTTCGTCGTGCTCACCGCCGTGAGCGGCAGGGGGATCGTCATCCACGATCCCGCCCGGGGGCGGCGCAAGCTCACCTTCGCGGAGGCGTCGCGGGAGTTCACGGGCGTCGCCCTGGAAGCGAGCCCGACCACCAGCTTCGTGCGCGAGAAGCGGCAGCGCGGACTGGCGCTGGGCGACCTGTTCCGGACGATCGGCGGCATCCGCCCTGCGCTCGCCCAGATCCTGGCCCTGTCCCTCGGCATCGAGCTCGTCGCGATCCTGATGCCGATCGCTTCGCAGATCGTCATCGACGAGGTCATCGTCAACGCCGATCTCGACCTGTTGCTGGTGGTGGCGGTGGGGCTCGCCCTTCTGCTCGTCGTCCAGCTCGTCCTCTCGGTGGCGCGGACCTGGGCGATCATGCTCACCGGGACCAAGCTGAACTACCAATGGTCGGGGAGCTTGTTCGACCACCTCTCGCGCCTGCCACTGGACTATTTCGAGAAGCGGCACGTCGGCGACGTGATCTCGCGCTTCGGCTCCCTGGCGACGATCCAGAAGGGGCTCACCACCGATCTCGTCCAAGCCGTGCTCGACGGGATCATGTCCATCGGCATGCTCGCCATGCTGGTGGTCTATGGCGGCTGGCTATCCTTCGTCGTCGTCGCCTCGACGGCGCTCGCCGCAGCGCTGCGGATCGCCGCCTACGCCTCCTACCGCGAGGGCACCGAGGAGGCGATCGTCGCCGAGGCGCGCCAGCAGAGCCACTTCATCGAGACCGTGCGCGGCATGGCGAGCGTGAAGCTCCTCGATCTGCGCGAGCGCCGCCGCGGCACCTGGATGAACCACTTCGTCACCTCGCTGAATGCGCGGCTGCGGCTCCAGCGCCTCGACCTCGTCTTCGGCCGGGCCAATGAGCTGCTGTTCGGCGTCGACAGGCTGCTCCTGCTCGTGCTCGGCGCGCGGGCGGTCATCGACCAGTCGATGACGCTCGGCATGCTGGTGGCCTTCCTCGCCTATCGCGACCAGTTCTCGCAGCGGATCGGCAACCTGATCCAGTCGGGCTTCCAGCTGCGCATGCTCAACGTCCAGACCGATCGGCTGTCGGACATCGTCATGAGCGAGCCCGAGGAGGGTTCCGGCTCCACCCTGGAACCGGCCGCCCCGGCGCTGATCCGGGCGGCGGAGGGTACGGGGAGTGTCGCCGTGAAGGAGCTCGCCCTGCGCTACGGCGCGGACGAGCCCTGGATCTTCCGCGACCTCAGCCTCGACGTGCCGGCGGGGACGAGCTTCGCCATCACCGGCCCCTCGGGCTCGGGAAAGACCTCGCTGATGAAGATCATGATGGGCCTGCTGCCGGCGAGCGAGGGGCGCGTCCTCGTCGAAGGGCAAGAGATCCGCACCCTCGGGGCGGCCAGCTATCGCCGCCGGATCGCGGGCGTGATGCAGACTGACGGCCTCTTCGCCGGCTCCATCGCCGAGAACATCGCCAGTTTCGACGAGCGGCCGGATGCCGGCTGGATCGAGGAATGCGCCGCGCGCGCCGCGATTCTCGCCGACATCAAGCGCACCCCGATGGGGTTCGAGACCCTCGTGGGCGATATGGGTTCGACGCTCTCGGGCGGCCAGAAGCAGCGGGTCATCCTTGCCCGCGCCCTCTACCGCAAACCGGAGATCCTGTTCCTCGACGAGGCGACGAGCCATCTCGACGAAGCGACGGAAGCGGTCATCGCCGAGGCTTTGCGCGATCTGCGCATGACCCGAATCATCGTCGCCCACCGCCCGGCCACCATTGCCGGAGCGGACCACGTCTTCACCCTGATCCCCTCCACATGAGGCCCCGTCGGGACGGGGGTCTTCGCGCCCGCCCGTCGAGGGGCCACCTTTGCGCGAGCGTCAGACGCCGCGATAGTGTTCGTCGGTGACCTGTTCCAACCACGTCACCGCCCGGCCTTCGAGCTGCTCCTGGATCGCGATATGCGTCAGGGCCGTCGTTGCCGTTGCCCCGTGCCAGTGTTTTTCACCCGGCTCGAACCAGACGACGTCGCCCGGCCCGATAGCCTCCTTAGGGCCGCCCTCCCGCTGAACCCAGCCGGCCCCGAAGGTGACGATGAGCGTCTGGCCGAGCGGATGCGTATGCCACGCGGTGCGGGCCCCCGGCTCGAACGTCACGCTCGCTCCGGCGACCCGCGCCGGCTCGGGCGCGGAGAAAAGAGGGTCGATCCGCACGGTTCCGGTGAACCATTCGGACGGTCCCCTGCCGGACGGTCGCGACCCGCTGCGTGTGATGTCCATTCGCCTGCTCCTCCGTTTTCGCCGGATCGACCGTCAAAGCGACCAGCCACCATCGATCACCGTGGCGGCTCCGGTCACGAACCCACCGAGGTCCGAGCACATCCAGAGCACCGCTTCTGCGATCTCCTCCGGCTTGCCGAGGCGACCTACCGGTTCGAGGTCGATCGCCTTTTGAACGTCGCCTCCCGTGAAACGGTCCATCATCGGCGTTTCGATATTGCCGGGCAGGATGGCGTTCACACGAATGTTCTTCCTGGCATAGTCCAGCGCCGCCGAGCGGGTCAGACCGATGATGGCATGTTTGGAAGCGGCATAGGCCGCGCCACCCGCGACACCGCGGATGCCGGCACCGGAGGAGGTGTTGACCACCACGCCGCCACCCTGGCGCACCATCTGCGCCAGCTCATACTTCATGCAGAGGAAGGTCCCCCTCAGGTTGATGTCGAGGATGCGGTCCCATTCGTCGAGTTCGATCTCGTGGACCGGCGTGGCCCTGTTCTCGACTCCGGCATTGTTGAAGGCACAGTCGAGGCGTCCGAAGCGTTCGACGGTTCCGGCAATCGCCGCTTCCACCTCTTCCGGCAGAGACACGTCGCAACGGATCGCCAGGACTTCTCCGCCGGCCGCTTCGATCTCGGCCCGCAAGTGTTCCAGGGTCGCCTCAGTCCGGTCGGCAATCGCCACACGAGCCCCCTCGGCCGAGAAAGCGAGGGCGGCGGCACGTCCGATGCCGCTGGCGGCACCTGTGACGAAAACGACCTTTTCGGTGAAACGGTGCGTGGTGAGCATGTCGGAAGCCTCCGGCTGGCCGTGATGGCGAGCCTTATCGCTCACCGATCAGCGACAAGTAGGCTCACGGCGTCACTCCGATGACCCGCCATTGCTTCAACAGACCGATGAGCATGGCTCATCGCTGGCGACATCGCGCCTACAGACCGAGCGGGCGAAGCTCGCGAACCAGATCGATGAAGAGCCGCAGGCCTGTCGGCAACTGGCGACGTCCCGGATAGTAGATGTGAAAGCCGGCTCCCTCGGGTGCCCAATCCGTCAGAACGACGCGCAGTTCACCGCGACTGACCGGCGACCTGACGCATGGTTCGGGGAGGTAGGCCAGCCCCCCGCCTGCCATCGCGAGGGACAGTGCGAAGTGCGTGTTGTCGATCGTCACGGCGCCGGGCACGTCGAGCGCGAGCGACTCACCGGCCCGTTCGAACTCCCAACCGTAGAGCCGTTCGTCGCCGAGGCGGATGCGCAGGCACCGATGCGCCAACAGGTCGTGTGGATGCGCCGGCGTTCCATGCCGATCGAGATAACAGGGTGCGCCGACAACCACCCAGCGAATGTCGGCCGACAGGCGCTGGGCGATCATGTCCTGAGCGACGGTGCCGCCATATCGGATGCCCGCATCGGCCCCGGCATCCACGATGTCGAGCAGCTCGTTGGAGACGCGGACGTCGATCTCAATATGCGGATGGCGCTCGGTGAAGACGGGCAGCACTGGCGCGAGCAGCAGCGTGCTGGCATGTTCGAGCACATTGAGACGAATGCGCCCCGCGGCGTTCCCTGGCTCCCGGTGGCGGTTGAGTCCGTCGAGCGCCGAACCGATCGCCGCGAAGGGCGCATCGAGCGACGCCAGAAGCTCTTCACCCGTTGCGGTCAGGGTGACGCTCCGGCTGGTGCGATTGATCAGCCGCACGCCGAGGCGAGCCTCCATCGCCTTGAGGGCATGGCTCAGCGCGGAGGCACTGACACCGAGTTCCAGCCCTGCGCGCCGGAAACTCAGGTGGCGAGCGATGGCGAGGAAGGTGCCGAGATCGGCAAGATCGGTCCGACTGGTCAGCATGAGGGCAGGAGAACGTTCGCTGGCGGGAAAGTGATCCGAGCCGGCCTCCGTCAGCACAGGCTCGCAGGCCGAGGTTATCCACCGTCAGGCATTGTCCCTAGGGACTTCCGGTTCGACCGGGCACAATCGGCCGATGGGCCTGCTTCTCATCCTCTCCATCGGCCTCGTGGCGGGCGTCGTCAGCGGCATCATCGGCACCGGCTCCTCGATCATGCTGGTGCCGGTCCTCGCTTATGTCTACGGGCCCAAGGAAGCCATTCCGATCATGGCGGTCGCGGCCGTGATGGCGAACCTCTCCCGCATCCTGGCATGGTGGCGAGAGGTCGACTGGCGGGCCGTCGCTACCTATGCGGCGACCGGAATTCCGGCGGCGATGCTCGGCGCCCGCACGATGCTGGTCCTGCCGCCGCATGCTGTCGATCTGGCGATCGGCGCGTTTCTTCTGGCGATGATCCCCGGACGCCGCTGGCTGGCCGACCGCCTCGTCAGAGTGCGGCTCCCCCATCTGGCGGTTGCCGGAGCGGTCATCGGCTTCCTGACGGGCATCGTCGCCTCGACCGGCCCGGCCTCGGTTCCGGTCTTCATCGGCTACGGCCTGACCAAGGGTGCGTTCATCGGCACGGAGGCCGCTGCGTCGCTGGCAATCTACCTGACCAAGACCCTGACCTTTCAGGGAACCGGCGCATTGCCGGTCGCGGATTTCGTCAGAGGCCTCGCCGTGGGCGCGGCTCTCATGGTGGGGGCGTTCGTGGCAAAGCCCTTCGTGCTTCGCCTCGCCCCGGAGACGTTCCGGTTCATGATGGACGGGCTTCTGGCGATCTCGGGCACGTGTCTCGTCTGGAATGGCCTCGGGTGACCCATCGCGTCGAGGAGCCGAGGCCGTGCTCGACGCGAAAGGGGCTGCCGGGCCATTGCGGTCCGGCAGCCCCTTTCGGATCGTCTTCGAGCCGGCTGGATCGCCACCCGGCTCGAAGTCGGGACGGGTGTTACTCCGCAGCCTGGAGAACCGGCATCTCGGCTGCCAGAGGCATCGGGTTGCCGCCCAGTGCCGCCGCGAGTCTGACCTCGTCGACCTCGCCCTCCCAGCGGGCGACCACGATGCAGGCCACCGCATTGCCAATGAAGTTGGTGAGCGCGCGGCACTCGGACATGAAGCGATCCACGCCGAGGATCAGCGCCATGCCGACGACGGGCACGGAGGGCACCACCGCGAGGGTCGCCGCCAGGGTGATGAAGCCCGAACCGGTGACGCCGGCCGCGCCCTTGGAGGAGAGCATGGCCACGAGGAGCAGGAGGCCCTGCTCGCCGTAGGTGAGCGGCGTGTCCGTGGCCTGCGCGATGAAGAGCGCCGCCATGGTCATGTAGATGTTGGTGCCGTCGAGGTTGAACGAGT
>NZ_NKUG01000082.1 GCF_014845095.1 Methylobacterium bullatum | reverse complement strand
GCGCAACCATCTCATCCCAGAGATCATCGGGGAGAAGCGGTCTGGCCATGCCAAACCAACGCTGAAAGCAACGCTCGGTGCCGTTCTGTTAGGCGCTCTAAGGTTCGACCCTGCCAAAGGGCCATCCGGCATGTACGGGTGGCCCTGAATCGTTCATAAGGCGACCATGACCACGGGACCTCGGATCAGGGCCTACGAGACGATGCGCGGCTGGTGGGCGACCACCGTGCGAGTGCTCTCGCTCGTCTTGGTCCTGGCGCTCGTCGTCCCGGGCGCGATCCATTCCGCCGAGGCCCACCGGTCCGTTGGTCACGAACTGTCCGTGTCCGCACCAACCCTGGCAGCCGCCGTCGATCACTCCGATGCCTGCCCCGCCTGCCATGCCACCTGCGGCTGCCATCAGGCACTCAGCGTCGACGGGACGCCGGCCCTACCGCCCCGCGGGACGGGGCGTGCCTCCTACGCGACCGTGACCACACCCATCGGATCGGTCTCGCCCGACCGCCAACCCAGGCCGCCTCGCGCCTGAGGCGACGCCGCCACGTCCGTGGCGCGTCCCGGCCGGCCCCACACGGGTCACGGCTGCCTCTAATTCGCGAAATACCCAGTACGGGACCGTTTCCCGCCGCCTAAGCGGCCGTGCGACGTCCCGGTCGGAACCCGGCCCATTCCCATGCGTGCATTCCTTTCCGTGGCTTTCCTGGCCATCGGCATCGTCATCGGCGGTGCCTTCCCCCGTGTGTCCGAGGTCGTGCAGGGCGCCCTCGCGGCCGCCGGCCTCACGAACGCCCGGGCGACGCCCCCAACCAATGCGGCCGTTACCAGGCCGGTGACACCCGCAGCCGACGATGGGCACGGTCACGGCGACCATGGCCACGAGCATGCCGACGGCGAGCCCAAGCCTTCCGGCGAGCACAAGCACTCCGAGGGAGAGGCCAAGCCCGAAGCCGGTGGCCACAAGCACGCCGAGGGCGAGGCGAACGGCCACGACGAGGAGGGCGAGGGCAAGATCAAGATGACGGCCGAGCAGGCCGCCGAGCAGGACATCGAGCTGGCGATGGTCGAGGGCGGGATTCTCTCGCGCCATTTGCTGGTGCCCGGCACCATCGCGCAGGACGCCGACCGGATCGCACGCGTTCCCGTGCGGGTCGTCGGCACCGTGTCCGAAATGCGCAAGCGCCTCGGCGAGGAGGTCGCCAAGGGCGAGGTCGTGGCCGTACTCGACAGCCGCGAGGTCGCCGAGGCCAAGAGCGACTTCCTCACCGCGACGGTCAAGGCTGACCTGGAGAAGACGAACTTCGACCGCCAGCAGGCCCTCTGGGACAAGCGGATCTCCGCGGAATCGGCATTCCTGAACGCGAAGGCCGCCTACTCGGAGGCGACGCTCAGGGTCGATCTCGCGCGCCAGAAGCTGTCGGCCCTTGGCCTGAACGCCGCCGAGGTGGCGACGTCCGCCAGGAAGGACGAGACCACGCCGAACCTGTCGAGCCTACGCCGCTACGAATTGAAGTCACCCCTCGCCGGGCGGGTGGTCGAGCGCAAGGTCGACGTCGGCACCGCCGTGGGCAAGGAAGGCGACCCGGCCGACGTCTACACGGTCGCCGACCTGTCCTCGGTGTGGATCGAGCTCGCGGTTCCGACCACCGAACTCTCGAAGGTCCGCGAGGGTGCCAAGGTGACCATCGTCGGCGACGCCGCCGCCCGCGGCGAGGGCAAGGTGGTGTTCGTCAGTCCCATCCTCAACCCGGAGACGCGCTCGGCTCGGGTCATCGTCGCCCTGCCGAACAAGGACATGGCCTGGCGGCCCGGCACCTTCGTCACCACCGAGGTCGAGATCGCCCAGGACAAGGTCAAGGTGCGGCTGCCCAAGTCCGCCATCCAGACCATCGGCGGCGAGAAGGTCGCCTTCGTGCGGACCCCGGAGGGCTTCGAGCGCCGGGACGTGACTCTCGGCAGGGCCGACGATGACGCCTTCGAGATCCTTACCGGCCTCAATCCCGGGGAAGAGGTCGCTGTGGCCAACTCCTTTGTCCTGAAGGCCGAGCTCGGCAAGGCCGAAGCCGACCACGCGCACTGAGGGCGGCCATCATGATCTCGAAGATCCTCGACTTCTCTGTCCACCAGCGCTGGCTCGTGGTGCTTCTGTCGCTGCTGGCGGCAGGGTTCGGTGTGTTCTCGCTGACCAAGCTCCCCATCGACGCGGTGCCAGACATCACCAACAACCAAGTCCAGATCAACACCACGGCGCCCTCGTTGTCGCCGGTCGATATCGAAAAAATCATCACGTATCAGGTCGAGACGGCACTCGCGGGCATCAAGGGGCTGGAATACACCCGCTCGCTCTCACGAAACGGGTTCTCCCAGGTCACTGCCGTCTTCTCCGAGACGACGGACATCTACTTCGCCCGCCAACAGGTTGCTGAGCGCCTTCAGGAGGCTGAGGCGGCGATGCCGTCCGGGGTTGAGCCGCGCATGGGGCCAATCTCGACCGGGCTCGGCGAGATCTACATGTGGTCGGTGCACTACGCGAAGCCCGGGGAGCGCAAGGTCTCGCCCGTCGGTAAGCCCGGCTGGCAGTCGGACGAAAGCTATCTTACCCCCGAGGGCCAGAGGCTGAGGACAGAGCTCGAACGCACAGCCTATCTGCGCACGGTCCAGGACTGGATCATCCGTCCCCAGGTGAAGACCGTGCGGGGCGTGGCCGGCGTCGACGGCATCGGCGGCTTCGAGAAGCAGTACCATGTCCAGCCCGATCCAATGAGGCTGACCGCCCTCGACCTGTCATTCGCCGACATCGGCCGTGCGCTGGAAGCCAACAACGCCAACCAGGGTGCGCGCTACCTGGAGGACAACGGCGAGGGCTACGTCGTGCGCGCCGCTGGCCGCCTGGAGACCATGGAGGACATCGGTTCGGTCGTCGTGACCACGCGCGGCGGCGTGCCGGTGCGTATCTCCGACATCGCTGAGGTCCGTATCGGGCGCGACCTGCGCACCGGCTCGGGCAGCGAGGACGGGCAGGAAGTTGTCATCGGCACCGCACTGATGCTCATCGGCGAGAACAGCCGCACCGTGGCCGCCGCCGTCGATGCACGCATGACCGAGATCCGGCGCACGCTCCCGCCGGGTATCGAGGTCCAGACGGTCCTCAATCGCACCGTCCTCGTCGAGGCCACCATCCGGACGGTGGCGAAGAACCTAGCCGAGGGCGCCGCCCTCGTCGTCGTCGTCCTGTTCCTATTGCTGGGCAACATCCGCGCAGCCATCGTCACGGCGCTGGTCATCCCGGTGGCGATGCTGATGACCATGACCGGCATGGTCCAGGGCCGCATCAGCGCTAACCTGATGAGCCTCGGTGCCCTCGACTTCGGCCTCATCGTCGATGGGGCCGTCATCATCACCGAGAACGCCCTGCGCCACCTCGCCGAGAGACAGGCGGAGCTCGGGCGCAAGCTCGAACTGGAGGAGCGCCTCGCTACCGTACGGGCCTCGGCCGAGGAGATGATCAAGCCGAGCCTCTACGGGCAGGCCATCATCATCCTCGTCTACGTGCCGCTCCTGACTTTCACCGGGGTCGAGGGCAAGATGTTCGAGCCGATGGCGCTCACCGTCATCATCGCTCTGGTCGCGGCCTTCGTCCTGTCGCTCACCTTCGTGCCGGCGATGATCGCCATCGTCATCACTGGCCGGGTCACCGAGACCGACAACCTCTTCGTCCGGGCGATCAAGGCTGCCTACCGTCCGGTCCTCGGGGCCGCCCTACGCGTGCCCATGCTGTTCGTCGCGGCCGCGCTCGTACTCCTTGTCGGCGCCGGCTTCCTGTTCAAGGGGCTGGGGCAGGAGTTCATTCCGCAACTTGACGAGAAGAGCATCGCGCTAAACGCCCAACGCATCCCGTCGACCTCCCTGACGCAGTCGCAGGCGATGCAGTTGAAGGTGGAGCAGGCCATCAGCCGATTCCCCCAGGTCGCCTACGTCTTCTCGAAGACCGGCACCGCGGAGGTCGCCTCTGACCCGATGCCGCCGAGCTCGTCCGACACCTTCGTCATCCTGAAGCCGCAGGAGGAATGGCCCGACCCGGACCTGTCCAAGGCCGAGTTGCAGGAGCAGATCGAAAAGGCCCTCGGGGCGCTCGCTGGCAACGTCTACGAGTTCTCCCAGCCGATCCAGCTTCGCTTCAATGAGCTGCTGGCCGGCACCCGCGGCGACCTTGCGGTTAAGGTGTTCGGCGAGGAGTTCGAGCCGATGCTCAAGGCCGCAAACCAGGTCGCTACGATCCTGCGCGGGACCGAGGGCGCCGACGACGTCAAGGTCGAGCAGACTGCTGGCTTGCCGTTCCTAGAAATCAAGATCAACAAGACCGAGGCCGCACGCCTCGGCCTGAGCACATCGGCCATCCAGGAGGTCGTCGGCGCGGCTATTGGCGGCCGCGAGGCCGGAATGGTGTTCGAGGGCGACCGGCGCTTCCCCATCGTGGTGCGCCTGAACGACAAGGTGCGAGAGGATCGTGAGGCCCTAGAGAACATCCCGATCCCGCTGCTTCCCGGGCTCAACGGTCGAGCATCCTCCGTACTGCTGAAGCAGGTCGCCAGCTTCTCGGTAACAGAGGGCCCCAACCAGATCTCGCGCGAGAACGGCCGGCGCCGAGTCGTAGTCACTGCCAACGTGCGCGGCCGCGACATCGGCTCGCTCGTGGCCGAGGCCCAGGCCAAGGTGGCGTCTGGGGTCTCGCTCCCGGCCGGCTACTACGTCACTTGGGGTGGCCAGTTTGAGAACCTGGCCTCGGCGCGCCAGCGCCTGATGGTGGTGGTGCCGGTCTGCTTCTTCCTGATCTTCCTGCTGCTGTTCTCGGCCCTGAACTCGGCCCGGGACGCTCTCCTGGTGTTCAGCGCCGTGCCCCTGGCGCTCACCGGTGGCATCGCGGCCCTATGGCTGCGGGGCATGCCGTTCTCGGTGCCCGCGGCCGTTGGCTTTATCGCCCTGTCCGGGGTGGCGGTGCTCAACGGCCTCGTGATGCTGACCTACATCAAGCAGCTCATCGCCGATGGGCGTCCGCAGCGTGAGGCTATCCTGGAGGGCGCCATGACCCGGCTTCGTCCGGTGGCAATGACCGCCCTAGTGGCGTCCCTCGGGTTCGTGCCGATGGCGCTGGCGACCGAGACCGGTGCCGAGATCCAGCGTCCGCTGGCGACCGTCGTCATCGGCGGCCTTATCTCGGCGACCCTGCTGACCCTCGTCGTCCTGCCGGCCCTCTACGCCAAGTTCGCAGGGAAGATCGTCGTAAGGAAGGATCGGCCCATGCCGGTCCAACCGCACCTCCGGGCCGCCGAGTAGGAGGGCCGGATGAGTAAGAAGTTAGGTCGAGCCACGGCTCACTGGGGCGCTAAGGGTGGGCGTCGCAGACGCCACGTCAGGACGCATGTCCGTAAAGCGGCCCGGCATACGTTCTGGCTCGTGATGCTGGGCGTCCCGGCCTGCGTGTACCTTCTTTACTGCCTCTGCCACATCGGTGGGGAGCCGCATTTCCACCTGACCCCAACGAACCTCAGGCATCCTTAGGACAGCTCCCCGTGGGGGGACAACGCCTCGATGATGCGGCAGTCGGCGACCGACCCGCATCCGCATTGACCAATAACGTCGCGCAGTTCGTGGGCAAGCCGGGTTAGGTCGGAGAGTTTGCGCTCGACCTCCGCCAGGTGCGCGCGGGCGATGGTATCGACTTCGGTGCAGGAACGCTTGCGGTCGTCGGCTAAAGCGAGAAGCTCCCTGACCTGGTCCAGCGTGAAGCCAAGGTCCCGTCCACGTCTGATGAAGCCCAGACGACGCAGGTGCTCGGTACCGTAGAGGCGGTAATTGCCCGCCGACCGCGCCGGCGCCGGCAAAAGGTTGACCTTCTCGTACCAGCGGATTGTCTCAACGCTGGTGTTCGTCGCCGCCGCCAAATCGCCGATGGTCATGGAGGATGTGTGCGCCATGGCCTTGACCCTGTAGTTGCTACAGGGCGCATGTAGGTTCTCCGACCCGTCGGCACGAGGCCCAGGTCGACGGAGCTTGCCATGTCAGGGCCAGGAACCATGGGTGCGGTCCCCGCCGGTACCGCACTGCGCTACCGCGTTAAGGGCATGGACTGCCCGAGCTGCGCGACCAAGATCGAGACGGCCGTGACGCGCCTGCCCGGCGTCGGGGGCGTGCGGGTTAACTACACGGCCCAGGTCCTCGACCTTGTGCTCGACGAGGCTGCCACACCCCGAGCGGACCTGGAGGAGCGGATCACTGGTCTCGGCTACGGCGTCGCCACCCTGCCCACGGCCGCCGACCTCGCCCGTGCGCACGTCACCGGAGCGGACATCCCCGCCATTGAGGACGAGGAGGCGGAGCCGTCCGTCTGGCGCAGTCGCAAGGGCCTGCTGGCTCTGGCCATCGCCGGCCTGTTCGCTGCCGGCTTCCTCCTCGATCAGGTCCAACCGGGCCTAGCCGGTGAGTACGCCTACTGGCCCGGCGCGCTCCTTGGGCTCGCCTTCTACGGACGCCGGGCCATCGCCGCCGCGCGCAACGGCTCGCCGTTCTCCATCGAGATGCTGATGTCGGTCGCGACCGTCGGAGCTCTGGCCATCCATGCCGCCGAGGAAGCCGCGGTCGTGGTCCTGCTGTTCACCGTCGGCGAGATGCTCGAAGGCTTCGCGGCCGGCCGATCCCGCGCCGGCATCAAGGCGCTCGTGGGCCTGGTGCCGAAGACGGCGCGTTTGATCGAGGAGGACGGCGTCGTGCGCGAGGTGCCGGCCGCCTCCCTGGTGATCGGCCAAACCGTGCTGGTGCGCCCGGGTGACCGCGTCCCTGCGGACGGCGAGGTCACGGACGGCACGTCGAGCCTTGACGAGTCCCCGATCACGGGGGAATCGGTGCCCCGGCCAAAGGAGGTCGGGGACGCCGTCTATGCCGGCAGCGTCAATGCGGACGGGGCCCTGCAGGTCAGGGTCACCCGGATGCCGTCGGACAACACCGTCGCCCGCATTCTGCACATGGTGGAGGAGGCGCAGGCTTCGAAGTCGCCGACCGCCCGGTTCATCGACCGCTTCAGCGCCGTCTACACCCCGGTCGCCTTCGCGGTCGCCGCGCTGGCGGCGCTTGGCCCGCCGCTGCTGCTCGGCGCCGACTGGGGCACCTGGATCTATCGCGGACTGGCGTTGCTCCTCATCGCCTGCCCCTGCGCCCTCGTGCTCTCGACCCCGGCCGCCATCGCCTCGGGTCTTGCCGCCGGAGCGCGGCGGGGACTGCTGGTGAAGGGCGGCGCCGCCCTGGAGACCATCGGACGGGTGCGTACCGTCGCGTTCGACAAGACGGGGACGCTCACGGCAGGGCGTCCAAGGGTCACCGACGTCCTCCCATTTGCCCCGGACATGACGGATCGCACCCTGCTCGGGCTCGCGGCGACGGTGGAGGCCGGATCGAGCCACCCCATCGCTCGTGCGATCCTCGAACGTACGGAGGCCGACGCCATCCCCCTGCGCCCCGTACGCGATGCCCGTGCGGTTCCCGGCAAGGCCGTCCAGGCCACGGTCGCCGGTCGCACGGTCGCGGTGGCATCCCCGCGCCACGCCGCGACGCTGGCCAGCCTCTCGCCGGAAGCGGAAGCGACGGTGCAGGCCCTTGAGGAAGCCGGCAAGACCGCCGTCGTCGTGGTTCGGGACGGAGAGGCGCTCGGCGTCGTGGCGGTCCGGGACGAGCCCAGACAGGATGCGGCCGCCGGCGTCGCGGCCCTGCGCCGGCTTGGGGTCGAATGCGTGATGCTGACCGGCGACAACCGGCGCACCGGCGAGGCCATCGCCAAGGGCCTGGGACTATCGGTCCGGGCCGACCTGCTGCCGGCCGACAAGCTCGCCGAGATCGGCGCGTTGAAGGAGGTCGGCCCGGTCGCTATGGTCGGCGACGGCATCAACGACGCCCCCGCGCTCGCCTCCGCCAGCGTCGGCATTGCCATGGGCGGCGGCACAGACGCGGCACTGGAGACGGCTGACGCGGCCATCCTCAACGACCGGGTATCGGACGTGGCCGCCCTCGTGGCGCTGTCCCGGGCGACGCTCGGCAACATCCACCAAAACGTGGCCATCTCGCTGGGGCTCAAGGCCGTGTTCCTGGTGACGACGCTCGCAGGCATCACTGGGCTATGGCCGGCCATCCTGGCGGATACCGGGGCGACCGTCCTGGTGACGGCCAACGCCCTTCGCCTGCTCCGGGCTTGAGCCGATGCGTCTCATACGGGAAAGGGCCGGGTTCGGCGCCCTCGTCGTAATCGCTGTGACCGCGGCGGGCACCGACCTGTGGACCAAGGCGCTGGCGGTCGACAGGCTTTCCGACGAAACCGTGCACGCGGTACTGCCGATGCTCGACCTCAGGCTCGCGTTCAATCATGGCATCAGCTTCAGCCTGCTTCCGGCGCATGACGCGACGTCCTTGGTCGTCCTTCTTGCGCTTCAGGGAATGCTGACGGCCTACGTTGCCCGGTTGGCATTCCGCGCGACCGGAGCGTCGGAAGGAGTTGGTTTCGCCATCATGACCGGCGGTGCACTGGGAAACCTCATCGACCGATGGGTGGACGGCCGCGTCACGGACTTCCTCGACCTGCACCCGGCGGAGGTGCATTGGTTCACCTTCAACATGGCCGATATCTGGATCAGCCTCGGGGCCGCCTTGATAGCTTGGGAGGCAGTCGGCAAGCCGGGCGGGCCGAGACCACCAGCGCCGCTTGATCGGGCCGCCCTACGGGTCCCTTAACGGCGTCATTTCGGTCGTGCCCGTAATGGTCGAACGGCCTGGCCGCAGGCATGGACGATGCGGTCCTGCTAATTGAACGAATGCTGGGATGCGTCCGTCCCTTCAGTCAGGCGGAGGATGCGTTTAGGAAGAACGGCGCATGGGGTCCTATGCCTCGATGCCGGCCTCGCCCGCGACATGGTCGGGCTTCTCGACTTGACCGCGTCGCTGAAGCTGGAGGGCCACGACCCAGCACAGGACCGCCCAGGCCGACCCCACGCACCAGCCTGCCAGCACGTCGGTCGCGTAGTGGACCCCGACATAGACCCGGCTCAGCCCGACGACGACCGTGAGGAAGACGGCCAGCCCCATGAAGTACGCCTTCAGGCGAGCGCCCGCCGCCACGCGCGTCATGAGGGCGCCGAGTGTCAGGTAAGTCACGGCGGAGAGCATGGCGTGGCTGCTAGGGAAGCTGGCGGTGAACACCTGGATGCCGCCGGGGATCTCGGGTCGGGGCCGGTTGAAGAGGAGTTTCAGCCCGAAGCTGATGACCGTCCCGCCCAGGATCGATCCCACCACCAGGACCGCGGCCCCCTGCTTGCGGATCAGGAGCAGGTACCCTGCCACAGCCGCGATGAGGAAGCAGAGGACCACCATGCTGCCCAGGGAGGTCACGTCCCGGGCCATCTCGTGCAGCCAATCCGGTCCAATCGGACCAGCCGCGCCGGGTGGACGGAAGAAGTGGGCGACGCGGGTGTCGAACCCCATCGTGCCGCCCTCCATGACCTTGTCGGCCAGGAGACCAAACCCGAGGATGAGGGCGGCGACGCAAAACAGCGTCACGGGCAGACCGATCTCCCGCTTGCCGAGGCGCGCCATGATACCGGCACGGGCGGACGGAGAGGACTGGTTCATGCGCCCGAACTCCTGGATCGGTCCCTTGACGGTTGCTGGCTCGGGACACTCACCGCCTCATGCGGCAGAGCCGAAGAACCCGTTCGGATCCTCGCCCGTTCCCCCGCGGTGAGCGGCGAGCCAAGGAGAACCCGCACCTTTGTTGCCCGCAATGGTCGCATCCACGCCGAGATCCCTGTGGAGGAGGGCCTGAAACGTCGGATATCGACCCCGAGGCCTAGTGGTCGAAACCTGACGCTTGATACCGTCCGCTTCCGACCCAACTACGCCGTAAGAGCAAGCCAACGTATCTCTCGAAAGCAGACGTTGCAGTCGATCTCGCCGTGCGAGGGCATGATCTCGGATCTCCGCCTTTCAGAGTGGTGACGCCGCCGCATCATTCCTCTGACTGCTCCTGGGTGACGGCCGTATGCCGTGGTTGAGGACGAGTCGGCGGTCACGCTGACGTCACCAATCTTTTTCGTGTGTCAGTGGAATAGACGCGCCCGTTCGGCATCTCTCCCGATGCGGTCATGGTCGACCGCGGGAGACCTCACTCATGCACACCATGCTGATCCGCGCTGCCTTTGCGGCCTTCGCCTTCTCCGCCGCCGCCGCCCAGGCCGCTGCGCCTGCGATGACGGCCGAGACTGCCAAGGGGCCGGCGCTCGTCGATGCCAAGAGCATGACCCTCTACACCTTCGACAAGGACATGGGCGGCAAGTCGATGTGCAACGGCCCCTGCGCCGCCAACTGGCCGGCCCTGATGGCCGCCTCCGGCTCGGCTGCTAGTGGCGACTGGACGATGGTGACGCGGGACGACGGCACGATGCAGTGGGCCTACAAGGGCAAGCCGCTCTACACCTTCGCCAAGGATACGAAGCCCGGCGACATCACCGGCGACGGATTCCTCAACGGTGCATGGCACATCGCCAAGCCCTGATCGGTAAAGCCTCGTGGACGAGATCGCCGCCCTCATCGAACCGCAGATCCCAGCGTTGCGGCGCTACGCAGTCGCACTGTTGCGGGACCGCGAAGCGGCGGATGACCTCGTCCAGGACACGTTGGAGCGGGCGTTGTCCGGCTGGTCCGGACGTCGCCGCGACGGCGACCTGCGAGCCTGGCTGTTCACGATCGAGCGCAACCTGTTCCTCGGCACTGTTCGACGCCGGGGCCGGCGCGGCATCGATGTCGGCGCTGAGGCTTTGGAGCAGGTGCCCGATCCGGGTGCCGACCCCGAGGCCGTTATGGGGGCACGCGACGTGCTCACCGGACTCGACGCCCTGCCCGAGGAGCAGCGCTCAGTGCTACTGCTCGTCGCGGTCGAGGATCTGTCTTATGCGGAAGCGGCGCAGGTGCTCGGAGTACCGCTGGGCACGGTGATGTCGCGGTTAAGCCGAGCCCGGGAGCGGATGCGAAGTTTTCTGGAAACGGGCCGAACCGGCTTGTTGAGGAGGGTGAAATGAGCGGGGATCCACGCCCGGTCGGCGAGGACGACCTGCACGGCCTGATCGACGGTCGTCTCGAACCGGAGCGGCAGGCACTGGTCGAGGCATGGCTCAGGGGAAACCCCGCGCGGGCGGCCGAGGTCTCGGCGGATCGCGCCCTGCGCGAGCGCTTGCGTGCCCGCCTCGCGCCGATCGCCGAGGAGGCGATCCCGGCGCGGCTCCGGGTGGCCAACATCCGCTCGCGACATCGCCCGATAACCGGGCGCTGGCTTCCGGTCGCGGCTGCGGCCGTGCTCTGCCTCGCGGTTGGCGGTGCCGCCGGCTGGTTCGGCCATGCCGCGCGGCAGGTACCCACGGTCACGCTCGCGCGAACCGAGCCGGCGACCGACGACGCGGTGGCGGCCTTCCGCACCTACGTGGTCGAGGCGGTGCATCCAGTGGAGGTGCGCGCCGATGAGAAGCCACACCTCGTGACGTGGCTCTCGAAGCGCCTCGGCCGGGCGGTGACCACCCCCGACCTCACGGCCTACGGCTTCCGCCTGATGGGGGGCCGGCTGCTGCCGGCGGGTTCCGAATCCGCCGCGATGCTGATGTACGATGACGATCACGGCACCCGGCTGACGCTCTACAGCCGCGTAGGCGATGCGGATGGCCGCACGGTGTTCCGCTTCGCCCGCGAGGGCGACGTCGCCGCCTTCTCCTGGGTCGATGGCGGCATGTCCTACGTCGTCACCGGTCGCACCGACGAAGCGCGGCTTTTGACCGTCGCGCAGGCGGTTGACGCGCAGGTCCGTGGATTGCCGGTTCCGCCGCGGCAACCATGACCCTCGACCAACTCCGCATCTTCGTGGCGGTGGCCGAGCGGCAGCACGTAACCCGGGCTGCCGAGGCGCTGAACCTCGTGCAGTCGGCGGTCAGCACGGCGATCGCCAATATCGAGGGACGACACGCGACCAAGCTGTTCCATCGGGTCGGCCGCGGGATCGAGCTGACCGAGGCGGGACGCGTGTTCCTCGTCGAGGCCCGCGCGGTGCTCGCCCGGGCCGAGGCCGCCGAGCTGGTGCTCGCCGACCTCAGCGGCATGCGACGCGGGACGCTGGCCCTCTACGCCAGCCAGACCATCGCCAGCGACTGGCTGCCGCGCCACCTTGTCGCCTTCCGCCGGGCCTACCCTGAGATCGCCATCCGGCTGGCGGTGGGCAACACCACCGACGCTGCCGATGCGGTCCGCGCCGGGCAGGCCGAACTCGGCTTCGTCGAGGGGGCGCTGGACGACCCGACGCTCGCGAGCACCACCATTGCTCATGACCAGCTCGTCCTCGTGGTCGCCCCAGGCCATCCCTTCGCCGGAGCGACCGCCCTTGAACCCAAGGACCTCGCCGGGGCCGACTGGGTGCTGCGCGAGGGGGGATCGGGAACCCGCTCGGCCTTTGAGGCGGCGCTGGGTGCGGCCGGCCTCGCTGCGGCTCAACTCCAAGTCACACTCGAATTGCCCTCGAACGAGGCGGTCCGCGCCGCCGTCGAGGCCGGGGGCGGGGCCGCCGTGCTGTCCGAGACCGTGGTCGCCGCAGCGCTTCGAGCCGGGACCCTGGTACGGGCGGCGTTCGCCCTGCCGAGCCGGCCGTTCCGGGTACTGCGCCACAAGGAGCGCTACCGCAGCCGGGCCGCCGACGCGCTGCTCGATTTGATCGCAACGGCGGATGCCGAATGAGCGAGCCCGCGAAACCCGTTCCCCCCGACGACCCGCGGGTCAGGCTCGCCGAGGACCGCACGGTGCTGGCAGCCGAGCGCACCTTCGTGGCGTGGCTTCGCACCGGGCTCGCCTTCCTCGGCGTCGGCCTGGCCGCGCAGCGCTTCCTGCGAGAGGTGCTGGCGGTCTGGCCACTGAAGGTGCTGTCGCTCACGCTGATCGCCTGTGCGCTCGCCTCGTTCGCCGGCGCCGCATGGCGGGACCGAGCGATCCGGGCGCGACTCGCTCATGCCGAGATCCCGATGATGCCGCGCATCCTCACCGTCGGGGTTGCGGCCCTGCTCATCGCGATCTCGGGCCTCGCTGCCACCGCCCTGCTCTGGGCGTGACGGTCAGGCCACCGTTACCCGCACCCGGTGCCAGGCGGCGCTGAGGTAGCCCTTGTAGTTCCAGGTGTCGTCCGGCGCCGCAGGCTGGGTCTGGCCGGCGGAATCCCAGGCCCGTACCGCGAGTTCGTGCTCGCCGGTCGTCAGCTCGCGCTCGATCTCCCAGAACGTCCAGGCGTAGGGTGCGTCGGCGTCGCGGTCGATCCGGGCCTGCGCCCAGCTGCGACCGCCATCCGTCGAGACATCGACGCGGGCGACCGCGCGGTCACTGGCGATGGCGTAGCCGCGGATCGCGTGCCGGCCGGCCTTCAACGCCGCGCCGCGGGCGGGCTCGCAGATCGCGCTGTTGAGCGGCATCGCCTCGATGGTGATGCCGTGGGCGGGGTCCGCGGTCTCGGCGGTCACGTCGGGCGGAAACAGCTTGTAGTCGTCGGCCTGCATCGGGTTGTTGGAGGGGTGATCCTGCACCGTGATGCGGGCGAGCCATTTCGGGCTGCGGATGCCGGCAAAGCCCGGCACCACAACACGCAGCGGGTGACCGTGCTCGGGGGCGAGAAGCTCGCCGTTCATCGCGAAGGCGAGCAGCGTCTCGGGGGCGAGAGCCTTGGCGAGCGGGATCGAGGCGCCGAAGCGCGTGTCCGTATGGGCGATCCGGTCGTGGCTCTCGAAGGCGACGTGACGTGCGCCCCCCGCGTCGAGGCCGGCCGCGCGCAGCACCTCGGCGAGGCGCACGCCGGTCCATTCCGCGTTGCCGATGGCGCCGGGCGCCCACGGGTCGCCGGAGACCGGCGCCACCGCCAGCATGTCGGCCCGGCGGTTGCCGGCGCATTGCATCACCGCCGTGACGGTGACGGGCGCGAAGCGTTCCTTGAGATCGGCGAGCGAGAGGTCGAGCGACGTCGCGACCATCCCGTCGATAATCAGGCGGTAGCTGTCGGCGTCGAGGTCCGGGATGTCACCGTGGCTGCGGACGTAGAAGTCGGCCTGATCAGTCAGGAAGGCCGCGCGCAGGCGATCGAGCGGCGGCTCGGCGTTGTAGGGCGCCTTTCCGTGGACGATGAGGCGGTCCTTGCGCTGGAACAGGCCGAGCATGGGGTCTTTGTCCTGCGTTCGTGACGTGTCGACATCGGGAACGCGCCGGGAGCCGAGAAGGCACCCGGCGCGCGACGCCTCAGGGCTTCATGGTCGAGATGACCGCGTTCTTCGCCCGGTCCACCACGGCGACGCTAAGGTCGCGGTTGAGGACGTAGGCGTGGGCGTTGTCGGCCGAGAACGCGATCGCCTGGCGCGGCTCGTTCAGGCCGGTCACCGTGGCGACGACCTTGAGGGTGCCGGTGTCGATCACCGACAAGGAGTTGTCCTTGAGATTGCCCGAATAGACGAAGCGCCCGTCCGGGGTCAGCGCGGCGCCGTAGGGGTCCTTGCCCACCGCCACCTCGGACGTGACCTTACGGGCGGCGACATCGACCACGCCGATCGTGTTGCGGCCGCTGTTGGCGGCAAACAGCGTCTTACCGTCCTTGGTGATCGAGATGGCGCGCAGCTTGTCGAACCCGGCGATCTCGCCGGTGATCTTGTTGGTGGCGGTATCGACCAACGTGATCTTGTCGCCGAGGAAGTTCGTCACGAACACGGTCTTGCCGTCCGGCGACAACTTCACGCCCTGGCGCGGCTGCGCGAAGCCGGGGATCACAGCCTCGGCGAGCATGGTCCTGGTGTCGAACACGGTCAGCGTGCTCGCGGCCTCGTTATTGACGTAGAGCTTGGTCCCGTCGGCCGAGAGCACCGTGCCGAACGCGCCGGGGCCCGCGGCGAGAACGCCGGCTTCCTTGCCGGTGGCGGTCTCGTAGACCGTGATCCGGCCGGTGCCGCTGTCGGAGACGTAGAAGCGGGCGCCGTCCGGCGCGAACACGATGTTGCGCGGGGTCACGAAGCCGTCGAGGCGGCGCAGCACCGTGCCCTTGGCGACGTCGTAGACGATGACGGCGCTCTCTTCGCTGTTCGACACAGCGGCGACCGTACCGGCGGCGTTCAGCGCCAGCGCGTTGTTCTTGATCGCCCCGTCGAAACCGGCGGCGAACCCGGGCTGGCCCTGGGCGAGGAGCAAGGCGGCTCCGGCGACGAGGGCGCGCAGGCTGGTGCGGATATGGGTCATGAAGCGTGTCTCTCGGGCATGCGCGCTCGTTCGGCGGCCGGGGCCTGCCGTGAGGGCTGGTTCGAAATCGGAAATCCGTCGTGCAAGGCCGGGCCGGCCGTGCATCGCCCTGAGGAGACGCCGGAAGGCGCGGTCTATTCCCCGAGGCCGGCGAAAAAAGCGCGGCGGCCTCGGGAATCGGGGGTTCAGGGCGTCGGCTTCAACGCCGTGAGGTAATCGATGATGGTCTGCACGTCGGCCTGATCGACCGGTGCCTTGTAGACGTGAACCATCTTGTTCACGGTCTCGGTCCACTGCGCCTTGGTGAGCTTGGGCTGGGTCAGCACCATCCCGGCCGAGTGGCAGGCAAGGCAGTTGTTGTTGACGGCCTCGGCCCCCGGCCCGTCGGGGAAGATCCGGTCGGAGGTCGGCATCGCAATGGATTGCGAGGTGAAGCGCATCGGCTCGGGGGCCGGGGCGGCGAGCGCCACCAGAGGAGACAAGGCGAGCGCGGCGATGAGGGCCGCAGGGCGGATCGGGTTCATGGCTGGTCTCCTCAAGCGGCCTGGAAGGACACGGTCTCTATGCCGTTCTGCATGAAGCCGTTGGCGTTCCAGACCTGGTCCATGCCCTGGGCGACGCCGTTGGTATTGGTGCAGCGGACCTTAACCGCATGGGTGCCGGCGGCCAGCGCCGGCAGGCTGCCGTCGAAGCGGCGGAAGCTGTAGGGGCCCTCGTCCGCGCCGAGTTGCGCCGGAAACCACGTCGCCCCGCCGTCTCCGGAGAAGTCGACCGCCTTTACCCCGCAATCGCCGCCGAAAGCGATGCCGCGAAGGGCCACCGGCGTTCCGGCCGCCACCTTGGCGCCGTCGGTCAGGTTGGTGACGAAGGAGCGCGGCACCATCCTGTTGATCGGCACCGTCTTGAAGCCGGTCTGGCCGGGCTTGATGTTGGCGCCCGGCACGTCCGGGATGCGGTAGGCGGTCTTCATCCAGTACCCGTCGTCGGGCTTGTCCAGCACCTCGATGTCGGACAGCATCTTGACCCAGTAGGTCGAATACCAGCCCGGCACCACGAGGCGGAGCGGGAAACCGTTGAGCAGCGGGAGCTGCTCGCCGTTCATGGCGTAGGCGATCATCACCTCACCATTGTTGGCGTGGTCGAGATCGAGCGACTTCTTGAAGTCCGGCGCGTCGTCGACCACGGGCTCGTCGAGGCCGTTGAAGCGCACCTGCACGGCGCCGGACTTCACCCCAGCGCGTTCGAGCACGTCCTTGAGGCGTACCCCGGTCCAGCGGGCGTTGCCCATCGAGCCGTTGGCCCATTGCGCGCCGGGCACCCGCGGCTCGAACAGCCCGCGTGAATTGCCCGAGCACTGGTTCACCGCGGCGATCTCGAAGCGCGGCAGGCCGGCGATGGCGTCGAGCGAGAGCGAGAGTTCCTTATCGACGTGGCCGTGGACCTTAAGACGGAAGGTGCCGGCATCGACTTCGGTCGGGATCGAGGCCCAGTGCCAACGGACGTAGAAGCGGTCGTTAGGGGTGAACACGCCCTCGTCGAACACCGAGAACGGCGTCTCCAGCAGCGGCGGATGGGTGCGTTGAAGGATCATCTCGGCCTTGCCCGGAAAGGCGGTGGTCAGCGCCCGCTCGTCCGGGCCGCCGGGCAGCGGAAGCTTCACCGAGCCCGCGGCCCAGGCCGGCATGGCGGCGGCGAGGCTGCCGACCCCTAGGCCACCCAGGACGAGGCGGCGGTTCAACGGTTCGTGCAGATGGCGCATGATGTCTCCCTGGAATCGTTTGTTGGGCCGCGTCGGCCGGTCGCTGGATCTCGGTGTCGCCGTCGGCGGACGGCATTGGCGTCGGTCGGGACGGTTCGGTCTCGCCGCCGGAAACTCGGGTCGTCGATCCATGTCATCCCGGCAAAGAGGCGTCCTCTCCGTGAACGAGATGCTACAGCGAGATGATTATTCCACCCAATGATCGTTAGAGATCTGAACGATCTCCGATTGCGATCATCCGAAGATTTCCGATCTCCGATCAATGGCGGGCGGCCGGATCAGATGATCGTCAGCCAGGCGGTGCCGACGGCGGCGACAGTCAGGGCGACCGTCCAGAACAGGACCCAGCGCATATGACCGCTGGTCTCGCCCTGCCGGGCCTCGTCAGTGGTCTCGAAGGTGGGTCGGGTCATGATGGATCTCCCTGTCATTCGGGTGTTCGAAGGCTTCACGTGCCGCCGGACGGATGCCCGGCGGCCAAGGGGGCGCTGTCAGCGACCGATCAGTTCCCGCGCCGGGCCGCCGGTCTCCTGGCCGCGGCCACGGGCGTAGGCCGGGAGTGCCGGGTTCTTGGCGTTGGCGCCATCGGCGTCGCCGTAGATCGGTGCGGATGGGCTGGTGATGAAGCGGACCTGCGGAGCGCGGAGGCCCTGGGCCTGCGAGAGGCCCGTCATGCCGACGAGGGCGGAGGCGGCGAGGGCGACGGCAGCGATCGTACGGGTCATGGTCGATATCCTTCTGGTCGGGTCGTCACGTCGGTTCGTGATGACAAGAAGGTAGCGGCCGACAACCATTCATACTAATGGTTTGATTAGCTAGTTTTAATCGATTGTTTTGATGATTAAGCGCCGCTTGCGAGTTGATGTTTATCGCGGCGGCGCGCGATGCGGGGTCGTGCTAGAGCCGGTGCGTTGACCCTCCGAAGCCCAAGAGCGCCCCGTGTCCGAATCCAGTCTGCTGGCGATCAGCACAGGCCTAAAGCCGCTCTCGCGCCTCCAGCATCCGCGGGACGTGATCCGACAATTCACGCCGAACTGGTTCACCGTGGTGATGGGCACTGGCGTGGTCGCCTTGGCCCTCGACCGTCTGCCGGAGACGCATGCCCTGCTGGCCCCTGTGCCGCTCGGGCTCTGGCTCGCCTCCGTCGTGCTTTTCGCCACCTTCTGCCTAGTCTACGGCGCGCGCTGGATCTTCTACTTCGATGGCGCCCGACGGATCTTCGGACACTCGACGGTGTCGATGTTCTTCGGGGCGATCCCGATGGCACTGGCGACGCTGCTGAACGGGCTGCTGATATTCGGTCCGCCCTATCTCGGCGCAGAGACCGTCCGAATCGCACTGCCACTGTGGTGGTTCGACGTGGCGCTCGCTCTGATCTGTGCTGTCGCGATCCCCTACCTGATGTTCACCCGTCAGGAGCACCGCATCGACCAGATGACGGCCGTATGGCTGCTGCCAGTGGTGACAGCCGAGGTCGTCGCCGTCTCCGGTGGCCTGCTCGCTCCAGCCTTGAGCGGCGAGAGCCAACAACTCGCCGTCATCGTCACGAGCTTCGTGCTCTGGGGCGTCTCGGTCCCGCTGGCGCTGAGCATCCTGGCGATCCTGGTGCTGCGCATGGCGCTGCACAACTTGCCACCGCGTGAGATGGCCGCATCGAGCTGGCTCTCCCTCGGTCCGCTCGGAACCGGGGCGCTCGGCCTGCTCGTGCTGGGGCAGGCCGGTGGCCCGATCCTCGCGGCAGGCGGTTTTGCCGGCGCGCCCGAGATCCTCAGGATCACGGGCCTGATCGGCGCGCTGATCCTCTGGGGCTACGGCGCCTGGTGGTTTCTGCTCTCGCTCGCCGTCACCGTGCGCTACCTACGCGCCGGCGTTCCGTTCAACCTCGGCTGGTGGGGCTACATCTTCCCGCTCGGCGTCTATGCCCTGGCCACCCTGCGGATCGGCGAAGTGACGGCACTCAGCGGGTTCGCCTGGCTCGGAGCGGGCCTCGTCGGCCTGCTGACCCTACTCTGGCTGATCGTGTCCGTGCGCACGTTGCGCGGGGCCTATCGCGGGGAGCTCTTCGTCTCGCCCTGCCTCGCCGGGGCCTGACCGGGCCTCGGGCGCATCCGATCGGTTCAAGCGAGGCCCAGCACGCGGATCAGACCGAGGCTGACGGCGCCGAGTGCGACGAGCGAGGCGACCACCGCCAGGGTCACCCGCGCCCCGGCCTTGGCGACGCTGCGCACATCGACCCCGAGGCCGAGCGCCGCCATCGAGACCACGGTGAGCAGATTGGCGGTCTCCGACATCGGCGCGAGCGCGACCTGCGGAACCAGCCCGGCCGAGCGAAGGCCCGCGAGCGCCAGGAAGGCGAGGATGAACCACGGCACCAAGCGGTGGATCGCGAGGCCGGCGCGAGCAGGGCGGTCGCCAGCGGTGACGCCGGGGGCGGCCTCGTCGGTCTCCTCGCGCAGCCGGCTTGCGCCGAGCGAGAGCATCAGGACGACCGGGCCTAGCATCAGCACCCGGACGAGCTTCACCAGGGTTCCGACCTGGACGCTGAGCGCCGCGACCGGCGCGGTGGCGGCGAGGACTTGCGGAACAGCGTAGACGGTGAGGCCGGCGAGCACGCCGTACTGCATCGGCGACAGACCGAGCAGCGGCACCAGCAGCGGTAGGCCGAGCACCACCAGCACGCCCAGCACCGCGGTGAAGGCGATGGAGGCGGCGACGTCCTCGCCGTCGGCGCCGATCACCGGTGCCGTGGCCGCGATCGCCGAGTTGCCGCAGATCGAGTTCCCGCAGGCCACGAGGATCGCCATGCGCGGATGCAGCCCGAGCGCTCGGCCGATGCCGTAACTCGACAGGATCGCCACCGCGACGACGCCCGCAATGCCGAAGAGCAGGCCCGGTCCGGCGGCGAGGATCGTCGCGAGGCTGAGCGACGCCCCGAGCAGGACGACCGCGATCTCCAGCACGGTCTTGGCCCCGAAGGCGATGCCGGGAAAGAAACGCTGCGACGGGGTCCAGGCGGTGCGAATCGCGCTCCCGAGCAGGATCGCCAGTACCAGGGCTTCGAGCCAAGCGCGACCGAACAGATGCGCCTCGACGGCCTCGAAGCCGACCGCTGCGGCGGTGACCGCCACGCAGAGGCCCAGTCCCGGAAGGATGGCTCTCGTGCCGGCCAAGGCGTGCATCGATCGAGGGTGGGAGAAAAGTCTGGGCGCGGACATGGATGGCTCCGATGTGATGCCGGAGGATCCCAGGGCCCGTTCATTCACTCCAACGGAATGATTAGATGCTTGCCATCACTGAAATAGATGAAAGCAGGACCCCTTCAGAGTTTGCGGAGACCCATTGTGGAGGGCCGACAGGCGGATTCACCCGTCGATCCAGCGGGCCTTGATCGTCGTGTCCGCAGCAAGCTCATAGATCCTGACGGAGCCCGTCGCGAGTTCAAGGTGCTCGACCTCCGCGGGGCTCAGGTCTTCAAGCGCCATGACAAGCGCCCGCAGGCAATTGCCGTGGGCGACGACGAGCACGTCTCCGCCCATAACCGCCGGCTGGATGGTTCGGAGGTAGCATGGGACGATGCGGGCGACGGTATCGCGCAGGCTCTCACCGTTCGGCGGCGCCTCGGCGTAGGAGCGGCGCCAGGTCTCGATCCGCTCCGCCCCCCAGCGCGCATCGGCGGCGATCTTGTCGAGCCCGCTGAGGTCGCCGTAGTCTCGCTCGTCGAGCGCGGCGAAGCGTTGGGGGACCAATCCGGGTTGCCCGAGCGCATCGAGAATAAGCCGGCCGCTCACGATCGCCCGCGTCAGCGTCGAGGTGAAGGCTGCGGAAAAGCGCCAGCTGCGCTCGGCCAAACGCCGCCCGGCTGCCTCGGCTTCCATCCGGCCCTGCTCGGTCAAGGGCGAGTCCAGCAATCCCGTGAACAGGCCGGATCGGTTGGCTACGCTCTGGCCATGCCGGACCAGCACGAGATGTCGCGTGACCGGGGCTTTGCAATCGTGAATCACGCTGTCTCCCGAGGCAGAGCACTTTCGTGCCGGTCGCATCGCCTCTGATGATGTCGGCATCCGACTTCAACGAACTTCGACCATGCGATGGGTTGGACCGTTCATCCGGAGTCGGCGGGTCATCCTAGGTCCGCTTAAGAACGTCTCGCGACTGAAAGCAGCCAAGCTGCTTCCCACCCCAAGCTGACCTCGCGAATGGGTACCAAGCGTCAGATTTCAACCACTAGGGGCCCGCATCCACGGGACCTACGGAAACGGCGCTAGGCAACCATGCTCCGATGGCGCAAAAGAAACCTATGTTATGCGGCAACCTACCGGCCAGGCCGGCCTTTGGTATCCATGCCCCTGCCTGACCCCGCCGATGCCCCCCATGTCCTCGTGGTCGACGACGACGCCCTCATCCTGATGGATGTGTCCGACATCCTGGAGGATGCCGGTTTCGTGGTTCTTGAGGCGATGGACGTCGCCCAGGCGACGCGGGTGCTCGACGAGCACCATGGCAAGGTGCAGCTGCTGTTCACGGACGTGCAGATGCCCGGGCCGGACAACGGCTTCGACCTGGCGCGGCGGACGGCCGTGACGTGGCCCCACATCGCCATCGTGGTCGCCTCCGGCAATGTGCGACCTGAACCCGGGGACCTGCCCGATGGGGCGACGTTCATCGGGAAGCCGTTCAGCCCCTCCTTGGTCCGGCACCACGTGCGCGAGACGATGCCGTCGGAGAAGCACCCCGGGCCCCTTCGGAGGTAAGCCCGGGATCGGTTGGCCGGAGCCCCATGCCTCCTACCGGCTCTCCTCGATCATCGACCGGATGCGAGCGACCCTCGATGTCGGGTTAGGCGAGGTCTTCGAGAATGTCGGAGACCAACATGCCTAACCGTCGGCTCGTCGTCGACCACCAGCATGGTCTCGTCCTCGTTGTCATTCCGCGGCCAAGGGCATCGTGTGCCCCTCGACGGGTTCCGGCTGCATGTCGGATCTCGGCAGTCCCCATCCCTTCACCAGCCCGTATACCGCCGGGATCACGACGAGGGTCAGGACGGTCGACGACACCATGCCGCCGATCATCGGCACCGCGATGCGCTGCATGACCTCGGAGCCCGAGCCGGTGCTCCACAGGATGGGCAACAGCCCGGCTATGATGGCGACCACGGTCATCATCTTGGGCCGCACCCGCTCGACCGCGCCGACCATGATCGCCCGCCTCAGGTCATTTCGCGATAGGGCGCGCCCATCCCGCTCGCACTCCGTCCGGATCTCGGCCAGCGCATGGTCGAGGTAGACCAGCATGATCACCCCGGTCTCGGCGGCGACCCCGGCGAGCGCGATGAAGCCCACGGCCACGGCGACCGATAGGTTGAAGCCCAACCACCACATCAGCCAGACGCCGCCCACCAGTGCGAAGGGCAGCGACAGCATCACGATGAGGGTTTCAGTCAGCCGGCGAAAGTTGAGGTAGAGCAGCAGGAACACGGTCAGGAGGGTCAGGGGCACCACGATCTTGAGCCGGGCCGTGGCGCGGTCGAGGTACTCGACCTGCCCGCTCCACTGGAGGGTGGTCCCGGGTGGCAGGCTCACCTCGCCGGTAACAGCCGCCCGTGCATCGGCCACGTAGCCGCCAAGGTCCCGTCCCGAGACATCGACGTAGATGAAGACCGCGAGTTGCCCGTTCTCGGTCCGGATCTGGGTCGGCCCCCGGGTCAGTGCCACCTTGGCGACTTCGCCCAAGGGGACCGTGCCTCCGCCCGCGATGGGCACCTGCACCTCGGTCGCGATGGATTGTGGGCTCGACCGGAAGGCGCGCGGGTAGCGCACGTTGACGGTGTAGCGCTCGCGGCCCTCGACCGTGTTGGTGACGCTCTCGCCGCCGAGCGCCATGGCGATCACGTCCTGCACGTCCCCGACCGATAGGCCGTAGCGGCCCAGAACCTCCCGGTCGGGCGTGATGTCGAGGAAGTACCCGCCCTGGACGCGCTCGGCATAGGCGCTCGACGTGCCCGGCACCGCCTTCACCACCGCCTCGACCCGGCGGGCGACCTTCTCCATCTCGGCGAGGTCGGTTCCGAGCACCTTGATGCCGACGGGGGTCCGGATGCCGGTGGCGAGCATGTCGATGCGGGCGCGGATCGGCTGGGTCCAGGCATTGGAGACACCGGGGAACTGGAGCGCGGCATCCATCTCGGCTTTGAGGCTCGCCAGCGTCACGCCCGGGCGCCACTCCGCCTTCGGCTTCAGGTTGACGATGGTCTCGAACATCTCGGAGGGCGCCGGGTCCGTCGCGGTCGCGGCCCGTCCGGCCTTGCCGTAGACGGACAGGACTTCCGGGAAGCTCTTCAGGATGGTGTCCTGTCTCCCTAAAAGCTCGCCGGCCTTGGTCACCGAGATGCCCGGCAGGGTGGTCGGCATGTACATCAGGGTGCCCTCGTCGAGATCGGGCATGAACTCGGACCCGAGTTGCAGGGCCGGCCAGACCGAGGCGCCGAGAACGCCCAGCGCGATCAGGATGGTCAGCACCCGCGCCCGCAGGACCCCTGCGATGATGGGACGGTAGAACCAGATCAGGAGCCGGTTCACCGGGTTGCGGTGCTCGGGCACGATGCGGCCGCGCACGAACAGCACCATCAGCGCCGGAACCAGCGTCACCGACAGCACCGCCGCCGCCGCCATCGCGAACGTCTTGGTGAAGGCCAGCGGCCCGAACAGACGCCCTTCCTGGCTTTCCAGGGTGAAGATGGGCAGGAAGCTGACCGTGATGATGAGGAGCGAGAAGAACAGCGAGGGACCGACCTCGGAGGCGGCCTCTATCAGGACCTGGACCCGGGGCTTGCCAGGGTCCGCCCGCTCCAGGTGCTTGTGGGCGTTCTCGATCATGACGATGGCGGCGTCGATCATGGCGCCGACCGCGATGGCGATGCCGCCCAGGCTCATGATGTTGGCGCCCAAGCCCAGCGCCTTCATGCCCGCGAACGCCATTAGGATGCCGACCGGCAGCATCAGGATCGCGACCAGCGCACTGCGGACGTGGAGCAGGAACACGACGCAGACGAGGGCGACGATGGCGCTCTCCTCGATCAGGGTCCCCTTGAGCGTCTCGATGGCCGCCTCGATGAGGTGCGACCGGTCGTAGACAGGCAGGATCTCGGTGCCCTTGGGCAGGCTCGCGGCGACCTCGGCGAGGCGCGCCT
Source organism: Methylobacterium bullatum (assembly GCF_014845095.1). Classification (GTDB taxonomy): domain Bacteria; phylum Pseudomonadota; class Alphaproteobacteria; order Rhizobiales; family Beijerinckiaceae; genus Methylobacterium; species Methylobacterium bullatum. Next base: position 16,427 of record NZ_NKUG01000082.1, on the reverse strand, counting down.
TGGCACTCGCGATAACGTCGAGGGCGTTGGCCCCGAAGCGCTGGAGGATGATGCCGCCGGCGACCTCGCCCTCCCCGTTCATCTCGGTGATGCCGCGGCGCTCGTCGGGACCGAGCTCGACCCGGGCGACGTCCTTCACCCGCAGGGGCGTGCCCGCCTCTGTCTTCAGGACGATGCTCTCGATGTCGGCGATGCTCTTGAGGTACCCGCGGCCACGGACGACGAACTCGAACTCGGAGAGCTCGACGGTGCGGCCGCCTACGTCGGCGTTGCTCGCCCGGATCGCGTCCCGGAGCTTCGCCAGGGTGATGCCCTGCGCCCGCAACCGGCTCGGGTCGACGACCACGTTGTACTGTTTGACGAAGCCGCCGACGCCTGCGACCTCGGCCACGCCTTCGGCACGAGAGGCCCCGAAGCGCACGACCCAGTCCTGGAGCGAGCGGAGCTCGGCCAGCGTGCGCTCTTTGGCGACCACGACGTACTGGTAGACCCAGCCGACCCCGGTCGCGTCCGGTCCCAGCGTCGGGGTCACCCCCGCCGGCAGGCGCTTGGCCACGGTGTTTAGGTATTCGAGCACCCGGCTCCGGGCCCAGTATGGGTCGGTGCCGTCCTCGAAGATGACGTAGACGAACGAGACCCCGAAGAACGAGAAGCCGCGCACGACCTTCGACCGGGGCACCGTCAGCATGGCGGTAGTCAGCGGGTAGGTGACCTGGTCCTCGATGACCTGTGGCGCCTGCCCGGGGTACTCGGTGTAGACGATGGTCTGGACGTCCGAGAGGTCCGGGATCGCGTCGAGCGGCAGGGTCCTCAGGGCGTAGAGCCCGGCCCCCACCGCGAACACCGTCCCGATCAACACCAGAACCAGATTCCGGGCCGACCAGCCGATGAGCCGGGCGATCATGGCGCCCTCCCATCGGCCGCCGCCTGCGGACCTGGTTCTACCTTCGGCTCGGAGAGACCCTGCAGCGCCGCCTTGAGGTTGCTCTCGGCGTCGATGAGGAAGTTGGCGGCGGTCACCACCCGGTCGCCTGCCGCGATGCCCTCCCGGACTTCGACGTAGCCGTCGCCGCGGGCACCGAGCTTGACCGGGCGCGGCTCGAAGCGGCCCTCGCCCTTGTCGAGCAGGACGACCTGCCTGGTTCCGGTGTCGATGACGGCGTCGTCGGGGACGGCGACCACGGGCTTGGCGTTCCCGGTCGCGATCTCGACGTCGCCGTACATCCCGGGCCGCAGGTCGCCGTTGAGGTTCGGCAACTCGATGCGCAGGCGGGCCGTCCGGGTCCCCATGGCGAGGTGCGGATAGATCCGCGTCACCGTGCCAGTGAAGGTCCGGTCGGGAAACGTCCGGGCACGCACGGTCGCCGTTTGGCCCTCCGCCACGGACGCCAGGTCGCGTTCGGTCACGTCGACGAGCACCCATACCCGGGTATGGTCGACGAGCTTGAACAGGGTGTCGCCGGACTTGGCGCGCATGCCGTCGGAGACGTTGCGCTCGACCACGACGCCGTCGCGTGGCGCCGACCACGTGATGGTCGCCGGCACTTTTCGGGATCGCTCGATCTCGTCGATGGCCTCGGGCGGGATGCCGAGGTTCTCCAGTCGGCGCCGGGCGCCCTCGTAGCCGATGCCGGTGAGGTACTGCGCGGCGGCCGCGTTCATCTCGGGCGAGAACAGGCGCATGAGCGGCTGGCCCTTGTGGACGTGGTCGCCGGTGGTGACGGCCTCGACCTTCTCAATGAAGGCGTCGGTGCGCATCGCGATGACCGAGATCCGGCGCTCGTCCTCCTCGATGGTTCCAGGAGCCCGCACCGGCATGGATAGGACGCGCCGTGCAGCGACCTCCGTCCGGACGCCGGTTCGCTGGACCTTGCCGGGCGAGAGGGTCACGGTGCCGTCGTCGGTGTCCTCGCCCTCGTAGACGGGGAGGTAGTCCATCCCCATCGAGTCCTTTTTCGGAATCGGCGAAGTGTCCGGAAGGCCCATCGGGTTGCGGTAGAAGCGCACCTTGCGGGCGCTCGCGGGCGTCTTGGCCTGAGCCATGGCCATGTCGCCGTGGCCGGCGTCAGGCATGGCTTCCGCCTCTTCGGGTTCGTCGAAGCGCACGTCCTCGCTGGCGTGGACGGCGCGGTAGTCGCGACCGTCCGCCGTCTGTTTGGGTTCGGAGGCGTAGTCCGGCTTCCCGTCCGGGTCTCGGTAGTAGACCACCGAACCCGTCGCCTTGATCGGAGCCTGCGCGGGCATCGGGGAGGCCGGCCGTGCACCCGGCAGCCAATGGGCGAACCCGGTCCGCGCCTGCTGGACGAGCGCCGGCACGGGGCTGCCCTCATGCCCCGCGCCATAGCCCAGCCCCCCCGCCGCGAGCGCGGCGAGGGTCCCGGCCAGCCATGCCGTCCGGCTCACTTGGTGGCCTTGAACACCAGCTTGTTCTCGACGGTGCCGGTCTCGCCTTGGACCTTGGCCCCGAGCGAGAGGCGCCAGCCGCCGGCCATCGTCAGCTTCGCCTTGAACCGGTAGAGGCCCGGCTCCGGCGAGGGCAGTTGCTCGATCTTGGAGGTCATCTCCTCCATGCTGTCGGGCGCCATATCGATGCGCTTGGCGAAGATGACGGCGTTCGGCACGGGCTTGGACGTGCGCTTGTCGACGAGGCGGACGTCGAGGATGGCCTCGCCCTGCTTGGCTTCGTCCTTCACCAGCTGGAACTCGTAGTCCTTGGTGTCGGCCCGGGCCGCGGCGGTGAGGGCGAGGCCGAGCAGCGCAACCGTGAGGGCGCGCGAAAACGATGTCTTGGTCACGATGTGGGGTCTCCTGAACGCGATGGATGGCCACGCGCGGACGCGCGTCACCGTGCCGGCGCAGGCGCCGACGGCATCGGGTTCAGGCTCGGGGAGGCTCGGAGGGTGGCCCTTGCGAGACGCTGTCGAAGGAGGCGGTGACGGCCCACGCAGTCCCCTCGACGACGGCGACGCGTCCCGGCAACCCTAAGGCGCCGGGCAGGCCGGTGGCGACCTTCGCCAGGCAGAGTGCCATCAGGGGGCAGCCCTTCGAGCAGTCGGGCATGTCCGGCCGCTCCTTGGGGCAGCACGGCATCTCGTCCATGGCCATCCCGGCCATGTCGTCCATGGCCTCGTCGGGCATCGCCATGGCGTGGCCCTGAGCGGCCATCGGCGCATGCATGCCCGCGGCGGCCGCGGATGCGGTCACCGGCGCAAGGGCGAGGCTGAGGACCGCAAGGAGCGGAAGCAGCCGCCGAAGGGCGAGCCAGAAGGTCACGGACGGACGATGCCACATCGCGGAGCGGTGAGGAAGGGAGGTGACTACCGGACGCGCCAGAGGGATACGGCGAGCGCGACGTTCGCGAGGGCGAGCACGGTCAAGAGGGCGTAGGTCGCATCGGCGCCCGCCTGCGTCAGCACGACCGCCCCGAGGGAGGGCGCAAGCGCCTGCGCCACCAGCCCCGGACGGGCGAGCCGGCCAACGAGCGGGGCGTAGCGCTCGGGACCGAACAGCGCGAGGGGCACCGTCCCGCGGGCGATGGAATAGATCCCGTTGCCGGCGCCGTAGAGGACCAGCGACAGCCCCACCACGGGCAGACCAGCCGCCAGCATCGCGACCCCGATGGCGACGAGGACCATCGCCGCGGTGAGGGTCCATAGAGGGTGATGCCGGCCCTTCCCGGCCATCTCGACGATGCGCGCCCCCACCTGTGACGGGCCGATCAGCGCGCCGTATGCGACGGCCGAGGTCAGCGCCACGCCACGGGCCTGGAGAAGGGTAATGAGGTGCACCGAGACCATGGCCATTACGGTGCCGCCGAGGGTCAGGACCCCCGCCATGAGGAGGAAGGCACGCCGCTCGCGTGCATCGAGCCGGACGGCCGAGACCGGGCCCTCGGAACGTGCTGGCCCGTGGGCAGGGGGGTGCGGGATGACGAGCAGGACGAGGGGAAGCGTGACCGCCAGGTGCAGCCCGGCATAGGCGAGGCAGGTGCCGCGCCAGCCTACCCGTTCGATCAGGAAGGCCGAGAGCGGCCAGCACACCGTGCTGGCGAAGCCGCCCCACAGGGTCAGGGTCGTGATGGCGGGTCTTGCCTCGGCGCCGTAGAGCCGACCAAGCGTGGCAAAGGCCGGATCGTACAGGCCGGTGCCCATGCCGAGCCCGACGAGGAGCCAGCCCACCAGGTAGGTCGGCAGGTTCGGCGCGAGGCCGAGGACGCCGAGGCCCAAGGCAAGGACCACGGCCGCGAAGGCCAGAACGGGCCTACCGCCGTGCTCCCCGATGAACGCTCCGACCCGTGGCGAGACCAAGCCCGCGACGAGGAGGCCGAGGGACAGCCCTCCGATGACCCAGCCGAGGGGCCATCCCGTATCCTTCGACATCGGCGCGGCCAGAACCGACAGGAGATAAAACGAGGAGCCCCAGGTCAGGATCTGGATCACGCCCAGGGCCGAGATCACGGGCCAGCGGCGCGCCGGGGTCATCGGTTCGCTACCGCGCCCCAAGAACGGGTAGCCACACTGTAAGGGCCGCCAGGGTGACGAGGAGCACCGGCGGCGTGATGACCAGACCCACCCGCATGTACTGGCCCCACGTGATGTGCTGGCCCTTGGTGTCGAGGACGTGGAGCCAGAGCAGGGTCGCCAGGCTCCCGATGGGGGTGAATTTCGGGCCGAGGTCGCAGCCGATGACGTTGGCGTAGATCATGAGCTCGCGCGTCAGGGGTGAGAGATTTGGGGCCTGCTGGATTGAGAGTGCACCCACCAGCACGCTCGGCATGTTGTTCATGACCGAGGACAGGATGGCGGCGGCGAACCCGGTCCCGATGGTGGCGACGAACGGGCCAAAGCCCGAGAGCCATACGAGCCCCTGCGCCAGGTAGCCGGTCAGCCCGGCATTCTTCAGGCCGTAGACCACGAGGTACATGCCGAGGCTGAACAGCACGATCTGCCAGGGGGCGCCGGTCAGGACCTTGCGAATGGGGATGACGCGGCTGCGGTTGGCCAGCGCCAGGAGGATCAGTGCGCCGGCACAGGTGACCACCGAGACCGGCACGCCGAACGGTGCGGTCACAAAGTAGGCGACCAGAAGCAGACCGAGGAGCGGGAAGGCCGCCCGGAAGACCAGCGGGTCCTTGATCGCGTGGCGCGGCGCTTCGAGCTCGGCTACCGGGTACGTGGCCGGAAGGTCGCGCCGGTAGAACAGCCACAGCACCACCAGGGTCGCTGCCAACGAGACCAGGTTCACCGGCACCATCACGGCCGCGTAGCGGCTAAAGGAGATGTCGAAGAAGTTCGCCGAGACGATGTTGACGAGGTTCGAGATCACCAGCGGCAGGCTCGTCGAGTCTGCCACGAACCCGCAGGCAACAATGAAGGCCAGCGCGGCCGCCGGCTTGAAGTTCAGCCGGAGCAGGATGGCGAGCACAATGGGGGTGAGCAGGAGGGCCGCCCCGTCATTGGCGAACACCGCCGCGATGGCTGCACCCAGGAGGATGAGCAGCGGGAAGAGCAGGCGTCCCCGGCCGCCGCCCCAGCGGGCGATGTGGAGCGCCGCCCAATGGAAGAAGCCGGCTTCGTCGAGGAGCAGCGAGATGATGATCAGCGCCACGAAGGTGAAGGTCGCGTCCCAGACGATGTGCCAGACCACCGGGATGTCGCCGGGGCTGATGACCCCGGTGGCCAGCGCCACGGCGGCCCCGATGAGGGCGCTCCACCCGATGCCGAGCCCCTTCGGCTGCCAGATGACGAAGACGAGGGTGACCACGAAGATGGCAAGGGCGAGCATCGGGACCGTTTCTTGTTCTTGTGTACGTGGAGCGGATCAGGCGGTGGCGACGCGGCGCCCGTGCTCGTCGACGACGCGCTCGCCGTCTTCCTTCACGAACTCGCCCTGCTGGGCCGGGAGGAGGTCGAGGACCGCCTCGGAGGGCCGGCACAGGGCAACGCCCTTCGGGCTCACCACCAGGGGGCGGTTCAGCAGGATCGGGTGCTCGGCGATGGCGTCGAGAAGCTGGTCGTCCGTCAGGCTCGGGTCCGAGAGCCCGAGTTCGGCGTAGGGCGTGACCTTCTCGCGGAGCAGAGCGCGGACGGTGACGCCAGCCCTGTCGGCGAGTTGGCGCACCAGGATCCGGTTCGGTGGCGTCTTGAGGTACTCGACCACATGCGGCTCGATGCCGGCGTTGCGGATCAGGGCCAGGGTGTTGCGGGACGTGCCGCAATCCGGGTTGTGGTAGATGACGACGTCCATCACGCGACCTCCGGGCGGGGCGAGGTGGCGCCGGCCCGCTGGCCGATCTCGCGCACCTTGGACGAGAGCGCCACGCCACTAAGGCTGTCGAGCGGCAGAGCGACGAAGGCTCCGATCCGGTTCTTCAGGTAGCGTTGGGCGGTGATGAACGCCGCCTTGCGCTGCATGTCGCTGCCTTCGACGGCTGCAGGGTCCTCGATGCCCCAGTGCGCCGTCACCGGCTGGCCGGGCCAGTAGGGGCAAGCCTCGCCGGCGGCGTTGTCACAGACCGTGAAGACGAAATCCATGACCGGCGCGTCGGGGCCGGCGAACGCGTCCCACGACTTCGAGCGCAGCCCCTCGGTCGGGTACTCCGTCTCGCGCAGAACCTGAACGGCGAGCGGGTTCACGTCCGCCTTCGGCTGGCTGCCGGCGGAAAAGGCCCGGAAACGACCCTGGCCCTCCTTGTTGAGCATGGCCTCCGCCAGGATCGAGCGAGCGGAGTTACCGGTGCAGAGGAACAGGACGTTGTAGACGCGGTCAGGCATGAGCGGTGTCTCCGGTGGGCAGGCAGCAGGCGGCGAGCGCGGCGACGGCGGGGGCGCAGACCTCGGGTCGCCCTTGGCAGCAATCGCGCATCAGAAATTGGATGAGCTCGGACAGGTCCGGGTAGGCGGCGCTGTAGATGATCGAGCGTCCCTCGCGCCGCGAGGTGACCAGCCCGGCATGGCTGAGCTCCTTCAGGTGAAATGACAGGTTGGTGCCCGAGACGCCGACCGCCTCGGCCAGCATGCCGGCCGCCATGCCTTCAGGGCCGGCGGTGACGAGCTGGCGCACGATGCGTAGGCGATGCTCCTGCCCAAGGGCCGCGAAGGCGGCGACGGCTTGCCGTTCGTCCATCATGATGTCAATATCTCAACCATCGTTGAAACGTAAAGGAACGAAGCGTCTTGGACAAGCCCCAACAGCCTTTCGCCGATGGATTGCCCAACCTCAGCGAGGAGCACTTCGTGGTCCCGGCGGCGACCGACCTTCAGGTGCAGGCACCGTTCACCCACGCCCCACGCTTCCTGATCCTGTACGGCTCGCTCCGGGAGCGTTCCTTCAGCCGCTTCCTGGCCTACGAGGCCGCGCGTCTCCTGGAGGCGATGGGAGGCGAGGTGCGGATCTACGACGCGCACGGCCTGCCGCTGCCCGACGACGCCACGGCCGATCACCCCAAGGTCGAGGAACTCCGGAACCTCTCGATCTGGTCCGAGGGCCACGTCTGGGTCAGCCCCGAGCGCCACGGCGCCATGACCGGGGTGATCAAGAGCCAGATCGACTGGCTCCCCCTGTCGGAAGGGTCGGTGCGCCCGACGCAGGGCCGGACCCTGGCCGTGATGCAGGTCTCGGGCGGCTCGCAGTCCTTCAACGCGGTCAACGGCCTGCGTGTGCTCGGGCGCTGGATGCGGATGATCACCATCCCGAACCAGTCTTCGGTCCCGATGGCCTATAAGGAATTTGACGAGGCCGGCCGGATGAGGCCTGGGCCGCTCTACGATCGGGTGGTCGACGTCTGCGAGGAATTGGTCAGGTTCACGCTCCTGACCCGCGAGCGCTCCTCCTATCTCGTTGACCGCTACTCCGAACGGAAAGAGCGAGAGCCTGAGCGCCTCAAGGCCGTCGCCGTCGACATCGGGTTCGTCAAGCGCTGAACCACTGCCCGTGGGGTGTTGGATCAAAGCCGAGTGGCCGCGAGTTGCGTTAGACAGCCCTTCGACGTCACAGCGATATTCGGTTCAGGATGGCATCCGAAGGCAAGATCGGCGGATGATCTCGCTGCCTCCGGCCGTCACATCCCCGGTTGGGGTGTGTCGTCCTCATCATCGGTCAGGTCGAGATCGACGGCCAGCCTGAGACGCGGCTCCATTCTGTCGGGCAGCACTCGGAGGATGACGACCTCAGCGTGCCCATGCCCGTCCCCCTGCACCCGATAGTACAGGACATGGGACGGCCCTCCCTTCCGTCCGGTCGCGAGTGCAACGTGGAGGGAACGCGTTTCGGGACCGAGGTTGGGCCTGGCTTTCGACGAAGGTGTATCTGATGCGTCGGCGACCATGCCAATCGCCCGGTCTATGTAGCCCACGTTAGCTTCGAGTTGGCGGGTACCGAACTCCTGGTGGGTTTCGACGAGTATGCGTTCGATATCGCTTTTCGCGGCGCTCCAGGGGTCAGAGTCGAGGGTGGCGGTCCCTGATTTTCATCGTGTGAGCGCTTCTTGAGGCGGCGGTGATCGCATCGCGGGCCCAAATCCCGCAAGCTCGGAGCGGGAGAGATCCACAGCGCAGGATGAGCGCAGGACGACTGGAACAAAACGTGTTCAGACGACATTATTCCTGAACTTGGCCGCCGCCTGGGGGGCTCATTGCGCACGAAATCCGGGCCAGGGGCCAGGAAGGCTACACCACCCAAGACGAAAGGGGCGGCGGTCGCGTGCGCCTCCAGTCCGCCAAAGCCGAGCGCACCAAAGGCGAAGACGAAGAAGCCAACGGTTCGGATCTTCGTGTCCTACAGCCACGCGAACTCAGCACAGCAGGCAAAGCTGCAGGTCCACCTGGCGCAACTGAAGCGCGACGAGGTCGAGACCTGGTTCGATGGCGACATGGAAGCCGGTGACGCACTGAACAGCAAGATCTCCCGTAAGCTTCGGGAGGCCCACGTCTTCGTGGCGTTGATGAGCCCCGAGTACATCCACAGCCACTGGTGCCAACTGGAGTACCGCCGTGCGATGGGCCGCCGGGCCAGGGGCGCAATGCGTGTGGTGGTCGTCGTGCTCCGCCATTGCGACTGGAAGGATACCGGCGCTTCGGCGCTAAAGGTGTTGCCGCGAGACGGCCGGGTGGTGAGCAACTGGCGAACCGCGGACGAGGCTTTTCACGACGTGACCCAGGGCATCCGCGGGGCGGTCAGGACGGTGCGCGCCTCGCTGGCCGAGGATGCCAAAGCGAGGCCTGCCAGGGCGGCCAGGAGCAAGGCATCCACAGGGAACGCCAAGACCGCCGGCGCTCGACGGATGAAGGGGGCCACGGGCCCGAAGCGGACCAAGGACGGTCCGCCGACGCGAAGTCGGGTTTCCGGTTGAACCATATAATTCGGGGGGCGGCCCGTGGGGTCGGAATGGGCATGCCGAAGAACATTGTCGTCTTTTCGGACGGGACCGGCCAGGAGGGCGGGCTGCGCGAGGAGCAGCGCCTCAGCAACGTCTACAAACTCTATCGCGTCTGCCGGGTTGGCCCGGACAGCGGCATCGACCCGAAGGATCAGGTGGCGTTCTACGACCCCGGGTTGGGGACCGACGGCTCAGCCACCGGGTTGCTGAGCGCCTACCGAAGGCTGCAGAAGCTCCTGTCCTCGGTGACGGGCCTCGGCATCACGAAGAACATCGCCGACTGCTACGCCTTCATCATCGACCACTACGAGCCGGGCGACCGTATCTTCCTCGTGGGCTTCAGCCGAGGAGCCTACACGGCCCGTTGCGTGGCAAACGTGCTCTTCCTGTGTGGCGTCCCGACGATTGCGCCCGGGGGCGAGTGCAAGGCCCCAAGCCTTTGGGCGGCGGTTGGCCAATGGATGAAGGAGAAGCTTCCAGGCCGGAAGCACGCGCTCCCGCCGCCGGCCGAGGCACTACCCCCCGGCAGTTACCTTCCACGGTTTCGGAAGACGACCCGCGACATCGCCAACGAGGCGGTGATGGGAGTCTACGAGTATGGCGCCGGGTCCCCTCGGGGCGACTACGACCGGGAGCGCCAGGAGCTGGCGCGTCGGTTCCGGCACCGATACGGGTCAGGCGACGACCTGAGGTCGAACGTGGCTCCTCATTTCGTAGGCGTGTTCGACACCGTCGCATCCCTCGGATCGGTCGGCGTACGGCGTTGGGGCCTCGCGGCAGGGCTGTTCGCGCTGGCCGCCGTGCTCGCCGCCGGGCCGTCGGTCGTGCTCGACCTTGCATTCCATACGGGGTTCTGGAAGCCGTTCGCGGTCGTCGCGATCCTCGGCGCGGCTTTCGTCCTGTGGCGCTGGCTTCCTACCACCATCAAGTTCATCGTGAACTCCCCCGTCAACGGCAAGACGCGCTTCAACCTCGCGCAATGGCGGTCCGGGAACTACGACAGGTTCCTCAGCGGCCACGTCGGCTACGGTCGGCACGCCCTGGCAATCGACGAGACCCGCGCCGACTTCCCCCGTGTCGAATGGGCGAAGAAGGACGCCATTCGCCAAAGGGTCGGCGACGAGCCCGATCCGCTGATCCAGATGTGGTTCGCAGGCAACCATTCCGACGTGGGCGGGAGTTATCCCGAGGTCGAAAGCCGGCTCTCCGACATCGCGCTGGACTGGATGGTCGAGGAGGCCACGACCATTCCGTATCCGCTCCTGGTCGACGGGATGGAACCGGGCAAGACGGGTACCGGGCGATTGCACCTGCACCCGGCCTTCGACGGCATGCAGCACTGCGAGGTCGCCGGGATGCGCGACACCATCGCGGGCATCGTCCCCGGCTGGCTCCTGCCATTGGCCGGCAGGCTGGGCTGGGCGGTGAAGCCACGCTACGTGCCGCCCGGGGCGCCTGTCCATGAGACCGTCTACCGGCGCTTCCGGTTGGCCGAGGTGACGCAATGCACCGGCAGGGGCCCCTACCGACCGGAGGCGCTGGCCACCCACGGGGATTTCAACGACGGATCTCCGGCCGCCCCTGCACCCGCGCAGGCTTCGGCTCCGGGCACGCCCTAACCATCATCCTTTCACATGCAGGCCTCCGCCGAGGCCGACCGGACAACGAGGTCTCGGATGAAGCTCGACAGTTTCAGGGTCACGAATTTTCGCAGCGTCGAGGATTCCGGCGAGATCACCCTCGGCGACATGGCCTGCCTCGTCGGCAAGAACGAGGCAGGCAAGACGGCACTGCTTCACGCGCTCGCCGGCCTGAAACCTCATGCGTCGACGCCTATCACGTTCGACCGTGAGCGGGACTACCCGCGGCGTTACCTGAACGAATACGAGAGGCGTCACGCGGACGACGACGCCATGGTCATCGCGACCCGGTGGACCTTGTCCGACGCCGAGATGAACGACCTCGCCGCATCTTTCGGGCCCGGCTGCCTCGCGTCGTCCCAGGTGACCCTCAGCCGGCGCTACGGTGGCGGGATCGGAGTGACCGTGCACCTCGACGAGGCCGCCTGCATGGCCTTCCTCACCGACAGGCATGGGCTAACCGAGGATGAGCGACGCGCCTTTGCGGCCTCCGGTTCGGCGGCAGCGGTCCGGAAGGCCCTGGAGGGCCTGGAGGAAATATCCGCAGCCCAACAGGCGCTACTGGATGCCCTGGAAGCCTTGCCAGGCAAATCGGTGCTCAACGCTATTGCGAGCCACGTTCGCTCGGCCTGCCCAAGCTTCATGTACTTCTCGCACTACGACCGCATGGCCGGCCAGATCCGCGTCGACGACATCGAGAGGGACGAGGATGGCGGCGTCCATCGATTTGGTCGCCGCCCGCATAGGTCGAGCGAGCCTCTCGAAGTCCCCGAGCTGGTTTTCCTCGATTTCCTGGAGTTCGCCGGGACCTCGGTCGAGGAGATCCGCGAGTCGAAGACCTACGAGTCGCTGAACGCGAAATGCGAATCCGCGTCGAACGCGATCACCGACCAACTGCGGGAATACTGGACCCAGAACCCGTTCCTGGAGATCGAGGTCAGGGTCACAAAGGCGGAGCCGAACGACCCCGCGCCGTTTGACGAGGGCGTGATCGCGCGCGCCCGCGTCAAAAACATCCTGCATCGCGTCTCGGTCCCCTTCTCGGAGCGGAGCGCCGGTTTCATCTGGTTCTTCTCGTTCCTGGTGAAGTTCGCCCAGGTCAGCAAGCAGGGCGGCAGCCTGGTGCTCCTGCTCGACGAGCCAGGGCTGACCCTTCACGGAAAGGCCCAGGCCGACCTGTTGAGGTACTTCGGCGACAAGCTGGTGCCCCACCACCAGGTGGTGTTCTCGACCCATTCGCCGTTCATGGTTCCACCCGACGACCTGACGCTCTCGCGCATCGTCGAGGACCAGATCGAACAGCGGCCGAACGGCTTCCCGACGACGAAGGGCACCAAGGTGCGCGATGACGTCCTGGCGACCGATCCGGACACGCTGTTCCCGCTCCAGGCGGCGCTGGGCTACGACGTGACCCAGGCCCTGTTTATCGGCAAGCACACCTTGCTGGTCGAGGGGCCCGGCGACCTCGTCTTCCTCAATGCGCTCTCGGCCCAGTTGAAGCGCCGCAAGCGTATCGCGCTCGATCCGCGCTGGACGATCTGCCCGGCCGGCGGCCTCGACAAGATCCAGTCGTTCGTCTCGCTGTTCAAGGGCGCGAAGCTGCACATCGCGGTGATGTCCGACAGGGCTCAGGGCGACAAGCGCAAGCTGGAGCAACTCCGGGCCGCAGGTGCGATCCCCGAGAACCGCATCATGAACTACCCCGACGTGCTCGGCCTGCCAGAGGGGGATGTCGAGGACATCTTCGACCCGGAAGTCTACCTCGCCATTGTCAACGGAGCCTACGGCCTGAAGGGCCGCGGTGTGCTGACGACCGCCAAGCTCGACAAGGAGGCGGGGGGTATTGTGCGACTGGTCAAGCGGGTGGAGGCGGCCTTCAAGCTGCTGCCTCCCGACACGCCAGAGTTCGATCACTTCACGCCGGCGGACTGGCTTATTCGCAATCCCGCCGTTCTGGACGAAAAGACCCCCGCCATCGAGGCCACCCTGGACAATGCGGAGAAGGTGATCCGGGCGATCAACGGCGCCCTGCCTACGTAGTCCACCCCTACCGTCCGTGGCATCCCTTCGCGGACGGCGGGTGCATGAACCGCCTCTATCGCGGGAGACGGGTTTTCCCCACTCCACCATCGGCGGGACCTCATCGAATTGTGGCTTCGCACCCAAGCGTAGCCGCTATACGGAACCGGCCAAACGTGTTCTGCTTTTGTTCCTGGACTCTTGGAGGAGCACCATGCAGATCACTGGCATAAACATCGGCTTTTCCATGCCGGTGTCCCTTCTCGCCAAGCCTGTCCAGGCCGGCTTCCCGAGTCCGGCCGACGACTTCATCGAGGAAGAGATCGACCTCCAGCGCCTACTGATCGTCAACCGCCCGGCCACCTTCCTGGTCCGGGTCGCCGGCGACAGCATGATCCTAGCCCGCCTGTTCGACGGCGACCTCGCCGTCGTCGACCGCTCGCTCACCCCGCGCAACGGCGACATCGTCGTTGTCGACATCGACGGCGAGCGATCCTTCAAGGTCTGGAAGCGCCAAGGGCCGCGCATCTCGCTGCACTTCGCCAACCCTCGCTTCCCCGAGTTCCAACTCTCCCCCGACGCTGTCATTGAGGTCTGGGGCGTCGTCTCCGGGTCCGTCTGTGCGAAGCGCCGCTGCGAATGAGCGCCCGGGCCTACGCGCTCTCCGACGGCAACTCGTTCTACTGCTCGTGCGAGCGGGTCTTCGATGCTCGGCTGGCGAAGGTGCCGGTGATCGTGCTGTCCAACAACGATGGCTGCGCGATTGCCCGGACCAACGAGGCCAAGGCGCTCGGCATCCGGATGGGCGAGCCCTGGTTCAAGATCCGGGACATGTGCCGGCAGCAGGGTGTCCAAGTCTACTCCTCGAACTACGCCCTTTATGGAGACATGTCGGCCCGGGTGAACGCGGTCTACCGGGACTTCTCGCCCCGCATCGAGATTTACTCCATCGACGAGAGTTTTCTCGACATCTCCGACGTGCGCAACCAGGACCGGGCGTCCTTATGCAGGGACATGCGGGCGACCGTACGGGCCTGGACGGGCATCCCCACCTGCGTCGGCATCGGGTCGACCAAGACGTTGGCCAAGCTCGCCAACCACATCGCCAAGAAGGTACCCGAGCTCGAAGGGGTCTGCGACCTGACCGACCCGGAGCAGTACGACCACTGGATCATCCGCATCCCGGTGGGCGACATCTGGGGTGTGGGGCCGGCAAACGCCCGGCGCCTGGAAGCCCTGGGATGCGACAGCGCCGCCGATGTCCGCGACTTCGACCCACGCGTCGCCCGCAAGGCCATGACAGTCGTGGGCGAGCGCCTCGTCCACGAGCTGCGGGGTATGGCCTGCCTAGACCTGGAGACGGTAGCCGCCACCCGTAAGGGATGCGCCGTCACCCGGTCGTTCTCCGAGCGCGTCGAGGATCGCGCCACCATGGAGCAGGCCGTCGCCACCCATGCCTCCAGACTCGGCGAGAAGCTCCGCCGCGAGGGGTTGGCGACCAACCACGTGACGGTCTTCTTCCACACCTCGGAGCATGACCGCGACCGGCCTCAACGCTCGGTCTCGACCGTCGTGACGCTCCCCGAGGCGACCAGCGACACTCTCGCCCTGGTGAAGGCCGCCACCCACGGCGTCCGGAAGACCAGGCGGGACGGGTTCCGCTATTCCAAGGCCGGGGTGGTCACCACCGACCTGATGCCGCTGGCCGCATCGCAGCGTGCGATGCCGGGCTTGGGCCAACTCGACCGCGAGATGGGAGCCGCCCTGATGGAGGCGCTCGACGCCTGCAATCGCCGCTTCGGACGAGGCGCCGTCGTCCCGGGCGCCGCCGGGTTCGCCCCGAACCGCGAATGGTCGACCAAGTTCAAGATGCGGTCGCCCCGTTACACGACCCGCCTCGACGAGATTCCGATAGTCGCCGCGGCCTGACAAGCTTCTCACGCCCCTTGCGTTCGGGGACCGGCCAGGCGATCACGCGGAAGCTTCAAGGATAGTAACGATGAAACGCATGGCGCCGCCCCCGACCGACTAATCCCGGAGAGCGATGCCGCGCGCGAAGCCTCCGCAATTGCGAGAGGCTAAAATGCCAAAGGTACATTTTACGGCCGACAGCCACGTTGGCCATCAAGCTCTCATCCTCAGCCCGAGGATGCAGACCCAGCGACCGTTCGCTTCGCTTCACGAGCACGACGAGACCCTGGTCGAACGTTGGAACGCCGTCGTCCACCCGGATGACACGGTCTGGCACCTGGGCGACTTCGCATACCGGTGCACCGAGACTTATGCGCTCGCGATTTTCCTACGCCTTAACGGTCGCAAGCTCCTGATCCGTGGCAACCACGAGCGGATCGGTGAACGCCTCCCCTGGGCCGAGCCCGTCCGGGACGTGGCGATGATCGCCCTGCCGGACCCGGCGGGCGTGATGCGCTCCATATGGCTGAGCCATTACCCTCATGTGAGCTACCCTCGCTCCCACCGGGGTGGCCTTCACCTGCATGGGCATTCCCATGGTTCGGTCCCGGGCACGGCGACGCGTGCCGATGTCGGCGTGGATTGCTGGGACTGGGCCCCGGTGACGTTGGACCGGATCCTGGCGCGCTTGGCGACGAACGGAGCGGGGTCATGACTGCCCCTGGCCTTCGCCTATGGGTGTTCTCGGACCTGCATCAGGACTGGAAGGAGAATGCTTGGGACCCTGCCGCGCATGCGCCGGCGGGTGGTTTCGACGTGGCCGTCGTGGCCGGTGACGTGCACATGCCCCTGGTTCGGGCGCTGGACTGGCTCGGCGACCACTTGTCCGGCGTGCCGGTGGTCTACGTGCCAGGCAATCACGATTTTTGGTGGGACCGGGGTGAGGAACGCTACACGATTCACGACCAGTTGACCCGGGGGCGTGAGCGGGCGGACGCGCTCGGCATCCATCTCCTGCTCGACGACGCGGTCATCATCGACGGCGTTCGGTTCGCCGGCGGTACCCTATGGACGGACTTCCGCCTGGGGTCGTTCAACCTGAACCACGGTATCCGGACCGCCCAGGGGCGTGGTGGGATGGTCGATTACCGCCGGATCCGCACGGGTCCGAGGTCGCGCAATCGCATCAAGCCCGAGGAGGTGCTTGCGATGCACCGGGTCACCCGTGGCTTTATCGAGAACACCCTGGCCGTCAGCCACCCCGGTCCCACGGTGGTGGTGACCCATCACGCCCCGCACCCGGCGAGCCTTCCACGGAGCGACGCGGACCTACGGTGGTGCGATGCTTCCGACCTGACTGACGTCATCCTGGACCAAGGACCGGACGTCTGGGTCCACGGTCATGTCCATTATGCCTCCGATTACCGGGTGGGCCGGACGCGGGTGGTCTGCAACGCAAGGGGGCATTCAGATGAGCGAAC
>NZ_NKUG01000081.1 GCF_014845095.1 Methylobacterium bullatum | reverse complement strand
TTTCCACCTCTCTTTTTCTCGGCAGCCTCAAATGTTTATAAGGGACAGGGCCCGGCGAGGTCGAGGCGGCGCTGCTGGCCCAGGAGATTGTGGCGGGCGCGGCGGCGGCTTTGCGGCAGGGTCCGGCGGGTCCGATGCTGGTGGCCTATACGGTGGCGGCGGCCGGGGCGGTCCTCGACGCGAGCGTACTCCGGGCCGACCTCGCCCGGCGGTTGCCGGACTACATGGTGCCGAGCCGGATCGTGGCGCTGGATCGCTTGCCACTGACGCCCAACGGCAAGCTCGACCGCGCGGCCCTGCCCGAGCCCGCGCCGCTGGTCGAGGCGACGGGCGGTCCCTCGCGTCCGCTCACCCCCACCGAGACGGTGGTGGCCGAGATCTGGGCCAAGGCGCTCGGCCTCCCCGCCATCCCACCCGACCGGAACTTCTTCGAAGCCGGCGGCGATTCCATCCTCAGCCTGCAGATCGTCGCCCGCCTTCGCGAAGCGGGCTTTGCCGTGACGCCGCGCCAGATCTTCGAGCATCAGACCGTCACCGCTCTGGCCCGCGTCATCGCCCGGCCCGATGGGGCGGAGACGACGGTGTCCGTGCCGGAAGGCCCTGCGCCGCTCATGCCCATCCAGCATTGGTTCTTCGAACAGCCGATGGCCCGCCGGGACCATTGGAACCAGTCCCTCGAACTCGATGCCCGCGTGAGGCTCGACGCCGATCGCCTCGGCGACGCGTTGGCGGCCCTGGTGGCCCATCACGAAGCGTTGCGTTACGCCTTCGGCCGCGATGCGACCGGAGCCTGGATCCAGGAGCCGATATCGCCCGCGATGCTCGCCGAGCCCGTGACCATCGTCGAAGTGCAGAGCGACGACGAGGCGCGGGTCTGTTTTCTCGCCGCCGAGCGCAGCCTCAACCTCGCCGATGGCCGCGTCTTCGCCGCCATCCTGGCGAACTTCCCCGATGGGCGTCAGCGCCTGCTTCTCACGGCCCATCACCTCGTCGTGGATGCCGTGTCGTGGCGCATCCTCGTCTCCGACCTCGACCTGCTCTACCGGGGAGACGCATCGGCGCCTGCCGTCGCGACGCCCTTCCGGGCCTGGGCCCGTCGTCTGCGAGATCACGCGGCGGAGATCGCCGGTCGCAGCGAGGCTTGGGCGTCCGCGGCTTCGGCTGCGCTCCTTCCGGTCGACCGACCCGAAGGCGCGCGTGACCAGCATCACGCCGCGACGAGGACCCTCGTCCTCGACCCCTCCCTCATGGCTGGGCTCGATCGCCTGCGCACGGCCTACGGGATGCGGCTCGACGAGGTGCTCCTCGCCGGCCTGTCCCGCGCCGTCGCCGCCTGGTCGGGGCACTCGACGCTGGGCGTCACCCTGGAGCGCCACGGCCGGGACGGGGACGCCACGAACCTTCCCCTCGACCGGACGGTCGGCTGGTTCACCACCCTGGTTCCGATCACCCTGTCGGTATCGGGCGATGTCGGGCGCGATGTAAAGTCGACTAAGGAAGCGGTGCGAACCCTCCCCGGGGACGGCTCGGGCTACTCGGTCCTGCGCTACCTCGGCCCGGAATCAGAGCGTGCGAAACTCTCGGCCCAGCCCTGGCCGGAGGTGACGTTCAATCACCTCGGCACCGTCGCCGCCACCGATGCCGGTTCCCTGTTCTCCATCGATGCCGAATCGATGCGCCTGTCGGCGGATCCCGCCGCACCTCTCGGCGCCGAGCTGATCGTCGACAGCTTCCTGCGGGACGGCGCGGTCACCCTGCGCCTCGGCTACAGCGCCGCCCGTTTCGACGGGGCCACTATCGAGTGCCTCGCCGAAAGGCTCGGTGCCGCGTTCTCCGCCCTCGCCGAGCACGGACTCGACCCCGAGGCCGGCGGCGCGACACCGTCCGATTTCCCGCTGGCCGCCCTGACGCAGGACCGGATCGACGGCCTCGATCTGCGGGACGTGACGGACATCTATCCGTTGACCCCGACGCAGGGCGGAATCCTGTTCCACGCGCTGGCCGCGCCGAAAGCGGGTCTCTACGTGAACCAGCTCGGCGTCACGATCCGTAACCTCGACCCCGACCGGTTCGCGGCGGCCTGGCGCGCGGGCGTCGCACGCCATCCGATCCTGCGAACGAGCTTCCTCTGGACCGGCGACCTCGCCGCTCCGCTCCAACTCGTGCATGCCTCCGCCGAACTGCCGATCACCCGGCTCGACCTGAGTGACCACGGCGACGCCGATCTCGATGCACTGGCGCGGGCCGAGCGCGCCTGCGGCTTCGATCTCGCGCAGGCACCGCTCATGCGGCTCCTTTTGGTCGATCTCGGCCAAGACCGGCACCGGCTGATCTGGACCTGCCACCATCTTCTCCTCGACGGATGGAGCAATGCGCGCCTGATCTCCGAGGTGCTGCGCCACTATGCCGGAGAGGTGGTCGAGGCACCGACGCGCCTGTTCCGCGAGCATCTGACCCGGCTTTCGCACATCCACCGCAGCGCCGACGAGGCGTTCTGGCGCGAGACCCTGGCCGGGCTGGACGAGCCGAGCCTCCTCGCCCCGGCTCTGTCCGGCGAGACGGGGGCGAGCGGACACATCGCCATCGACACCGCCCTCGGCGAGGCGCGGACCGACCGCCTCCAGGCTTTCGCCCGGCGCGAGACGGTGACGTTGAACACGGTGTTCGAGGCGGCCTGGGCGCTCACCCTGAGCCGCTTCACCGGGCGCTCCACCGTGGCCTTCGGCACCACCGTGTCGGGCCGCCCGCCGGATGACGGCGGAATGCACGGGGTGCTCGGCCTGTTCATCAACACGGTGCCGCGTTGCGTCGGCCTGCCCGGACATCTGAACGTGGGGGACTGGCTGCGTCGGCTGCAAGGCGAGGCGGCGGCCCTGCGCGAGCACGATCTCGCTTCGCTGGCCGACATCCAGGCCTGGGTCGGGCGCGGCGGGCAGCCGCTGTTCGACAGCCTCGTCGTCGTCGAGAACTACCCCCTCGACGCCGTGGTCCGCGACCGCAGCCTCGGCGGCCTGGAATTCGGCCCGGTCGCGACCCTCGAAGCGACCGACGTTCCCCTCACCCTGTCGCTTCTCCTCGACGGCGCGCCGCGACTGAACTGGAGCATCGACCAGGCCCGGATCTCCTCCGCCGAGGTCCGGCGCCTGAACGCGCAGGTGCTTCACATCCTCGATGCCCTGATGGATGCGGCCGACGCGCCCCTCGATTCCCTCTCCCTCGTCCTGCCCGACGAGATCGAAGCGGCGCGGCATCGGGCCGCCGTCCTCCGGCCATCGCCGGCCGAGCCCGCGATCCATCTCCGAATCGCTTGGCAGGCGGGTCGGCGACCGCAGGCCGTGGCCGTCACGTGCGAGGGTGAG
The DNA here is from genome assembly GCF_014845095.1 of Methylobacterium bullatum. Lineage (GTDB taxonomy): Bacteria > Pseudomonadota > Alphaproteobacteria > Rhizobiales > Beijerinckiaceae > Methylobacterium > Methylobacterium bullatum. The sequence goes on along the minus strand of NZ_NKUG01000081.1, from coordinate 4,541 downwards.
CAGGCGACCTATGCCGACCTAGAGACCCGAGCGGCGCGTCTTGCCCGGCATCTCGTCCGTGAAGGCGTGCGGCCGGGCGATCTCGTCGGTCTCTGCGCCGAGCGCTCGATCTCCCTCGTCGTCGGCATCTTGGCGATCCTGAAGAGCGGAGCCGGCTATGTTCCCCTCGATCCGGCCTATCCGGCCGACCGACTCGCCTTCATGCTCGCCGATTGCGGGGCCCGGCACGTGCTCGCCACGGCCGGCCTCGTCGACAGCTTGCCCGAAGGCGGCCCCAGGCCGATCCTGATGGACGGGCCGGCGGCGTCCGAGGACGGAGACACGCCGCTGCCTCCGGCACCCCACCCGGAGCAGCCGGCCTACGTGATCTACACGTCGGGCTCCACCGGCCGGCCGAAGGGCGTCGTCGTCACCCATGCCAACGCGGCGCGACTGCTGACCACCACGCAGGACGATTTCGCCTTCGCCGAGGACGACGTCTGGACGCTGTTCCATTCCTACGGGTTCGATTTCTCGGTCTGGGAGATTTTTGGCGCGCTCTGTCACGGCGGGCGGCTCGTGGTGGTGCCGCGCGAGGTGGCGCGGGCGGCGGACGCGTTCCTCGACCTTCTCGTCCGCGAGGGCGTGACGGTGCTGAACCAGACCCCGTCCGCCTTCCGGCCGCTGATGCAGGCCGCCCTCGCGCGGCCGCGGGGGCTGGCGCTACGCCACGTCGTCTTCGGCGGGGAAGCCCTCGATGTTTCTGCCCTGCGCCCGTGGTTCGAGCGTTTCGGCGATGCCTCGCCCCGTCTCGTGAACATGTACGGCATCACCGAGACCACGGTTCACGTGACCTATCGACCGCTCGTAGCCGACGACGCGGATCGGCCCGACAGCCCCATCGGCGAGGCCCTGCCGGATCTCACCCTGCACCTCCTCGACGCCGCCCTCGACCCCGTGCCGGATGGGGTGGCGGGCGAGCTGCATGTGGGCGGCGCCGGTCTGGCCCAGGGCTATCTAGGGCGGTCCGCGCTGACGGCCGAGCGCTTCGTGCCGGATCCGTTCGGGCCACCGGGGGCGCGCCTCTATCGCAGCGGCGACCTCGCCCTGCGGCGGCCCGACGGCACGCTGGCCTATCTCGGACGGGCCGACGGGCAGGTGAAGCTGCGCGGGTTCCGGATCGAGACGGGGGAGATCGCAGCGGCCCTGCGGGCGGAACCCGGCGTCATCGATGCCGCCGTCATCCTGCGCGACGCCGCCGGGGACAGGCACCTCGTCGCCTATGTGGTCGGCGACGGGATCGACGCGGATGCCCTCCGTGACGGGATCGTTCGCCGGCTACCGTCACATATGATGCCGGCTCACATCCTGGTCGTGGCGTCCCTGCCGCTGACCCCGAACGGCAAGCTCGATCTGCGCGCCTTGCCGGTGCCGCTCGCGACCACGCGAGGGTCGGACGCGCCCGAAGGGGCCATGGAGATCGCCCTGGCGGAGATCTGGCGCGAGGTGCTGGACGTCGAGAATGTGGGCCGAGACGACGACTTCTTCGCCCTCGGCGGCCATTCCCTCACCGCCGCGCAACTCGCCATGCGGGTGAAGCAGCGTCTCGGTCTCACCGTGCCGATCCGTGCCCTGTTCGAGGCCCCGACCCTGCGCGGCTACGCCCTGGCCGCGACGTTGAGCGAGGTCGCGGGCGACGGACGGGACGAGGCCGCCGACCTGTCCGACATGGACGCTCTCCTCGCCGATCTGGAGGCCTGAATGTCTGGCCAAGCCGCCGATCTCAGCCGCCGCTTCGCCCGGCTTGCCCCCGACAAGCGCAGGGTCTTCCTCGACGCCCTGGCCGCACGCGGCATCGACTTCTTGCGCCTGCCGATCGTGGCGGGGGACGAGGATGCGGGCGGCGAGAGGGTCGCTCCCCTGTCCTACGCGCAGGAGCGGCTGTGGCTGATCGGGCGGATGGGAGGCGACGCGGCCCTGCTCCATATCGCCGGGGGGCTCGCTCTTTCCGGGGCGCTCGACCGGGATGCGCTGGCGCGGGCGCTCGACGCTCTCGTGGCGCGGCACCCAGCCCTGAGGACGGGGTTCCGGGCCGGGGAGACCGACGAGGTCGAGGCGGTCACCGCTTCATTCGTCGCGGCGAGCCTGCGGGAGGTCTCGCTGGAGGCCGAGGACCGGGCCTTAGCCGAGGAACGCCTCGCGTCCCTGTCGCGGGAGGAGGCACGACGGCCCTTCGATCTGGCGGCACCGCCCCTGTTCAGGGCCGTGCTGGTGCGGATGGAGGCCGAGCGCCACGTCCTCCTCCTCACGATGCACCATCTCGTCTCCGACGGCCGCTCGGTGGAGATCCTGCTCGCCGACCTGATGCGCCTCTATGCGGCGGGGGAGAGCTCGGGCCTGCCGCCGCTGCCGATCGCCTATGCCGATTACGCGCGTTGGCAGCGCGACTGGCTCGAGGCGGGCGAACTCGAGCGCCAGCTCGGCTGGTGGCGGGACCGCCTCGGGGCGACGGAGTCCGTGATCCCCCTGCCGGCCGACCGCCCGCGCCCGGCGGTCCAGAGCTTTCGCGGAGCGGCGGTGGATTTCGCGGTCGATGCCGATATCGCCGCCCGCCTCGAATCCCTTGCGCGGCAGGCCGGCGCCACGACGGCGATGGTCCTGCTGGCCATCCTGTCCCTGGTGCTCCGGCGCTATACCGGCGAAGCGGACCTGCGCATCGGCGTGCCGGTGGCCAACCGAAACCGGCCGGAGACGGAGGCGCTGGTCGGCCTGTTCGTCAACACCCTGGCGATCCGGGTCGTCGTCGATCCGGCGGCCAGCGTCCTCGACCACGTGCGGGCCGTGCGCGACGCCATGGTGGATGCGCAAGGACACCAAGATCTGCCCTTCGAGCGTCTGGTGGAGGCGCTCCAGACCCGCCGGACCGTGAGCCATACCCCCGTCGTCCAGGTCATGCACAGCCACCGGGTCGAGGGGCCTTCCCGGTTCAATGTGGGCGATCTCGTCGTGTCGCCCTTCGGGCGGGGAACCGGCAATGTCCAGTTCGATCTCGTTCTGGAAACGGTGGCAGAGGCCGGCGGGGCCTTGCGCGGGGCGTTCGGCTATGCCCGCGACCTGTTCCAGCGGGACACCATGGAGCGGATGCGCGACGGCTTCCTAACCCTGCTGCGCGGCGCGGTGGAGGAGACCGGCCGCCGCGTCGATACCCTACCGCTGGTCCCGGCCGCTTCCCTCGCTTCGCTGTCCTCGCCCTATGCGGATGGGATGCCGCTGTCGGAGGCGCTGGTGCCGGCGCTGATCGGCGCGGCAGCGCAGGCCGATCCCGACGCCCCGGCGGTGATCTGCGGTCCGCGCACCACCACGTTCGGCGAGCTCGACCGGGCCGCCAACCGCCTCGCCCACCGCCTGATCCGGGACGGCATCGGCCCCGAGGCGGTGGTCGCCGTGGCCCTGCCGCGCGGGCCGGACCAGATCGCCGCCTTCCTCGCCATCCTGCGGGCCGGGGGCGCCTTCCTGCCCCTCGATCCGGCCCAGCCGAGGGTGCGTCTGGCCTCCCTCCTGCGCGATGCCGGGGCCCGCCTGCTGCTGGTGCAGGGGTCGGCCCTCGACGGGCTGGCGCAAGAGTCCGGAATGGGAGAGGCCGGTAGCCTGGACCCCTCCGCCCTCGATCTCGCCTCCGAACCTGAGACCGCGCCGTCCCCCGCGGCCCATCCGGGGCAGCTCGCCTACGTGATCTACACGTCCGGCTCCACCGGGACCCCCAAGGGCGTTGCCGTGGCGCATGGACCCCTGGCCCGGCACGTCCGGGCCACGGGGGCCGTCTACGGCACGAACCGGGAGACGCGCGAACTCCACGTCCTGTCGATGAGCTTCGACGGGGCGCAGGAGCGCTGGATGGTGCCCCTGGCCTTCGGTGGCTGCGTCGTGCTCAAGCCCGACGGGCTGTGGACCCCGCGCGAGGCGCTGGACGCCATGGAGCGTCATCGCGTGACCCATGCGGGCTTCCCCACCGCCTACATGCATCAGCTGGCGCTGGAGGCCGCCAGCGGCCCTCGCCCGAGCCGGCGCTCCTATGCGTTTGGCGGCGAGGCCCTGTCGCGGGAGAGCTTCGCCCTGATCGGCCGGGCGCTCGACCCGACGCTGCTGATCAACGGCTACGGCCCCACCGAGACGGTGATCTCGCCGCTGGTGTGGCGAGCACGGGCCGGCGATGCGGTGGAGGGGGCCTACGCCCCGATCGGCCGGGCGGTGGGGGATCGCCGGGCCTACATTCTCGACGCGGCATTGCAGCCGGTGCCGGTGGGCGTCACCGGGGAGCTGCATCTTGGCGGTGACGGTCTGGCGCGGGGCTATCTCGGCCGGGCCGGGCAGACGGCGGACCGGTTCATCCCCGATCCGTTCCCGGACCTGTCGGGCCGGGACGGCGGCCGGCTGTACCGCACCGGGGATCTGGCGCGCTGGCGGGCGGACGGGACGGTGGAGTATCTCGGCCGGGCCGACGCGCAGGTGAAGCTGCGCGGGTTCCGGATCGAGCTCGGCGAGGTCGAGGCGGCGCTGCTGGC
>NZ_NKUG01000080.1 GCF_014845095.1 Methylobacterium bullatum | reverse complement strand
GAGAGGGACGCGCCCTGCCTAAAAGCAGAGGGATAAATGCAGCAGGCTCGGCCGAGAGCGATCAGAGCGAGGCCCCCGGACTCACCGTTCCTCGAATTTCGGCTTCCGCAAGTCCGCCTGGAGTTTCAGCACCTCGTCGATGCTCATCGAGCGGCTGCTCCAGTTGGTCTCCATGATGTTGATGGCGGTGAAGCTGTAATGGGCCTTGCCGCCATAGGCGTCGAACGGCGTGCCGTCCGGGTCCGGCGCCACCGGCTTGACGTAATCGACCCGGTAGGACGGGTGGCCGCCCTTGCCCGTGACCGCGATGCGGACCGAGGCATTGCCGTGCCGTTTCTGGCAGAAGCGCATGTTGGTGAGCAGCCGGCTCAGATAGGCGTCGGCCTCCTCCAGGGTGGGGACGACGTCCGCGAGCGTCGCGTCGGAGGGAAGGTGCGTCTTCTTGATCATGTCGGCCCGTGAGGTTGGTGGCGCACCATAGGCACACCTCCTAAGCGATGCGAGACCCCGCCCGGCGCAGCCGGGATCAACCCGCGACGAGTTCCCGCGCCGGAGCGGCCCGGACCGGCGCCGCGGCGACATCCGCCAGGATCTCGTAGGAGCGCAGGCGGGCGGTGTGGTCGTGGATGGCGCTCGCCACCATGAGTTCGTCCGCCCCGGTCTCGGCGATCAGGTCGGCGAGCCCCCGACGCACGGTCTCCGGCGAACCGACGATGGCGCGGGCGAGCATCCCCGAGGCCTGGCGCTTCTCGGAGGGCGACCAATAGGTCTCGATATCGTCGATGGGCGGCGGCAGCAGGCCCCGCGTGCCCCGGAACATATTGGCGAATTGCTGCTGCGCCGAGGTGAACAGGCGGCATGCCTCGGCATCGGTCTCGGCCGCCACGACGTTGACGCCCACCATGGCATGGGGCGCCGTCGACTGCTCGGACGGGGTGAAGCGCTCGCGATAGACGGAAAGCGCCTCGATCAACGCATCCGGCGCGAAATGCGAGGCGAAGGCGTAGGGCAGGCCGAGCATGGCGGCGAGCTGCGCCCCGAACAGGCTGGAGCCGAGGATCCAGAGCGGCACCTTGGTGCCCGTCCCCGGCACGGCCTGGATCACCTGGCCCGGCTGCGCGTCGCCCAGCAGCGCCTGGAGTTCGAGGACGTCCTGCGGGAACTGGTCGGACGTCTCGGGTGAGCGCCGCAGGGCGCGCAAGGTCCGCTGGTCTGTGCCCGGAGCGCGCCCGAGGCCCAGATCGATCCGGCCCGGATACAGGGTCTCCAGCGTGCCGAACTGCTCGGCGATGACCATGGGCGAGTGGTTCGGCAGCATGACCCCGCCGGCCCCGACACGGATTCGGCTCGTGCCCGAGGCCACGTGGCCGATGACCACGGAGGTCGCCGCGCTGGCGATGCCCACCATGTTGTGGTGCTCGGCGAGCCAGAACCGCCGATAGCCGAGGCGCTCGGCGGCCCGCGCCAGGTCGAGGGTGTTCCGCAGGGCGTCGCCGGGCGTCGCGCCATGCGGCACGAAGGCGAGGTCGAGAACGGAAAGAGGGATCATGAATCGCGTGTCCGTTTGCATGAGCGACCGGCTCGCGCCGGCCATGAACGTCCCCACCCGGAAGAGATCGCGACGCCGCCGCCGCTTCGCAACCGGGCCGTCCGGCGCAGGAGCCATGCGTTCCGGCCGGCGCCGAAGCGATCCTCTCGTCATCCGACCCGCGACAGCCTCGCGGCACGACCTATATGGCTGGGCCTCGACCTCCCGCCCCGAACCCGAGCAACGCCACCGTGTCTCCCGGATACCTGCCCTTCGCCGGCGCCCTCGATCTCCCCGCCTATACCTGTGACAATTGCGGGTTCTGGCAGCGCCATTTCGCGCCGCCGCCCTCGTGTCCGATGTGCCTCGACGCACGTCACGTGGTGCCGCAGAAGGGCTGGCAGTTCTGGAGCGAGCGCGAGGCGCAGGACCGCTTCCCCTGCCATTGGGAGGAGCTGGAGCCGGGAATCTGGCGTTTCTGGAACGATCCCGTCTCCGGCATCGGGCCGAGCGCCTACCTGATCCAGACGCCCGACGGGAATATGGGCTTCGAGGCCTGCCCGGTCTTCAGCGAGGCGGCGCTGAAGCACATCGCGTCCCTCGGCGGGATGCAGGTGCTGTCTTCCTCGCACCCTCATGCCTATGGGGCGCTGGTGCAGCTGCAGGACCGGTTCGACCCGGAACTGTGCCTGCCGGCCGCCGACTTCATCTGGAGCGCGGCCTTGCAGGTCTCCTGGCCCTACGACGATTTCCTCGAACCGCTGCCCGGCCTCGAACTCCACCGCACGGCAGGGCATTTCGACGGCCACGCGATCCTGTTCGACCGGGGGCGAAAGATCCTGTTCTGCGGCGACGCCCTGAAATTCGAGCTCGACCCGAAGGATTTCCGCCGGGCCGAGACGATCTCGGCGCACAAGGCCTTCGTGCGCGGGGTGCCGCTGACCACCAACGAATTGCGCCGCTACCGCGACGTCTTCGCCCAACTCGACTTCACCCAGACCTGGACCCCGTTCGAGCCGGCCGCCAATTGCGGCCGGGCCGAGGTGCTGGCGCTCATCGACGGCATGCTGGCGACCCGCCCGCACGCCGCCCCGGTGAGGCTGGACAGCCTCCGGCGATAGGTCAGACCCGTTTGGCGGTCTGGCCGAACATCACCTTCTTGGCGTCCTCGCTCATGGTCTTGCCGTGGTCGGGGTTGACCTCCGGCGCGCGGGCATAGGCCGCCTTGGTGCCGGGGCGCTCGGCGATGGCCGTGAACCAGCGCTTGAGGTTGGGGAAATCGTCGAGGTTCTGGCCCTGCTTCTCCCAGGGGACGATCCACGGATAGGAGGCCATGTCGGCGATGGAGTAATCCGGCCCGGCGACGAAATCCCGGTCGGCGAGGCGCCGGTCGAGGACGCCGTAGAGCCGGTTCGTCTCCTTGACGTAGCGCTCGATGGCGTAGGGGATCTTCTCCGGCGCGTATTGCGAGAAGTGGTGGTTCTGGCCGAGCATCGGCCCGAGTCCGCCCATCTGCCAGAACAGCCATTGCAGCACCTCGGCCCGACCCGGCAGGTCGGCGGCGATGAAACGACCGGTCTTCTCTGCGAGATAGAGCAGGATCGCGCCCGATTCGAAGAGAGTGATCGGAGCGCCGCCCCCCGGCGGTTCGTGATCGACGATGGCCGGCATCCGGTTGTTGGGGGCGATGGCGAGGAAGTCCGGCTTGAACTGCTCGCCCTTGCCGATGTTCACCGGCTTGATCGTATAGGGGAGCCCGACCTCCTCAAGGAACATCGTCACCTTGTGGCCATTCGGCGTCGGCCAGTAATGCAGATCGATCATCGAAATTCCTTTCAGCGCGCCGCGAGTGCCGGGCAGCGCCGAAGGTCGAGTTGGCGACCGGCGGCACCGAGGTCAAGCCGCGCCGGTCACGCGAATGCCGGGCTTGTCGAATGGCAGGTCGCTCTAACGGCAGGTCGCTAGAATGCGAGGGATTGTTCGACCGATTGCTTCAGGGTTCTCGTGCTTGCATGGTCGCTCACGGGGGTACCCGAGCGGGAGACCGGTAGGATGAGCAGCGCGATCTCGATCAGCGGCGGCGGGATGGTGGCGGCCTCCCAGCGCTTCAGCAACGCGGCGGAACAGATCGCCTCGGTGGGCATGACCATGCCCAGCCCGACCCAGGTGGATCAGGTCCTCCCCAGCCCGACCCAGGTCGACCTGTCGAGCTCGGCCATGCAGCTGATGGAGAGCAAGGCGAGCTTCGAGGTCAACACGGCGGTGATGAAATCGACCCTCGACACCGAGAAACGCGTCCTCGACATCCTCGTGTAGCGTCCCAGCTGCAAGACATTGCAGCACCATCCATCGACGGAGGCCACTCCCGATGACGATCACGGTTTCGCTGAACACGCTGGGGCTGCTGAAGGCCCTCGACGTGGTGACGAGCGCCCGCATGGAGGCACTTCGCGATGGGGAGACCGAACCGAAACTGGTCTCGGTCAATGTCGGCGCGCCCACCGCACCGACGGTGACCGCCCGTCCGGCAGGCCAGGACCGTGTCGTCGACGTGATGGTCTGATCGTGTACCGATAGCCTGAAAATTAACCGGCCAGGGTGACAGTCGGCGTCAGGTTAGAGCTGGATCCATGACGTGACTACCAATCGTCGCCGCGCCTCGCGGAAAGGTGCATTTCGCATCGGGGCGCTCTCCTTCGCGGGCGAGCGGGCGGATATCGACTGCCTGGTCTGGGACCAGTCCGAGACCGGCGCACAGATCGAGGTCGAGACTCCGGACGAGGTTCCGGACGAGTTCATCCTGGTGATGACCGCCTACGCCAAACCGCGCGCCTGCACGGTCGTCTGGAGACGGGACAGGAAGCTCGGCGTCGCGTTCTCCGTCTGATCCGCAGCGCCGCCGACAGGGGAGGGGCCGCAGATTTCGGCTCTCCTTCACCATCGGGGCGCTTATCGCTGCGGCGCGCTTGCTGTTTGCTTCCAAAAACCGTACCTCCGCTCTGCGCGCGAGCGTGTCGGGGTGTAGCGCAGCCTGGTAGCGCATCTGGTTTGGGACCAGAGGGTCGTAGGTTCGAATCCTATCGCCCCGACCAATCGCGTGCGTATCGGCCGTTCTCTCCTGCTGGAGCTATCGACCCCACGATGCCGAGTGCTCGAATTTATCAGCCCGCCAAGGATGCCTCGCAATCCGGCACGGCCCGCACCAAGGCCTGGCTGCTGGAATTCGACCAGAGCTCCCCGCGCGACACCGACCCCCTGATGGGCTGGACCGGATCGTCGGACATGCTGCAGCAGGTCAGGCTGTCGTTCGAGACCCAGGACGAGGCCGTCGCCTACGCCACCCGCAACGGCATCACCTTCCGGGTCGAGCAGCCCCAGAAGCCCGCGATCCGCAAGGGCCTGTCCTATTCGGACAATTTCAAATTCAACCGCACGGCCCCCTGGACCCACTGAGGTCGTCGGCGCGCGATCGGTGCATTCGGCTCAGAGCTGAGTCAGAATCGTTATCGCGCCGAATATCAGGACCGACGCCACGGCGACGGCGAGCAGGATGAGTGCGGCGCGTGATTCGCGCATGTCGTTATCGGTCATCGAGCCTTCGTTACGATAAAAGCCGCGCAAATGGGAGCGGGTCCGGATGCCGGGAGGTATTCGGGACGATTCGCCCTGTATCGTACCGTGTAGGATGGGGTTCTCCACGCCGGAAGCATGCCGTCGGATCGATCGACCAGGTCCCCGGTGATTCCGCCCAGTCGGGCGATGACGCGCGCAGTTGCATGACCGGCCGCGCGCGACGGGCCTGACGACACTTCCAAGTTCCGGTCCGAGCCCCGCGGCAAGGGAAACGCCGTGGGGAGGGAGGTCCCGGCGCAATCGCTCGTCGCCGACCGCGCCCCCTACAACCGCGCCAGGAGTTCGGCCTTCTTGGACGAAAACTCCGCCTCGGTGAGCACGCCCTTGCGGTGGAGTTCGGACAAGCGCTCGAGGGTCGAGATCACGTCCCCCGAGGGGGCTCCGGTCTGGTGGAAGTCCGGCTCCGGGGCCGGACGCGGACGGTCTTCCGTGCGGGGCGGGGCCACGATCGGCTCGGGGTGGAACGGCTTCGGTTCGAGGGAGCGTTCCGGCGTGGGGGCCACGCTGACCCGCTGGAGCGATTCGAGGTCGACGTAACCGTTGCGGCCGCTGAAGCGGAGGCTCTGCGTATCGCCCTGCTGCTGCGAGACGCCGGAAATGTCGTAATGCCCGGTATCGTAGAGGACGAGCGTTCCCGCCGTTTCCACCGCGAGCAGCCGGCTATCCGGGAAATAGGCGTAGCGCATGCCGTTCTGCGAGCCGGACGTCGCCGGTCGGCCGAGTTCGGCGGGCCACCAGGTCGCGGAAGCCGAGCCGTCGTCCCAGCCGCCGGGGGGCAGGGATTGGGCGAGATCCGAGCAGATCGCCGCCACGCGCGACTTCAGATTCGCGTCGAACATGTTGCCGATCATGGTCATGCCGCCGGACGACCATTGGCCGAACCCTCCGAGTTCGGGATGGTTGAACTGGGCCATGGTCCCATTGCCCGCTTCCAGCGCGCGCATGAGATGGCGCACGGCGTCGACGCTGACGCCGTGCCGATCGGCGACGGTCTGCAAAACGGAAGATCTGTCGGGCATGGGCTGGCTCCAGAACGGCGACGATGTCGAGCGCGGCAAAGCGACCCGACCATAGTACGGCATTGACGCGAAAGTGCCTCTCGCACCGCAAAAAGTTTCCGCGCCGGCGGACCTTACGGTCAAGCATGAACGTTCACTCGGCAGAATTCATGCCGTCGGGCTCCGCCTCAGGCAGCGAGCCCCCCCTGGAGTGATCATGGTCGCCAAGAACCCCCCGATGCCGCAAGCCGCCACGCAGACGAAGGCGGTACGATCGCGCATCAAAGAGGGATCGCCCTATCCGCTGGGCGCCAATTGGGACGGCCTCGGCGTCAACTTCGCCCTGTTCTCGGCCCATGCCACCAAGGTCGAGCTCTGCCTGTTCGACGATGCCGGAGAGCAGGAACTCGAGCGGATCGAACTGCCCGAATATACCGACGAGATCTGGCACGGCTACCTGCCCGACGCGCGTCCCGGCACGATCTACGGCTACCGGGTCCACGGCCCCTACGAGCCCAAGGCCGGCCACCGCTTCAATCCCAACAAGCTGCTCATCGACCCCTACGCCAAGGGCCTCGTCGGCTCGATCACCTGGAACCCGGCCCTGTTCGGCTACCAGATGGAGACGGGCGACGACCTCACCTTCGACGAGCGCGATTCCGCGCCCTTCACCCGCCGCAGCCGCGTCATCGACCCGGCCTTCACCTGGGGACGGGACCGCAAGCCGCACGTGCCGTGGGAGAAGACGATCTTCTACGAGACCCATGTGAAGGGCTTCACCAAGCTGCATCCGGCCGTGCCGGAAAAGCTGCGCGGCACCTATGCCGGCCTCGGCAACCCCGCTGTTCTCGACTACATCAAGAGCCTCGGCGTCACCTCGGTAGAGCTCCTGCCGGTCCATGCCTTCGTGCAGGACGATTATCTCCAGGAAAAGAACCTGGTGAATTACTGGGGCTACAACACGATCTCGTTCTTCACCCCGGCGCGGCGCTACGCAGCGGTGCCGGATTTCGCCTTCTCCGAGTTCAAGGAGATGGTGGCGCGCATGCACGGTGCCGGCCTCGAGGTGATCCTCGACGTGGTCTACAACCACACCGCCGAGGGCAACGAGAAGGGCCCGACCCTGTCGTTCAAGGGCGTCGACAACGCTTCCTACTACCGCCTCATGCCCGGCGACGAGCGCTACTACATCAACGATACCGGCACCGGTAACACCTTCAACCTCTCGCACCCGCGCGTCCTGCAGCTGGTGACCGATTCCCTGCGCTACTGGGCGACGGAGATGCGGGTCGACGGCTTCCGCTTCGACCTCGCCACCATCCTCGGGCGCGAACCGCACGGTTTCGACGAGGGCGGCGGCTTCCTCGACACCTGCCGGCAGGACCCGGTGCTGAACTCGGTCAAGCTCATCGCCGAGCCATGGGATTGCGGTCCGGGCGGCTATCAGGTCGGCGGCTTCCCTCCCGGCTGGGCGGAGTGGAACGACCGCTTCCGCGACGATGTCCGCGGCTACTGGCGCGGCGATTCCGGTCTTCTGCCGAGCCTCGCCTCGCGCATCACCGGGTCGGCCGACAAGTTCAACAAGCGCGGGCGCAAGCCCTGGGCCTCGGTGAACTTCCTCACCGCCCATGACGGGTTCACGCTGAACGACACGGTCTCGTACAACGAGAAGCACAACCTCGCGAATGGCGAGGACGGGCGGGACGGGCATTCCCACAACCTCTCGAACAACTACGGCGTCGAAGGCCCCACCGATGACGAGGCGATCAAGGCGGTGCGCACCCGCCAGATGCGCAACATGATGGCGACGCTGTTCCTCTCGCGGGGAACGCCGATGCTGCTTGCCGGCGACGAGTTCGCCCGCAGCCAGGGCGGCAACAACAACGCCTATTGCCAGGACAACGAGATCTCCTGGCTCGATTGGGAGGGGATCGACGATGCCGGTCGGGACCTCGCCGAGTTCACGCAGCGCCTCACCATCCTGCGCGAGGCCCTGCCGATCCTCACCCGCGGCCGGTTCCTCTCCGGCGCCTATGACGAAGACCTCGGCGTCAAGGACGTCACTTGGCTGAGGCCCGACGGCGAGGAAATGTCCACGGAGAACTGGACGGATGGCGGCGCGCATTCCATCGCCGTCCTGCTCGACGGCCGCGCCCAGGCGTCCGGCATCCACCGCCGGGGTGGCGATGCGACGCTGCTGATCCTCTACAACGCCTATAGCGATCTCGTCTCCTTCACCCTGCCGGGTTCCGTCGGCGGCGTCGGCTGGACGCGGCTCCTCGACACCAACCTGCCCGACAGCCAGGAGGTCGGCACCTGGGCCATCGGCGACCGCTACGACGTCACCGGACGCTCGATGCTGATGTTCGTGCTGAAGCCCGAGGAAACCGAAGGCGACGAGGCGACCGAGATGGAGCGCTCGTACCAGCACGTGATGCAGGCGTTCGAACGCGCCAATATCGAGAGCGTGCGCTTCGCCCCCTCGGCGACCTGACCCGCGCTCCGCCGAGGTGAATGCTGCGTCGGCCACGACGAGCGCGGCACGACGAAGGCCTGGAGATGCGTCCCGACCCCGCCGGTCGGGCGCAACTCCAGGTCGTTTCGATCGATGACGACGGGGGCGCCTGCGTCGTCATCGCGAGATGTGTCGAGGGAAACGGATGATGTGCCAGCCGTTGGGTATTTCTGATCCACCTTCATTTCCTGGCACGACAACCGACAGATGATGACCGATAGCCCCGAGAAGCCGCCTGCTGGTGTACCGCCGCGCGTGAGAACGGGAGCGGTGTCGGAGATCGCCGATCACACCAGCGACATCTTCTTTACGGCTGTCGAAGCGACCCGGATGCCGATGGTGGTCACCGACCCGCGGCAGGACGACAATCCGATCGTCTTCGTCAACAAGGCTTTCCTGGGCCTCACAGGCTATGCAACCGAAGAGATCATCGGCCGCAATTGCCGCTTCCTGCAGGGACCGGACACCGACCGGGACAGCGTGAATGCCCTGCGCGAGGCGATCCAGGCCCGGCGGGAATTCGCCACCGAGATCGTCAACTACCGCAAGGACGGATCGACGTTCTGGAACGCTCTGTTCGTCGCGCCGATCTACAATGCGGCCGGCGAGCTCGTGTATTTCTTCGCCTCGCAGCTCGATGTCTCCCGCCGCCGCACCGTCGAGGAGGCGTTGGGTCAGGCCCAGAAGATGGAGGCGCTCGGCCAGCTGACCGGCGGCATCGCCCACGACTTCAACAACCTTCTCCAGGTCATCGTCGGCTACATCGATATTCTGAGCCACGGTCTCGACCGTCCGGATGCGGACCGGAACCGCCTTCGGCGCGCCACCGACAACATCCGGACCGCCGCCGAACGGGCGACCACCCTGACCCAGCAGCTTCTCGCCTTCGCGCGCAAGCAGCGTCTCGACGGCCGCGCGGTCAATCTCAACGCCCTCGTGAAGGGCATGGAGGATATGGCCGCGCGCAGCCTGGGTGACGCGATCACGCTGCGGCTCGACCTGGGCGAAGACCTCTGGAACTGCCGTGTCGACCCGGCACAGGCGGAGGTCGCCCTCCTCAACATCCTCATCAATGCCCGCGATGCCATGCCGGAGGGCGGCACCGTCGTGATCTCCACCGAGAACCGGGATATCGGCGCGCAGGATCTGGGCTCGCAGGATTTCGGCGGGTCGGAACCCCTGGGTGAGGGTCGCTACGTCACCGTGACCATCACCGATACCGGGGCGGGAATCTCGCCGCCGACCCTGGCGCGGGTGATGGAGCCGTTCTTCACGACGAAGGACGAGGGCAAGGGCACGGGGCTCGGCCTCTCGATGGTCTATGGCTTCGCCAAGCAATCCGGCGGCGCGGCGCAGATCGAGTCCGTCGTCGGCGAGGGAACGCGCGTCCGCCTGTCCTTCCCCGCCGCCGCCGAGGACGACCGGGAGCCCAACCGCGCCGTGCCGGGGACGGTGGATCGCCAGGGGACCGAGACCATCCTCATCGTCGACGACCGTGAGGACGTGGCCGAACTGGCGCGAACCATCCTGCGCGACAGCGGCTACACGCTGTTGATGGCCCGGAACGGCCGCGAGGCGCTGGAGATCCTGGATTCGAGCGGTTCGGTGGACCTGCTGTTCACCGACCTCATCATGCCGGGCGGGATGAACGGCATCATGCTCGCCCGCGAGGCCAAGCGGCGGCAACCCCGATTGAAGGTCCTGCTGACCACCGGCTACGCCGAGGCGAGTCTCGAGCGAACCGATGCCGGGGGTTCGGAGTTCGATCTCCTGAACAAGCCCTATCGCCGGACCGATCTCATCCGCCGCGTTCGCGCCATCCTGGACGGTCCGGCCGACGGCAGCTGAGGCAGCGGCGCGGGGCCCGCTACGGGAGGCGCGCCATGCCACAGGGTGACAAGTCGAAATACACCGACAAGCAGATCCGCAAGGCCGAGCACATCGCGGACTCCTACGAGGAGCGCGGCGTCCCGGAGAAGGAAGCCGAGGCCCGCGCCTGGGCGACCGTCAACAAGGACGATGGCGGCGGCAAGCATCCGGGCGGATCGGGGAGGGGCAAATCGAGCTCCCACCCGGCGGCCCACAAGGGCGGCGCCGCCGGCGGAAAGGCCTCGGCCTCCCGCACCGCCGAGCAGCGCTCCGCCTCGGCAAAGAAAGCCGCCGCGACCCGCAAGCGCAACGCCGAGGCGGCAAGGTCTTCAACCTGAAGCGGCGATGGCCGGGCATTCCCCTCGCCCCGCCCGGCGGGGAGAGGGGGAACCCGAGCCTCGCCCTCAGGCCATGGCGGTCTTCAGGTTCGCGTCGACCCTGTCGAGGAAGCCGGTGGTGGAAAGCCAGCGCTGATCGGGGCCCACCAGAAGGGCGAGATCCTTGGTCATGAAGCCGGCTTCCACCGTGTCGACGCAGACCTTCTCCAAGGTGTTGGCGAACTTGGCGAGGTCGGTGTTGTCGTCGAGCTTGGCGCGGTGGGCGAGGCCACGGCTCCAGGCGAAGATCGAGGCGATGGAGTTGGTGGAGGTCTCCTTGCCCTTCTGATGCTCGCGGTAATGGCGCGTCACGGTGCCGTGCGCGGCTTCCGCCTCCACGGTCTGGCCGTCCGGCGTCATCAGCACCGAGGTCATCAGGCCGAGCGAGCCGAAGCCCTGGGCGGCGGTGTCCGACTGTACGTCGCCGTCGTAGTTCTTGCAGGCCCAGACGTAGCCGCCGGACCATTTAAGGCAGGAGGCGACCATGTCGTCGATGAGGCGGTGCTCGTAGGTGATGCCGAGCGCCTGGAACTTCGCCTTGAACTCGGCGTCGAACACCTCCTGGAACAGGTCCTTGAAGCGGCCGTCATAGGCCTTGAGGATGGTGTTCTTGGTGGACAGGTAGACCGGGTACTTGCGGGCGAGGCCGTAATTCAGCGAGGCGCGGGCGAAGTCGCGGATCGACTCGTCGAGATTGTACATCGACATCGCGACGCCGGCGGCCGGGAACTTGAACACTTCCTTCTCGATGATTGTGCCGTCGTCGCCCTCGAACTTGATGGTCAGGCGGCCCTTGCCGGGCACCTTGAAGTCGGTGGCGCGATACTGGTCGCCGTAGGCGTGGCGGCCGATGACGAAGGGCTGGGTCCAGCCCGGCACGAGGCGCGGCACGTTCTTGCAGATGATCGGCTCACGGAAGATCACGCCGCCGAGGATGTTGCGGATCGTGCCGTTGGGCGAACGCCACATCTCCTTGAGCTTGAACTCCTCCACCCGCTGCTCGTCGGGGGTGATGGTGGCGCATTTGACGCCGACGCCGTGGCGCTTGATCGCCTCGGCCGCATCGACGGTGACCTTGTCGTTCGTCTCGTCGCGGTGCTCGACGCCGAGATCGTAATAGTCGAGGTCGAGGTCGAGATAGGGGTGGATGAGCTTGTTCTTGATCTCGCTCCAGATGATCCGGGTCATCTCGTCGCCGTCGAGTTCGACGACCGGGTTCGCCACCTTGATCTTCGACATGATCCTCAGAACCTTTCTCATCACGCGGCCGGGGCCGGCCGCGCTCCCGCTGCGGCGGTCATAGCGCGCTGCAACAGGACGCGAAAGCCGTGCCCCTTACAGATCGGGCGGGGCGTCGGCGGGCTCGAAATTCGCCGATCCCCCTGGACATCCGGCGACGGGGCGGGAATGTGCGGGCCATTCCGACATCGAGAAGGACATGTCCATGAGCGAACGCATCATCCTGCGGGCCGGCGAGGCCCTGGTCGCCGGCGGCCCGCCCAACACCGCCTCCGAGCCGGAGGTCATCATCGGAGAGCTCGACGGGCCGGTCGGCACGGCGCTCGCCACCCTCACGGGCGATCAGGTGGTGGGCCATTCCCGCGTCTTCGCGCTCTTGAACACCGACATCATGGTGCGGCCGGTGACGCTCTGCGTCTCCAAGGTCAGCGTCACGGAATCCAAGTACACCTCCATCCTCATGGGCACGGTGCAGTTCGCCATCGCCAACGGCGTCCTCGACGCCGTGCGCCTCGGCTACATCCCCAAGGAGAAGGCCAACGATCTCGGCATCATCTGCTCGGTCTGGCTCAGCCCCGGCGTGATCGAGGCGGAGACGGTCGATCACAAGGCCCTGTTCGAGATCCAGCGCAAGGGCATGACGGAAGCGATCCGCAAGGCCATGACCAACGAGCCCTCGATCGACTGGCTCCTCGAGAACCAGGACAAGATCATCCACAAATACTACCAGATGGGCCTCGACGGTAAGATCTGAGCGCCTGTCCGAGTCGTTTTTTCCAAGCATTTACCTCATCCTGAGGTGCCCTTTGCTCCTGCAAAGGGCACCTCAGGATGAGGAGATTTGATTGGATGATCTTTTCAATTGGCACGAAAATCCGCCGAAAAATCCAATCGAACAGGCTGTAAGGCGCTTCTCCCGAGGGTCATCGCTCGAGGCGATCGCCCCGCGGCTCCCCATCCTCCCCATACGGACTATGCGTCCGGCCCGCTCCATGGCAGAGGGCGACGATGATCGCCCCCGTCGTCATCCTGGTCGAACCGCAGCTGGCCGAGAATATCGGCATGGTCGCCCGCGCCATGGCCAATTTCGGCCTCTCCGAACTCCGCCTCGTCGCCCCCAAGAACGGCTGGCCGAAGAAGGGCGTGCGCGAGGCCGCCTCCGGGGCGACGCATGTGCTCGACGACGCCACCGTCTTCGCCACGGTGCCGGAGGCCATCGCCGACCTGAACTATCTGCTCGCCACCACGGCCCGCGAGCGCGGGCAGATGAAGCGCGCCTATGCCCCCGACGAGGCGATGGCGGATGTGGCCGCGCGGGCGGGACAGCGCGTTGGCGTGATGTTCGGCCGGGAGCGGATCGGGCTCACCAACGACGAGGTGTCGCTGGCCGACGCCATCGTCACCTTTCCCGTCTCCCCTGACTTTCCGTCCCTCAATCTCGCCCAGGCGGTGCTCCTCGTCGGCTACGAATGGCGCAAGGCCTCGGGCCAGGCCCGGCTCCCCTTCACCGGGGAGATGCAGTCGCCGCCCGCCACGCGCGAGGCGATGGCCTCCCTCGTCGCCAGCCTGGAGGGCAGCCTCGAGGCGGGCGGGTTCTATCCGCCCGAGAAGCGGGACGTGATCGCCCGCAACATGCGCGACATGCTGCACCGCATGGCCATGACGGAGCAGGATGTCCGGACGTTTCGCGGGGCGTTGCGCGCCATGACCAGGATCAAGGCGAAAGAGTGATTATTGTTATCGCTGTGGCCGGTTCTTAACGCCTGCGCGACGATTGCGTGAGAGTGTGATGCACCATGTGGAAGCATCGTCTCAGCGCCATTGGCGGCGAATTCGTCTCGGTCGCGCGGGAAGCGGCGTTCCAGCAGGAGCGCCTGCCCGAGACCCTGCGCCATGCCCGGCTGGTCTTCCTCTGCGGCCTTTTCCTCAACACGCTCTTTCTCCTGAGTGACTGGCGCTTTGCGGGTCAGACCCATTTCTGGGTCGCCGTACCGGCCCGTGGCGGCGTCATCCTGATCTCGCTCATCTGTTTGCTGGCGACCCGGAACGTCGCCAGCTTCGGCAGGCTGCAGGCCGTCATGGTGACGTGGGAGATCATCGTCGCCGGCTGCGTCGCGGTCCTGTGCTCGTCGCGGTCCGACATCGCGCTCTTCGTCATGCTCCTGCTGCCCGCGATCTACATGATCGTCGTGCCGACGCGCTTCTTCTGGAGCGTGGCGAGCAGCGCGCTCGCGTCGGTTGCGCTCACGGCGGGCTATCTCCTGCCCGCGCCCCTGTCCTCCACGGCGTTTGGAGTCTGCCTCGCGGTGCTGGTGTCCAACATCGCGATGCTGCTGTTCGTGGTGCGGTCGAACCGCCTCAGGCGTCTGGAATGGATGGCGACCCAGGCCGAGCGCCGTGCCAACACGGAACTGGCGGAAAGCCGCCGCCTGTTCGAGACCATGTTCAAGGCGGTGCCGATCCCGATCGTGGTGTCACGCCGAGACGACGGCCAGATCGTGGATGCCAACGACGCCGCCAACCGCTTCTACGGGCTCGACGACGGTGAAGACCTGACACAATACAGGACGCGCGATCTCCTCGACGGGGATGCCCGCCGCCTGATCCAGGCGGAACTCGACAGGACCGGCACCGCCGACGAGATCGAGATCAGCACGGGAGCCCAGGGGCGGGTGCGACGGGACGCCATGCTGTCGGCGGTCACCGTCGAGATGGACGGGTCGACCCGCATCATTTCCAGCCTCGTCGACATGACGAGCCGCAAGGCGGTGGAAGAGCGGATTCGCCTCGCTGCCCAGCGCGACGTCCTCACCGGCCTGCCGAACCGTGCCCTGTTCCAGACCACCCTCGATGCGGCTCTGAGCCGGGCAGAGGCGTCGGGAGAGCGCATCGGCCTCATCCTCATCGATCTCGATGCGTTCAAGGAAGTGAACGACACCCTCGGCCACGAAGCGGGCGACGCGGTGCTCAAGGAGGTCGCCCGGCGTCTCGGTAAAGCCATCGGCGAACGCGATCTCGTCGCCCGTCTCGGAGGCGACGAGTTCGTCATCATCGCCCCCTGCGAGAAGGACCGTCACCAGCCGAGCCGGCGTATCCATGCCCTGTCACGGGCGATCCTCGATGTCCTGAAGCCGGCGATGGCGGTATCGGGGCGCGTGGTCTCGCTCCGCGCCAGTCTCGGCCTCGCCCTCTACCCGGAACACGCCGCCAATTCGACCGACCTCTTCACCAACGCGGACCTCGCCCTCTACGCGGCCAAGGCGGCCGGACGAAACCGCGCGACGCTCTTCGTTCCGGCGCTCCGGGCGGATATCGAACATCGCGTGTCCGTCGCCCGCGAGATGAGGTCGACCCTCGAAGTCGGCGGCCTGATTCCCTATTACCAACCCAAGATCTGCCTCGCCACGGGCCGGATCATCGGCTTCGAGGCCCTGGCGCGGTGGCAGCATCCCACCCGCGGCCTCCTCTCGCCGGCGAGTTTCTCGACGGTCTTCGACGATGCCGAGATCGGGATCGCGGTCGGCCATGTCCTCGCGCGCCAGATCTTCGCCGACATCGCGGGGTGGATCGCGAAAGGATACGATCCCGGCCGGGTGTTCCTGAACCTGTCCTCGGCGCAGTTCGCGCAGGACAACCTCGCCGAATGCCTGATCGCCGATCTCTCCGCGGCGGGGCTCGCCCATGACAGGATCGGCGTGGAGGTGACGGAGACGGTGCTCCTCGGCGGCCATGGAGACCGCGTCTCGGCGATCCTCTCGGACTTGCACCGCGTCGGCGTCCGCGTGGCGCTGGACGATTTCGGAACCGGCTACGCCTCCCTCACCCACCTGAAGCAATATCCGGTGGACGAGATCAAGGTCGACCGCAGCTTCGTGCGCGACCTCGAACGAGACCCCAACGACGCCGCCATCGTCACGGCGGTGGTGCAGCTCGGCCAGAATCTCGGCCTCGACGTCACCGCGGAGGGCGTCGAGACCGAGGCGCAGGCGGAATTCCTGCGCGGGCAAGGCTGCGCCTATGCGCAGGGCTACCTGTACAGCAAGCCCATGCCGCAGAGCCGGGTGCCGTGGTTGCTCAACAAGCACAGCGGCAGGGCCGCCTCCCTGGGAGCGGCGGTCTCCGCCGAGCTCAAATTCGCCTGATCAGGCGTCGACCTGATCCAGCGCCTGGGCGATATCGGCGATCAGATCCTCGACGTTTTCCAGTCCGATGGACAAGCGTACCGTCTCCGGCCCGACCAGGGCCGCCGCCTTGTCGGCCGCGCTCAGCTGGCGGTGCGTCGTGGTGGCCGGGTGGATCGCCAGGGATTTGATCTCGCCGATATTCACGAGGTGCGAGACGAGCTCCAGGCCCATGATGAACTTCACGGCCGCCGGCTCTCCGCCCTTCAGCGCGAAGGTGAAGATCGAGCCCGGCCCATCGGGCACGTAGCGGGCGGCGAGCTCCTCGCCCTTCTGGCCGGGCAGCGCCGGATAGCTCACCCATGCCACCGCCGGATGATCCTTGAGGAAGGCGGCCACCGCCTTGGCATTCTGGCAATGCCGCTTCATCCGCAGGGGCAGGGTCTCGATGCCGGTGAGCGTCAGGAAGGCGTTCATCGGCGACAGGCCGGGGCCGAGATCGCGCAGACCGAAGAGTCGACAGGCGACCGCGAAGCTGAAATCGGGGAAGCGGTCGGAGACGACCAGCCCGTCGTAATCGGCCCAGGGCTCGGTGATGAGGTTGTAGCGCCCCACGGCCGCCGGCCAGTCGAAGGTTCCGGCGTCGCAGATGATGCCGCCGATGGTCTGGCCGGAGCCGCCGAGGAACTTCGAGGTGGAGTGGAACACGATGTCGGCCCCGTGCTCGATCGGCCGGATCAGGGCCGGGGAGGCGAGGGTGTTGTCCACCACCAAGGGCAGGTTGTGGCGCTTGGCGACCTCGGCGATGCCGGCGATGTCCATCACCGTGGCGCAGGGATTGACGATCGACTCGCAGACGATGGCCTTCGTCTGCGGCGTGATCGTGGCCTCGAAATCGGCGGGCGTCAGGCCCTTGGCGAAGAGCGGCTTGAGGTCGTAGCGCGCATCGAGCCGGTTCATCAGTCCCAGCGAGCCGCCGAACAGGCGCGGCGAGGCCACATAGGCGTCCCCGCTCTTCATCAGCGTCATCAGCACGAGGAGCAGGGCGGACTGGCCCGAGGAGACGGCCACGGCCGCCTTGGCGCCTTCCAGGGTGGCCACCCGGCGTTCCAGGGCGGCCACGGTGGGGTTCGAGCCGCGCGAATAGGAGAAGCCGGTGCGCCGCATGGCGAAGATGTCGGCGGCCTGCTCGGTGGATTCGAACACGAAGCCGTTGGTGAAGTAGATCGGCTGGACGCGCGCGCCCGTGGCGGGGTCGGGTGCCGCGCCGGCATGGACGGCCTGGGTGGCGAAGCGGAGCGGGCGGGTCTCGGTGGCCATGATGGGCGTCGCGATCTTCGAAAGAGGTGGCGGGGTCAGGCAGCGCGCCTGGCGAAGGCCCGCAATGTCCGGACCAGGGTGTTGGGCGCGTAGGGCTTCGGGATGAAGCGCGCGCCCTCGGGCATGTCGTGCGGGCCGGGCGTGCCCATGCCGGAGACGACGAGGACGGGGATCGTCGGCCAGCGATGGGCGACGAGGCGGGCCAGCGCGAACCCGTCCATGGAGCCCTGCGGCATGTCCACGTCGGTCATCATCAGGTCGATCTCCTCGTTGCGTTCGAGGATGGTGAGCGCCTTGTCGGCCTGCGGCGCTTCGAGGACGCGGAACCCCGCATCGACCAGGGTATCGGCCGCCTCCATCAGGAGGAGGCCGTCGTCTTCCACCAGGAGGATGACCGGGGGCTCGCCGGAAGTCTCGAAAGGATCATGCGTCATGCAATGCGAACGATCTCGATGGGGGATTGGTTCGCGGGGTAGTCCCGACGCCGCCGAGGGTCAACCCGGGGGCGCCGGGCTGGAGACGCGCCCAGGCCTGCCAGCAAAATCAAGCGCTTAACGCCGCGTCGAGATCCTCGATCAGGTCGGCCGGGTCCTCGATGCCGATGGAGAGGCGCACCACTTCGGGTCCGGCCCCGGCGGCGGATTTCTGCGCGTCGGTGAGCTGGCGATGGGTGGTGGAGGCCGGGTGGATCACCAGCGAGCGGGTGTCGCCGATATTCGCCACATGGGAGAACAGCTGGAGATTGGCCACCAGCTTCACGCCGGCCTCGTAGCCGCCCTTGAGGCCGATGGTGAAGACCGAGCCGGAGCCGAGGGGCGTGTAGCGCCGGGCGAGCTGGTGGTACTTGTCGGTCTCCAGCCCCGGATAGCTCACCCACTCCACCGCCGGATGGGCGTTGAGATGGGTGGCGACCTCGAGCGCGTTGTCGCAGTGGCGCTGCATCCGCAGGGGCAGGGTCTCGATGCCGTTGAGGATGAGGAAGGCGTTGAACGGCGAGAGCGCGGGCCCGAGATCGCGCAGGCCGAGCACCCGGATGGCGATGGCGAAGCCGAAATTGCCGAAGGTCTCGGAGAGGACCATGCCGGAATATTCGGGGCGCGGCTGCGACAGCATCGGGTAGCGGTCGTCGCCGGCCCAGGCGAAGGTGCCGCCGTCGACCACGAGGCCGCCGATGGAATTGCCGTGGCCGCCCAAGAACTTGGTGGCCGAATGCACGACGATGTCGGCCCCGTGCTCGAAGGGGCGGATCAGGTACGGCGTCGCCATGGTGTTGTCGACGATGAGCGGGATCTTGTGGCGCCGGGCGATCACCGACAAGGCGGCGATGTCGGTGATGACCCCGCCCGGATTGGCGATGGATTCACAGAAGATCGCCTTGGTGCGCGGCGTGATGGCCCGCTCGAACGAATCCGGGTCGTCCGTATCGGCCCAGACCACGTTCCAGCCGAAGCTCTTGTAGGAATGGTTGAACTGGTTGATCGAGCCGCCATAGAGCTTGTTGGCCGCCACGAACTCGTCGCCCGGCTGCATCAGCGCGTGCATGGTGAGGAACTCGGCCGCATGGCCCGAGGCCACCGCCACGGCGGCGGTGCCGCCCTCCAGCGCCGCGATCCGCTCTTCCAGCACCGCGTTGGTGGGGTTGGTGATGCGCGAATAGATGTTGCCGAAGGCCTGCAGCCCGAACAGCGAGGCGGCGTGGTCCACGTCGTCGAACACGAAGGACGTGGTCTGGTAGATCGGCGTGGCCCGCGCGCCCGTGGTGGCATCGGGAGCGGCGCCGGCATGGATCGCCAGCGTGTTGAAGCCTGGGATACGGTCGGTCATCACTTACTCCGGGGGCCGGCGGGCACGCACTGGACATCGTTCTAGCGCCTGTGCCGGGCCAGACGGAAGAGGAGCCGCGCCCCCGTTCCGCTTAAACGAACAGAAGTTCTTTATGGCGGACGATGCGCGCGGGTCAAGGGTGAGTGGTGACGCGAGCGGTGCATCGCCTCTCCCCGCCGGGCGGGGAGAGGGACGCGTCTCCCCCTCGTCGGGGAGCGCGTCGAGGCGGCAGCCGAGGGTGAGGGGGTGCGTCCGGAAGAGCACCACTCGGCGATACCCCCTCACCCTCGCTCCGGCTTCGCCTGCGCTCATCCGCGGACACAACGAGGTGTCCACGATCCTCTCCCCGCCCGGCGGGGAGAGGGGGGCCCCCCCGGCACGATCCTGCACGAATTCGCATGGCACTCGCCCCCGCCTGCGGTTATAGCGCCGCACATGCTCCAGCCCGCTCCGCCCCCTCCCGTTCCCGCCGCGCGGATCCTCATCGCCAGCTTCGTCGGCACGGCGATCGAGTTCTACGATTTCTACGTCTACGCCACGGCCGCCGCCCTGGTGATCGGTCCGATCTTCTTCTCGGCCGACGATCCCTCGGTGCAGACGCTGGCGGCCTTCGCCACCTTCTCCATCGCCTTCATCGCGCGGCCGCTGGGGGCGGCGTTCTTCGGGCATTTCGGCGACAGGGTCGGGCGCAAGGCGACGCTGGTGGCCTCGCTCATGATCATGGGCCTCTCCACCGTGCTCATCGGCTGCCTGCCGACCTATGCCACCGCCGGATGGTGGGCGCCCTTCGCGCTCTGCGTGCTGCGCTTCGGACAGGGCATCGGTTTCGGCGGCGAATGGGGGGGTGCTGCCCTGCTGGCGGTGGAGAACGCCCCGCCGGGGCGACGCGCCCTCTACGGCATCTTCCCGCAGCTCGGCGCGCCGGTGGGCTTCATCACCGCCAATCTGGGCTTCCTCGGCCTCGCCCTCGCCCTGACCCCGGCCGATTTCCAGGCCTGGGGCTGGCGCATCCCGTTC
>NZ_NKUG01000008.1 GCF_014845095.1 Methylobacterium bullatum | reverse complement strand
TCTTCGCGCTGCCGGCAGCGGCGTCGTGGATCACGTGGGCGACCTGGGGCAGGCCGTAACCTTCGAGACCATGGACGAGGATGCCGCCGCCGACCCAGATCATCGCGGCCGTGCCGATGATGGCCAGGAGCTGCAGGAAGACCGGCATGCCCTTGACCAGGGCACGGCCGAAACCGCGGATCGCGCTGCCGAACACGGACGCCGAAGTGTTCTTCGCCATCGCGACCCCGGCATCGTCCGCCTTCACGATGAGCGCCACGCCGCCATAGACGAAGACTGTGATGCCGATGGCGACGACCGCGAGCACGATCGCCTTCGTCCAGATGCTGCCTTCGGGAAGCGAGGCCAGGGAGATCGCCATGATCTCGGCCGACAGTATGAAATCCGTCTTGATCGCGCTGGAGACCTTGCGCGCTTCCAGAGCCGCGCCGTCCCCGGCATCGGCATCGAGCTTGGCCTCATGCGCATGCGCCTTGTGCGGGAACAGCGCCTCGTAGACCTTCTCGGTGCCCTCGTAGCAGAGATAGGCCCCGCCGAGCATGAGCAGCGGGGTGATGGCCCAGGGGGCGAAGGCCTGCAGCAGCAGGGCCGCCGGCAGCAGGAACAGCATCTTGTTGCGCAGCGAACCGATGGCGATCTTGCCCACGATCGGTAATTCGCGCTCGGCCGCGAAGCCCACGACGTAGCGCGGCGTCACGGCGGCGTCGTCGATGACGACCCCTGCCGCTTTCGCACCGGCCTTGGCGGCTTGCCCCGCGACGTCGTCGAGGGAGGCGGCCGCGACCTTGGCGAGCCCCGCGATGTCGTCGAGGAGGGCGATCAGTCCGATGCTCAAGGTTAGGTCCTTCCAACTGCCATGGGCCGAGCCGTGCGATGCGATTTACCGGCCAAGCTGCGTCTAAGCAGGTTTTGCAGAAGTGGCCCCCGGTTCTGCGATAAAACCCTGCGACACAGCAAAGAGCCAAGCAGGGTGAAGCGTTGGCTTGCCGACGCGAACCCGCTTAGGAGAGGAGACGAGCGAGCGGGGATTTCGATCCCCGCCCCGTTTCAATGAGTCGGTTCGCCGGCCGCGACCTTCGCGGTCCAATCGTCGAAGGCGACGATTTCCTGGCGCTGCTCGCCGAGGCCGGTGATGCCGAGGGTCACGACGTCACCGTTCTTGAGGAAGCGGGGCGGATTGCGTGCCATCCCGACTCCGGGGGGCGTGCCCGTGGTGATGACGTCACCGGGCTCCAGCATCATGAAATGCGAGAGATAGGCGACGATCTGGGCGACGCCGAAGATCATCGTCGATGTCGACCCCGACTGCATCCGCTCGCCATTCACGTCGAGCCACAGGTCCAGGGCGGACGGGTCGGGGATCTCGTCCAGAGTCACCAGCCACGGCCCGAGGGGACCGAAGGTCGGGCACCCCTTGCCCTTGGTCCAGGTCCCGCCGCGCTCCATTTGAAACTCGCGCTCGGAGACGTCGTTGCAGAGGCACAGGCCGGCCACATAGGACAGGGCCTCGTTGGCATGGACGTAGGATGCGCGCGCGCCGATGACGATGGCGAGTTCCACCTCCCAATCCGTCTTGGCCGACCCCTTCGGCAGAATGACCCGGTCGTTGGGGCCGGAGATGCAGGAGGGCGCCTTGTTGAAGACGATGGGCTCGGCCGGGATGTCGGCACCGATCTCCGCCGCGTGATCGGTATAGTTCAGCCCGATCGCGATGAAGTTGCGGGTGCCGCCGACGCAGGGGCCGAGCCGCGTCTCGGCGGGGAGGAGCGGCAGCGTCTCGGGATCGATGGCGCGCAGGCGCTCCAATGACGTCGTGGCGAGGGCCGCGCCGGAAATATCGCGCAGGATGCCCGACAGATCGCGCAACCCGCCCTCGGCATCGATCAAGCCGGGCTTCTCGTCGCCCACATCTCCGTGACGCACAAGTTTCATCGGTTCTCGCTCCGCTTCGATCCATTGTCAGCCCGAGACATCGGTCCCTCCACCGTCCCTGGCAAGGTGTCGAGACCGTACAGGGACATGTTGCATAATTCATACGTCCCTTTGAAAATTCCGCGCGATACGCATTTTTCTGCAGGATACGAGATACGTAAATCGGACAGTTTAGATGTGAACGATTCGTCGCGATGCCTTTCGGTGACACGGGCGACGTATGTCGGCGAAGGCATAGCCGAAGTAAATCGCAGATTATGAGACGATTAACACTTTGCCGCACATGGATTGCATAGACCGGCCAAGAACGGCACTCTTCTGCTCAAGATGCCGGCTGGGGATCACGCCGCGGTAAATCCGAGCATCGCAAGCAAGGGTCGGGAGCAGGACATGGCCATGACGATTCGCAACACGGCTCTGGCGGGACTCTCCGCCGCCGTCCTGACCCTAACGGCAGGGGACGCCATGGCCGGCGCGTTCGGCATCCGCGAACAGAGCACCCTCGCGCAGGGTCAGGCTTTCGCGGGCGCCGCGTCCGGCTCCGGCGGCGTCTCCTCAATGTTCTGGAACCCGGCCACGATCACCATGAACCCCGGCTGGGTCAGCGAGCAGAATCTCAGCTTCATCAACCTCTCCTCCAAGATCACCCCGACCGACGGCACCTCGCCATTGTTCGCGCCGCTGGGCGGCAGCGGCGATATCGGCCAGGGCGCCGTGATCCCGGCCGGCGCCACCTCCTACCAGCTCACCGACCGGCTCTGGATCGGCATCCAGACCGGCGCTCCCTTCGGCCTCGTGACCAAGCCTCGCGACGACTGGGCCGGCGAAGTCTACGGACGGTCGAGCCGCATCTTCTCGCTTTCGTTCAACCCGACCATCGGCTTCAAGGTCAACGAGTGGCTCTCGATCGCCGCCGGGCCGAACATCGAGTATTTCCGGCTGACCCTTCGCCAGGCCTTCCCGCTCTCGTTCAGCCCGCTCATCGCCCCCAACGCGTCGCTCAAGGGAGAATCCTGGGGCGTCGGCTTCACGGCGGGCGTGCTCATCACCCCCTGGGCCGGCACGGCGTTGGGCGTCGGCTATCGCTCCTCCGTGCATCACGACATCGAAGGCGCCTTCCTTTTGCCGGGGCCGGCGGCCTTCCTGAGCCAGCAGGTCACCGCCAACCTCAATACCCCGGAGAAGGTGAGTGTCGGCCTGACCCAGGCCGTCAGCCCGGTCGCCCGCGTCAATCTCGGTTTCGAGTGGGACAATTGGTCGAGGCTCGGCGATGTCGGCATCGTCGGCCGCACCACCGGCGGCATCGCGACCACGCTGCCCCTGAACTACAAGGACGGCTACTCCTATTCCGTCGGCGGCGAGTACGATTGGTCGCCGGCCCTCACCGTCCGGGCCGGTCTCGCCTACGAACAATCGCCCATCGACTTCTCGAACCGCTCGGTTCGGCTGCCCGACAGCGACCGCTTCAACGTCTCGCTCGGCGGCAGCTATCGCTGGAGCGAGAAGCTGACCCTCAACATCGCCTATTCTCACCTCTTCCTCGTGGGCGATTCGAAGCTCCTCGCCGGTCCGGGCCGCGACTACAACTTCCGCAACATTCCCTTCGCCGCCGATACGAGCGGCAGCGCGGACATCGTTTCGGTGGGCTTCCGCTACGTCTTCGGCACGCCGGCCGCTCCGATCGCTTCCGCGCCGCTGGTTCGGAAGTTCTGAGTGTCCTCAGCCGGAACACCGAGGCAGTGTGGAGATCTTCCCCTCGTCGACCTCATCCTGAGCTGCGGCGACAGCCGCCTTGAAGGATGAGGTGACGGGGATCCGAAAAAACGCAGCCGAACACCCGTCATCCGGCCGCAGGGACCACCGACGATCCCGTTCTCGACTCGGCCATTCGAAACGAATGGCAACGACCCAATCCGATCACGCCTTCATGCGGACATAGGTTCCGGGCGCCGGCCCGAGGGAGGGCAGACCACCCTCGCCGGGAATCCGGGCCGGCACGCGGGCCGGGGCCTGCTTCTCCAGCCATTCGAACCAGTAGGGCCACCACGACCCCTTGTGCTCGGTCGCCGCCGAAATCCAATCCTCCAGACGCCCCTTGGCCGCACCGCCGGTCCAGAACCCGTATTTCGGCTTGGACGGCGGGTTGACCACGCCGGCGATGTGACCGGACCCGGCCAGCACGTAATCGACCTTGCCGCCGAATTTCGACGACCCTTCGAAGACGGAGATGGCGGGCGCGATGTGATCCTCCCGGGTGGCGAGGTTGAAGATCGGCACCTTCACCTTCTTCAGGTCGAGGCGGACGTTACCGAGGATCATGCGCCCCTGGGCCAGGGTGTTATCGAGGTAGCAATTGCGCAGGTAGAAGGAATGGTTGGCCGCCGGCATCCGAGTGGCGTCGGCGTTCCAGTAGAGCAGGTCGAAGGCCGAGGGCGTCTGCCCCTTCACGTAGTTGTTGACCACGTAGGACCAGATCAGGTCGTTCGGCCGCAGCATGTTGAAGGCGGTCGCCATGCCCGAGCCTTCGAGGTAGCCGCGCTTCTTCATCCGCGCCTCGATGCTGCGGATCTGCTCCTCGTCGGCGAAGACCTTGAGGTCGCCGGCATGGGTGAAGTCCACCTGCGTCGTCAGGAAGGTGGCGCTGTTGATGCGCTTGTTGCCCGTGGCCGCCTGCATCGCCAGGGTCACCGCCAGCAGGGTGCCGCCGACACAATATCCCGCCGCCGCCACCTCGCTCTCACCGGTGGCGACACCGATCGCGTCGATGGCCGCCTCGATGCCCTCGCGCATGTAGCTCTCGAAATCCTTGTCGGCGTGGCGCTCGTCGGGGTTCACCCACGAGATGCAGAAGACCGTGAGGCCCTGCGACACCATCCAGCCGATCAGGCTCTTCGACGGGTTGAGATCGAGGATGTAGAACTTGTTGATCCAAGGCGGCACGATCAGGAACGGGCGCTTGAGCACCGTCTCGGTGGTCGGCGAATACTGGATGAGCTCCATCAGGTCGTTGCGGAACACCACCTCGCCGGGGGACACCGCGACGTTGACGCCGACCTCGAAGCCGGACGGATCTGTCTGGCGGACCCGCAGCTGGCCTTTCCCGGCCTCGATGTCTTCGGCGAGCATCTTCATGCCGCGCACGAGATTGGCGCCGTTCTCCTGCAGCGTGTGCCGAATCAGCTCGGGATTGGTCATCACGAAATTGGAGGGCGAGAGCGCGCCGACGATCTGGCGCAGGTAGAACTGCGCCTTGTGCCGCGTATGCTCGTCGATCCCGTCGGCCTCGTCGACGAGCTCTTCCGCCCAGCGCGAGGTGATGAGGTAGCTCTGCTTGATGAAGTCGAAGATCGGGTTGGTGGACCATTCCGCGTGTTTGAAGCGGTTGTCCTTCGCCTCGGGCAACGCCACGGGAGACGCTTCCTCGCCCTGGAGACGATGCCAGGTCGAGCCCCAGAGGGTGATGAACGCGTCGCTGAGCTTCTTCTGGGCTTCGAGGGACTTCTGCGGGTCGACCATCCAGCGCTCGACCACGGTGCCGAGGGTCTTGACGACGTCGTTGACCTCTTCCGGAGGCTTGGCCAGTTCGGGATCGAGCGGGTCCGCCTGGCTGATCGGCTTCATGTAGGCGCCGGCCGTGCGGGTGAACTCCTCGATCAGCAACGTCGCGTTGCGGGACAAGGCGTCGATATCGGGAAGCGGTGTCGTCCTGTCGGTCGTCACGCGTTGATTTCCCCTCTATTTCCGCGGGACGGCCCGGCCGAACCGTCCTCGTTCTCGACAAATTAACGCGGCACCTCGACTTTCCGCCAGGGCGCGGCTTACGTTTCAGGTCATTATGTCAGAGCCTTCATCACGGAATCACAGGCGGTGCGGCTTCGTCCCCCGTCTGGCCCTCGTCCTCGGCGGCCTTCTCGCCGCGGGAGGATGCTCCGGCGACCTCAACGCCATGCGCGGCGCCTATACGCTCGCCGGGGGCGGGCCGAAGGATGTGAAGGCGCCCGATTTCGTGGTGCAATCCCGCAAGACCGACGCCGAATACCTGCCCGTCGGCGTCGCAGCACCGGCCAGGCCCATCAGCGCCCGCACCGCCGAAGGGACCAAGAGTCTCGAGAACGATCTGATGGGCGCTCGTGGCCGTAACGAAGCCAAGGGCCGTGCCGCCGAGAGCGCCGCCCGCGCCACAGGCCAGATCCAGCCTGCACAATAACGGTCGGCTCCGGGCCGCCGAGATGGTAGACAGGTCGACCACGTCAGAGTGATGACAGTTTTGAACGCGCGAATCATGCGATTGGCGCATCGGACCCCGTGAAGCCCATGACCGACTTTCACCGCATCAAGCGCCTGCCCCCTTACGTGTTCGAGCAGGTCAACCGGATCAAGGCCCAGGCGCGCGCCAATGGCGCCGACATCATCGATCTCGGCATGGGCAATCCCGATCTCGACGCCCCGCGCCACGTCATCGCCAAGCTGGTGGAGACGGCCGGCCGGCCGCGCACGGACCGCTATTCGTCCTCGAAGGGCATCGCGGGTCTCCGCCGGGCGCAGGCCAACTACTACAAGCGCCGTTTCGGCGTGAGCCTGAACCCCGACACGCAAGTGGTGGCGACGCTCGGCTCCAAGGAAGGCTTCGCCAACATGGCGCAGGCGATCACCGCGCCGGGCGACGTGGTGCTGGTGCCGAACCCGAGCTACCCGATCCACGCCTTCGGCTTCCTGATGGCGGGCGGCGTGATCCGCTCCGTGCCGGCCGAGCCGACCCCGGCTTTCTTCCCCGCCGTCGAGAAGGCGATGCAGCACTCGATCCCCAAGCCCGTGGCGATCGTCGTCTGCTATCCCTCGAACCCCACGGCCTACGTGGCGAGCCTCGATTTTTACCGGGACCTCGTCGCTTTCGCCAAGCGCCACGAGATCATCATCCTGTCCGATCTCGCCTATGCGGAGGTCTATTTCGACGGCGAGCCGCCGCCCTCCGTGCTGGAGGTGCCGGGCGCCATCGACTGCACGGTGGAGTTCACCTCGCTGTCGAAGACCTTCTCCATGGCCGGCTGGCGCATGGGTTTCGCGGTGGGCAACGAGCGCCTGCTCGCCGCTCTCACGCGGGTGAAATCCTACCTCGATTACGGGGCGTTCACGCCGATCCAGGTGGCGGCCACCGCCGCCCTCAACGGACCCGAGGATTGCATCGTGGAGATGCGCTCGATCTACAAGAAGCGCCGCGACGCGCTGATCGAGTCGTTCGACAAGACCGGCTGGAAGATCCCGAGCCCGTCGGCTTCGATGTTCGCCTGGGTGCCGATCCCGGAGAAGTATCAGGGCCTCGGCAGCCTCGAATTCTCCAAGCTCCTCCTCGAGAAGTCGGACGTGGCGGTGGCACCGGGCATCGGCTTCGGCGAACACGGCGACAATTACGTTCGTATCGCGCTGGTGGAGAACGAGCAGCGCATCCGCCAGGCGGCCCGCAACATCCGCCGCTTCTTCGAGACGTCGGACCGCACGCTCCACAACGTCGTCCCGCTCACGAAAGCGGGCTGAATCGCGTCATCGGTGATGTTGCGGGGGGGAGACAGGTCGCGCCAAAGCGGCCCGAGCCCCTCTCATGTGCTTGTCACATGCCGTCCCGGTGAGCAGGGTCGCGCCATGTCGCCTGCCACCGAGGATCGTATGCGCGGATTGACCCTGACCGTCGCGCTGCTGCTGGCCGGATCGGCCGGTGCCTGCGCGCCGAACCCGATCGTCGCGCGTGATCCGGTTCCCGCACCGGATCCGGGTCTCAGCTATGTCTGCGATTCGCAGCCCCTCGTCCTGAATGCGATCCGCACCAATTGCGTGCCGGTGGAACGCGAGCCTCAGGTCGTCCTGCGCGCCAAGGGCTGAGCTGCGCGGACACGGCGTCCCATCCATAGAAAAAGGCCGGAGCATCGCTCCGGCCTTTTCCTTTTGTCGGGCGCTGGACCCGATCTCAGCGAACGGCCGGTGCCGGGGAGACGGGCCGCGGCGCTGCGCTCGGATCGTTGGTGGTCATGCCGGGAGTGGAGGGCATGGCGCTGCCCGGTGCCGTGCGGGCGCCCGGCGCGGTCGCGGTGCCTGTGGTGGCGGGGCCTGCCTCCATGCTGTCCCCCTTGCCGACCACGCCCGACTTCGAACCGGCGGCATTCGTGCCATGGCTCTCGGGCATTCCGGTCTGCGCGAAGGCGGCGCCGGACAGGGCAACGACCAATGCGGCGGCGGCGGTGGAGATCTTGATGGCGGTCATGGTGGGCTCCTTGCTGAATGCGCTTATCGGTTGCGCTTGCTGGTTCAACGCGGAGAATCCGGGCTGGTTGCCCCTTGGATCGGGAAGCATCTCCCCCGTACGGGACCGGCCGGCATCGAAAAAGATGGATCTTGGAGCGGCGAGGACACGGACAGGCAACCTCTCATGGGGCATGGTAAGGGCATGAGCGGCCGCGGCCGCATGTGAACACCGCGACGGAGCGACCCGTGCAGCATCTCTCGACCTTCGCCGCCGCAGGCCTGATCGGCCTCGGCCTGTCCCTCGCCTCCGGCGCCGTCGCTCAAACGTCCTATACGGCGGCGAATGGCCCCTACATCCTGCCCACAGACCGGGCGACGGGCCGTCCCGTCCCGGACGATGCGCGCGCCATTCCGGTGCCGAGCGTCATGAATGGCGGCGGGTTCGGCCTCAGCGGCAACAGCTATTTCGAGGATTCGCCGACGGAAGGTCCGCTGAACGGGCGCCGCCGGCCGCACGAATTCGTCCTGGCCCCGGCACGCGTCGCGCCTCCCGCCTACGGCCGCTGACACCTATCCGCCTTTCGCGCGGAGGCCGGCCCACCGATCCACGAGGGCAGATGCGGCGAGGCCTGCGGCATAGGCGACGAGGTTCCAGGGCGAGAAGATCCGCCCGAGCAACAGGGCGCCGGGGAGCGTCAGTCTGAACGCGTCGAGCCACGGCGTATGGACGAGGCGGGAGAGCTCCACCACCAGAGCGATCGCACCGGCCACGAGGAGGATCGCCTGCCCATTCCGGTGCGGCAGCAACGCCGCGACCAAGGCGTAGACCATTGCCGCCCACAGGGCCGAACCGCCGTATTTGACGATCCCCATCGGCAGACCGAGGGGCACGAAGCGCAGGCTCAGCCCCGCGACGATGATGGCGAGACTCGCTGCGAGACAGCCCCCTCGCGACCGAATGCGGCCCGTGGGTCGAGAGGTGGTGGCTGGCGTCATGCGGGGGACCGTCCCGGACCTGAGGGAAGAGGAAGACGGGCGCCGCCGTTTACACCGGGCGGGCGTCTCGGTATCACCCGCGCTCACACGCTAAGCCCTGTACCTTCACCACGAGCCGAAACACCAGATGCGCGCCGAGATCGAACAACTCTCGGATGCCGCCAAGCAGTCGATCGGACTGCTGAGGAGGCATCTTTGACTGGGATACCGTCGAGAAACGCCTCGCGGAGCTGAACGCAGCCTCCGAGGATCCCAACCTGTGGAACGACGCCGAGGCGGCGCAGAAGGTCATGCGCGAGCGCGGCGCCCTCGAGGACGCCGCGGGCGCGATCAAGAAGCTCAGCCAGGATCTCGATGACGCCGCGACGCTCATCGAGCTCGGCGAGATGGAAGGCGACCAGGACACCATTCTCGAAGGCGAGAACGGCATCCGCGCCGTCGAGAAGGAGGCCGCGCGCCGCCAGATCGAGACGCTCCTGTCCGGCGAGGCCGACGGGCTCGACACCTATGTCGAAGTCCATGCCGGGGCCGGCGGCACCGAGAGCCAGGACTGGGCGAACATGCTCCAGCGCATGTACGGCCGTTGGGCCGAGCGCCGGAAGTACAAGGTCGACATCGTCGAGTGGTCTGATGGCGACGAGGCCGGGATCAAGGGCGCCACGCTCATGGTCAAGGGCCACAACGCCTATGGCTGGCTCAAGACGGAATCCGGCGTCCACCGCCTCGTGCGCATCTCGCCCTACGATTCGAGCGCGCGGCGCCATACCAGCTTCGCCAGCGTCCGGGTCTATCCGGTGATCGACGACCGCATCGTCATCGAGATCAAGGAATCGGATTGCCGCATCGACACCTATCGGTCGTCGGGCGCCGGTGGCCAGCACGTGAACACCACCGATTCGGCGGTGCGCATCACCCACAATCCCACCGGGATCGTGGTGGCGTGCCAGCAGGAGCGGTCCCAGCACAAGAACCGGGCCACGGCCTGGAACATGCTGCGCGCCCGGATGTACGAGGCCGAGCTCAAGAAGCGCGAAGAGAAGGCCAATGCCGAGAACGCGGCCAAGACCGATATCGGCTGGGGCCACCAGATCCGGTCCTACGTGCTGCAGCCCTACCAGCTGGTGAAGGACCTGCGCACGGGCACCCAGTCCACCGATCCCGACGAAGTGCTGGACGGTGCACTCGATCCCTTCATGGAAGCGTCCCTGGCCCAGCGCGTCTATGGCGGGGCCGGCGAAGTCGAGGACATCGATTAGTCCTCGCTTCCCTTCAGTTGGGCTCTCCTATCTAGCGGCGAGGAACTGCGCGTCCGATCCGCCGAGGACGCGCAGGAAGCGCTGCGGGTCCACGGGCTCGCCGTCGATCCTCGTCTCGTAATGCAGATGGCTTCCCGTCGAGCGGCCGGTGGAGCCGACACGGCCGATGGCGCCCCCGGCCTCGACCCATTCTCCCGCGCCTACCGTGATGGATGACAGATGGGCGTAGCGCGTCACGAGCCCGCTGCCGTGATCGACCTCCACCATGTTGCCGTAGCCGCCATTGTAATCGGCGACCGTCACCCGGCCGGCCGCCGTCGCGCGGGCGCTTTCCCCGAACTCGGCCTTCATGTCGAGGCCGGTATGCAGGGCGAGCCCGCGCGTGAACGGATCGAGACGGGGTCCGAAACCGCTCGACAGGCTGTACTTGCCGGCCAGGGGCTGCCGCACGGGGAGGGCGGATGCGATGCGGCGGAGGCGGTCTTCCTCTCCCAGAGCCCGCCGGACCTGCCCGACCGCGATGCCGAACGGATCGGTGGCGAGCGGCACGAGCGGCCCACCGATCCCCGCCTCGCGTTGGCGCTCGAAACGCTGCGGGTCGAGGCCGACACGGATGACGATGTCACGCAGGCGCTGCGAGCCGCGGATCGCGCGCACGCCGAGCGCATCAAGGGTTCGGATCTGGTGCGCGCCCAGACCATCGAGGCGCCGATCCAGCCCCGCCAGAACCTGCTCGGTCTCTCGCAGAGACTGCCGGCCGGGCGCGCCGTCGCGTGAGCGCAACTCGAAGGCGTCGGGCGTCGGAAAGGGCTTTGGCGCAGGCTTGGCCGGAGTTTTGGCGACAGGGTCGGTGATCGTGGCCGCGTAACCGAGCGCCCCGGTCTCGGCGGGATCGTCCGCCGCACTCCGGGCGGCACTCGCGATGGGGTGCCCGGCCTCGCTCGCGAGGAGCGAAAGCTGGGCCTGACGCTTTTCCATCGCGGCTTGGCGCTGGGACAGATCGGCCACCCGCGCGGCCAATCCCTCGCGCGTGGCGAGATGCTCCATCGTCGCCCGGTCGAGCTGAAGCCTGAGGGCCCCGATCCGCTCCTCGTAGGCATATTGCAGGGCGGTCTGCTGGGATACGAAGCGGGCCAGGATCTCGTCGTGGAACACGAGGTACCATGTGGCGGCACCGGCCCAGAGCGTGGCGATGGCGAGGCCACAGACGAGGGCCGGCACGAGGCGTCGTCCCGCGTTCGGCAGGCGTATTCCACCGATCATGGAAAACGAAAAACGCATCCGGGCCAACCCCACTCCAACTCCCGCCATTGGAGGGGATCAGGGTTAACGAAGCGCAAAATCCCACGCGCGAGACGTCGACGTCGAGACGCGCGCGGCAGTGGCTTCAGGCCAACGCGCGCGCCGCGGCGAGAACCTCCTCCGCATGGCCGGGCACCTTCACCTTCGACCAGACGCGCGCGATGCGCCCCTCGCCGTCGATGAGCACGGTGGTGCGCTCCACCCCCATGTACTTGCGGCCGTACATGCTCTTTTCCACCCATACGCCGTAGGCTTCGAGCATCGACTTGCTCTCGTCGGAAGCGAGGGGGAAGGTCAGATCGTACTTCGCCCGGAACTTATCGTGGCTCTTCATCGTATCGGGGGAGACGCCCACCACCACGGTATTCGCTTCCCCGAAGGCGGCGCCGAGGGCGTTGAAGCCTTGTGCCTCCAGGGTGCAACCGCTGGTATCGTCCTTCGGGTAGAAGTAGAGTGCGACCTTGCGACCCTTGAACGCGGCGAGGCTGATTTCCTCGCCGCCCGCGCCCGGTAATGTGAAGGCGGGAGCGTGATCTCCGGTGTCGAGAGGCATGATGCCTTCCTTTCGGCCGATTGATAGTGTGCCACAAGAGACGTTGATCGAGGGGCACATGACCCCTCGACTGAGGACCAAAAGATTGCCGGGTCAAGGCAACCCCGAATCCCGGACACCTGCTCGATAGCGTGAGCGGCCCGTCCGATCCAGCGGCTCAAGGATCGATGAACCAGGACACCGCCACAGCTTTGCGACGGGGTAGGTCGCCTCGGCGGCGGCGGCGGCCGCTGCTATGGCTTTCGCTCGTTCTAGTGGCCGCCCTCACGCTCGCCGTTTCCGGGGCGTTCTGGCGTCTGACCAACGGTCCCCTGCGCATCGACGGCATGTCCGAGCGCGTGGCCTCGGCCATCGCGGGCAGTATCGGCCCCGGTTGGCGAGTGGACCTGCGCGACAGCACCATCGAGCTCGATTCCGAGAATTCCCTGGCGCTTCAGGTCGCCGGCCTCGACATCCATAACCCCGACGGCGCCCTCGTCCTGCGCGCTCCCATGGCGGTGGTGAGCCTGGATACCTGGGGTCTGCTGCGCCTCGCGGTCCAGCCGAGGGCCATCGAGTTCCGCGACCTGCAGATGACGGCCCTGGTCCACCGCGACGGGTCCATCGCCTTTGCCGGTTCCGATCCGGCCCATGCCGCAGCGGAGCCTCATACGCTGCCCAGCGTCGATAGTGCCCGGGGAACTTCGTCGCCGATCTCGGCCGCCATCGCCTCGATCTTCGGCATCGTCCTCGATCCGGCCGGAGTGGTCGGAGCCCTCGACCGGGCGCGGATCACCAATGGGCGCCTGACGCTGATCGACGACGACGCCCGCCAGCGTGGGGTGTTCGAACACGTCAACGGGCTGTTCCGACGCGACGCGGCGCGGGATTCGCGGGTGTTCGAGCTGCGCATCGACGGCCCTCACGGGGAATGGCGCTTCGGCGGTGACCTGCACGAGGGCGGCAACGGAAAGCGCAATGGCATCATCACCCTGGACGATCTGCCGGTCACCGATCTGCTCCTCCTCTCGGGGCAATCGAAACTGCCGATCGAGACCGACCTGAAGGTCTCGGCCAAGGCGGAGGTCGGGCTCGACAACGGTCGGGTCGAGGCCCTGAAAGCGACGGTCAAGACCAGCGACGGTAATTTCCTCATCGAGGAGAAGGACTTCAACCCGGTCACCATCGAAAGCCTGACCGCCTCGGTCAGTTGGGACGAGGCCAAGCGGGTCCTGAACCTCGACAGCATCGATTACCTCGGAGCCGGCAACGCGGTGCATCTCGCCGGTGTCTGGACCGCGAGCCCGGTGGGCGGCCCCACGGCCTGGACCCTGGCCCTCGCGGGCAAGGATGCGATCCTGCGCGGCGCCGCCAGGACCGACAAGCCGGTCAAGCTCGACGCCCTCTCGGCCCATGTCACGGGGCGCGACGGCGGCCTCTCCATCGACGAGTTCACCGTGGCGGGAGCCGGCGGAGCCACCGGCCGGGTCACCGGTACGGTGGACACCAGCGCCGACGAGGGCGGCCTCACGCTGAAGATCAACGCCGCCCATACCGATGGGCGCATGGCCCTGCGCCTGTGGCCGGAGCATATCGCTCCGCCCGCCCGCGAGTATCTGGTGGACAACCTCCAGGGCGGCCTCGTGGACAAGGTCGACATCACCGTGGACATGAGCGGCAGCGAGCTCGCCGCCGCGACGCGTGGCGAGCCGATGCCGGACAGCGCCATCCATATCGATTTCGCCGTCTCCAACGCGACGCTGGCGGTCAGCGAGGGCGCTCCCCCCCTGAGCCGCGGCCGGGTGACGGGGACGATCACGGGCCTGACCACGAACATCCGCGGCGTCACCGCCGACATCAAGATGCCGGACGACCGGACGCTCTACATCACGGACGGCTCGTTCGTGATCCCGAAGATCACGCCTGACACCGTCACCGCACAGATCGGCCTGAAACTCGGCGGCGGTGCGGACGCCCTCGTCGCCCTGCTCCAGACCAAGATGTTCAAGAACCTCACCGGGGTCGAGATCGACCCGGCCTCGGTCAAGGGCAATGCCGATCTGCGCATCGACTTCCCGCTCAACCTCAAGCGCATCCCCGACCTGCCGGACCTGCCCGTGAGCCTCACCGGTACCCTGAGCGACCTCGCCGTCGAGAGGGCTTTCGGAAAGGAGAAGCTCGAGAACGGCCGCTTCGCCGTCACCTACGAACGGGGCGGTTTCACCCTGAAGGGCGACGGCCGGGTGCTCGGCTCGCCGCTCACCCTCGACCTGCGCCAACCGAAGGCGGGCGCACCGGGTGAGGTCAACGCGACGCTCCTCCTCGACGAGGCCCTGCGGGCGAGGCGAGGCCTGCCGGTGGCGCCGCAGCTTGCCGGGCCGATCCCGTTGAAGATCAACCTCGCCATCGGAAAGGGCAGCCCGGCGCGCTCGCCCATCCGCATGGAAGCGGATCTGTCCCGCGCCTCCATCGATGGCCTGATCCCGGGCTTCGTCAAACCGGCCGGCAAGCCGGGGCGCGTCAGCTTCGTCATGACCGAGGTCAGCCCGGGGGGCGCCATGGACCTGCGCGACATCGTCCTCGATGCCGGCAGCGCCAGCGCGCGCGGCACGGCGGCGATCAATGGCGATGGGCAATTCGACCGGGCCGACCTCTCGAGCTTCAAGCTGTCGCCCGGCGACGACATGCGCATCCAGATCGACCGCAGCGGCAACCTCTACAAGGTGGGCGTGAAGGGGGCCGTGGCCGATGCGCGGCCCTTCATGAAATCGCTCGGAGGACCGGAGGGCAAGGCCGGCAAGGAAAGCGGCCGAGACCAGTCCAAGGAGATCGAGGCCGATATCAGCTTAGGCATCATCACGGGATTCAACGGCGAGGCCCTGACCGGCGCCAGCGCGAAGCTCTCGATGAAGGGCAAGGATTTCCGCTCGGGCCGCCTGCAGGGCCGCTTCAACGGAGCCGGCTTCTCGGCGGTGGTGTCCCGCTCGGGCCGCGGCGATCCCTCGATCAACATCGAGACCACCGATGCCGGGGCTACCCTGCGCTTCGTCGATATCTACAAGCGCATGTATGGCGGGCGCCTCGTCCTCGGCAGCACCCTCGGGGACGGGCCGCAGACCGGCGTGGTCCAGATCCGCGATTTCACGCTGCGCAACGAGCCGGCCCTGTCGAGCATCATGGCGCAGGGTCCGGCGACCAGCGAGGTCGTCGATGCCAAGGGCCGCAAGCAGATCATCCAGAACGCCGGCAACGACGTGAGCTTCGACCGCCTGCGGGCGAACTTCACCCGCACTGGCAGCCGCGTCGACTTCACCGACGCCGCCATATCCAACGCGGCGATGGGCTTCACCATGAGCGGCTACCTCGACACGGCCAAGGAACGCGCCGACATCAACGGCACCTTCGTCCCGCTCTACGGGCTGAACAACGTCGTCTCGCGGCTCCCCCTGTTCGGGCAACTCCTCGGCGGCGGGAACAACGAGGGTCTGTTCGCCCTGAATTTTCGGGTCTCGGGCCGCCTGTCCAAGCCGGATGTGAGCGTGAACCCGCTCTCCGCCCTGGCGCCCGGCATCCTGCGCCGTCTGTTCAGCGCCGGAGGCAATGACGGCTTTCCCGGCGCGACTTCCGCCGGAGAGACCGAACGCTGAGATCGCCGGCCACTCCCGCCCTCTGCGGGCCACTGAATTGACGCAGCTGCTCTTTTAGGCAGAGCGCGTCCCTCTTCCCCTTGTGGGGAGAGGTTAGGAGTGGGGGTGG
>NZ_NKUG01000079.1 GCF_014845095.1 Methylobacterium bullatum | reverse complement strand
GAGAGGGGACGGCGGGCGGGTGCGGTTTCCGGCATGGAAGACGCGTGCCAGGGGACGAGCCCGACGGCAAGCCTTCAGAGCATCGGAACGGGTATGCGCTCCTGTCCCGACCGGGTACTCGCGCGGGACGCGCTTCCGCCGATCAGAGGTCGATCGACATCGACGACAGAGCCGAGCTCTGTGACATTAATGCCATAGGATATATTCCCTCACGCCGTCTGTCTGCCTTCGTACCTAGCGGATACCACCACCTTCGGTAGAATGCAGGTGAAAGCAGTTAGGGGCGGGAAGTGGAAAATCCTTGTAATCGCAGCCCTAATTGTGTTGATCCCAGCTTTCATTGCTCAGAAAAAAGGGCAGTCGTTCGCGCTGTGGTGGTTCTACGGTGCGGCCCTCTTTATTGTTGCGTTGCCTCATGCGCTTATTATGAAACCTGCCGAGGGGAGCGAAGAGGCCAACAAGCAGAAAGCACTTGAATTGGCCAGCAAGGGGTTCACCCCTGTGCGTGAGTCAGCAGTGGACTTTGCCGCCGATGGTGTGATTGGCAGCACGCCCTACCGGAATGAGCCAGACGGTGGCGTGGTGGCAATCGTCAATGGCCGAACGATTAAATTCAAAAACCGTGAGGACTTAGAGACCATGCTTCGAGGAGCGGTCTCGTGAAGAAATCGCTCGCCACCCTCACTATTATGGCTGTCGCGCTTGTCATCGCTGCACAGTTCGTCACGATCTTCGTCATCCAGCCTATCGGCGCCATACCTGAAGGGCGAACCGTCATCATCTCACGGTTAACGAATCTAAACTTCATCGACAGCCCAGATGCATTCTGCGAGCGGGAAATGGGGAGTGTGAACCTCCTATGCCGAGGCATGGTCGCCGGTAGGGTAGCGAGCCAAGCAACCATCATTGCCCGACTGCCCTACTCTTCAATGCTGTACGGCATCAGCACCGGCGGAAAATCCTACGATCGTTAGAGAAGCTGTATAGGTCCAGTAATTCGCCCCCGTCACGTTCAGCACATTGGCGCGGAACTTTGTCCCGCGCTCTTCCAACAAGGCCGAGTAGCGGAGTCCGAAACCGAGACGCGCTCAATCCGGCAAGGTCTGAGCATTCGCCGTAGCGAGCAGTTGCCGCCCCGTGTGGATGCCAGCGCCATTCAGGGTCAGAACCGAGCCCCAGGGGAGATCCCGCTCCGCTCGAGACCGAGTTGCACGTCGGGTTGTGCTGATCGGACGATTGCTCACGGCTATCCGGGTCGCGAGCCCTCGCAAACGGGATGCTACCCTGCCCGAGAATCGCAGGTCGCCCCCTACATGGCCCGTCACGCCGCCGTTTCACCTTTCTCCACCTCCGTCCGCTGCGCCTTCTGGTGCAGCAGGTTGAGGATCAGCGCCGTCCAGCCGGTCTGGTGGGAGGCGCCGAGGCCGCGGCCGGTATCGCCGTCGAAGAACTCGTGGAACAGCAGGGCGTCTTCGGCGCCGGGGGCCGAGGCGATGGGCGGGCGATCGCCGAAGGCCGGCCGCTTACCGTCCTCGCCCTTGGCAAAGAGGGAGATCAGGCGGTCGGTGAGGGCGTCCGCGATGGCGTTGAGGGTCAGGAACGTGCCCGATCCGGTGGGATATTCCACCAGGAAGTCGTCCCCGTAATAGGAATGGAACCGCCGCAGCGCCTCGACGACGAGGTAGTTGACCGGCATCCAGACCGGGCCGCGCCAGTTCGAATTGCCGCCGAACATGTTCGATGTGGAATCGGCCGGGTCGTAGCGCACCGTGAACGCGTCGCCGAACCCGTTGAGGGAATAGGGCCGCTCCAGATGCGCCTTCGACAGGGAGCGGACGCCGTGGTCCGAGAGGAACTCGGCCTCGTCGAGCATGCGCCGCAGCAGCGCCTTCATCCGGTGCCCGCGCAGGAGCGACAGCAGCTTGCGGTCGCCGACGCCGCCTTCGTCCCAGCGCGAGACGAGGCAGGCAAGGTGGGGGCGGTTCTCGAGGAGCCAGTTCAGGCGCCGGGCGAAATCCGGCAGCCGCTGCAGCACCGAGGGCTCGATCACCTCGACGGCGAAG
The DNA here is from genome assembly GCF_014845095.1 of Methylobacterium bullatum. Classification (GTDB taxonomy): domain Bacteria; phylum Pseudomonadota; class Alphaproteobacteria; order Rhizobiales; family Beijerinckiaceae; genus Methylobacterium; species Methylobacterium bullatum. The sequence continues at coordinate 44,273 of NZ_NKUG01000079.1, read as the reverse complement.
AGCGGCACCAGCCCCACCACGGAGCGGACCCGCAACGGCAGCATCCCGCCGCCGGGAATGTCGACCTCGTCGTAGTAGAACTCGTCCTCCTCGTCCCACAGGCCGAAGCCCTCGCCGCCCATGTCGGTCATCGCCTCGGCGATGAGGAGGAAATGCTCGAAGAACTTCGAGGCGGTGCTCTCGTAGACGTCGTTGTGGAGCGCGAGTTCGAGGGCGATGCGCATCATGTTGAGCGAATACATCGCCATCCAGGCGGTGCCGTCGGCCTGATGGATGCGGCCGAAGCCGGGGGGCGGGCGCGACCGGTCGAACACGCCGACATTGTCGAGGCCGAGGAAGCCGCCCTGGAAGACGTTGCGGCCGTCGGCGTCCTTGCGGTTCACCCACCAAGTGAAGTTGATCAGGAGCTTGTGGAAGACGCCCTCCAGAAAGGCGAGGTCGCCGCGCCCGCCGCGCCGGTCACGGTCGATCTCGAACACCCGGTAGGTGGCCCAGGCATGGACCGGCGGGTTGGCGTCGCCGAACTCCCATTCGTAGGCCGGGAGTTGGCCGTTGGGGTGCATGTACCATTCGCGGGTGAGGAGCAGGAGCTGCTTCTTGGCGAAATCCGGGTCGAGCAGCGCCAGAGGCAGGCAGTGGAAGGCGAGGTCCCAGGCCGCGAACCAGGGATATTCCCACTTGTCCGGCATCGAGAGCACGTCGGACCCGGCGAAATGACGCCAGTGGATGTTGCGCCCGCCGTCGCGCTCGCGCGGCGGGGCCGGCTGGAGCGGGTCACCCTTCAGCCAAAGCCGCACGTCGTAACAATAGAGCTGCTTCGACCAGATCAACCCGGCGGCGGCCTGGCGGAAGATGGCGCGCGAATCCGAGTCCGCGATGCCGTCCTGAAGGGCGTCGTAGAAGGCGTCCGCCTCGGCGATCCGGCGCAGCAGGATGGCGCCCTCGTGGTCGACCGGACGGGGCCGCGACCCCGCCGACAGCCTGAGGTTCACCCGCCGGGTTTCGCCGGGCTCGAGGCGGAAGGCGTAATGCAGGCCGAGCTTGGTCCCGCCATCCCGCCGCACGGCGGATTCGTCGCCCCCGACGATGGCCGCGTGGAGCCCGTCCTTGAACGGGCCGGCTGCATCGGGCTGCCAGCCATGCAGGCGCAGGTTGGTGTCGTTCTCGCAGAACAGCACCTCCGGCTCGCCGTCATGGGAGAGCCGGTATCGGCCGAGGCGCGGATGCTCGCAGGCGATGCTCCCATCGGGCTGGACCGCCATCTTGGGGCGCGATTCCGCCGGTCCCTCGCGCCACGACCAGATGTTGCGGAACCAGAGCTGCGGCACGAGGCGCAGATCGGCCGCCTCCGGGCCACGGTTGGTCGCCGTGATCACCGCATGGATGTCGTCGATCTCCTCCTTGGCGTATTCCACGGTGACGTCGAAGAAGCGGTCCTCGGCGAAGGCGCCCGTGTCCTCGATCTCGTATTCCGGCTGGTCCCGGCCCCGGCGCAGACCCTCGCGGACGAGCTCGTCATAGGGATAGGCGGCCTGCGGATAGCGGTAGAGGAACTTCAGGTAGGCATGGCTCGGGGTCGCGTCGAGGTAGTGATAGACCTCCTTGACGTCCTCGCCGTGGTTGCCCTCCTCGTTGGTCAGGCCGAAGAGCCGTTCCTTCAGGATATGGTCGCGGCCGTTCCACAGGGCGAGGGACAGGCACATCTGCCCACGCTCGTCGCAGATGCCGGCGAGCCCGTCCTCGCCCCAGCGATAGGCGCGCGAGCGTGCCTCCTCATGCGTCAGCGAGCGCCAGGCATTGCCGTCGCGGCTGTAATCCTCCCGCACCGTCCCCCATTGGCGCTCGGCGAGATACGGCCCCCACAGGGACCATGCGCGCTCGCCCCGCGCCTGCTCGGCGATGCGGCGCCGCTCGGCCCAGGCGTCGAGCTCGCTCACGCCGATTCCCCTCGTGCCGGACCACGCTGGACGCAGGCGCCGAACGGACATGACCGGCGCGCGGCGGGCAACGGCCGGCAAGGACGGGGGATCGTGCGGCGGGGAATTGTGCGGCAAGGAATCGTGCAGCAAGACGTGGAGGGCGACTTTTGGGCGGTCATCGGTCCCGATGGGCTTTGGCTCAGTGGGAGCCGAGATGCACCATTAGCGCCAAGCGCCGATATGTCTTGGAGGAACATGCCGCCAGGGGCGGTCCTCGACCGGCCGCCGGAGAACGGTCACGCGGGCGTCACGGAATGGTGCGCGTGATCCGCCGCGAAATCCGGCGGCGGCGGGCCGAGCACTCTGCTAGCCTGCGCCACCGCCACGACAGCCTGATTCCGGTGCCATGACCAGACCACGCACGAACACGGCCCGCACGCTCGGGCTCATCGCCCTCCTCGCCCTCGCGCCCGCTCACGCGCTGGCACAATCGGCGACGAATCTGGAAGCTGTGCGCGGGCTGGCGCCGGTGAGCGCCCTGGCGGCGACGGCGGAGGGCAAGGCGGCGCTGGCGGCGAACCTCACGGTCACCGGCGACATCCAGATGGGGCGGCACGACCAGCCGCTGCTGCTGCCCTTTCCCGAGCAGCAGCGCCTCGCCCTGCGCGATTGCTTCATCACCGACGGCAACGCCGCGCAGCTCGCCGACGGCCTCGGCACCGCCCTCGGGGAGGCCTATCAGGCCAAGGCGCGCTACGAGGACTTCAAGACCTTCACCAGCGTCTCTGGCAGCATCGCCCGCCTGATCGGCTACACCAACAACATCACCAAGTCGGATTCGAATGCGGGGAAGTACTTCTTCGCCAATGCGACGACGAATGGGGAGGCCCCCGTCTCCGAACCCGCCCGCGCCATCCTGACCAGGATCGGCGGTACGACGGATGTCTTCGGCAAGGCCTATGGCCGTCCCGCCGGGACGCCGGGTGCCGACGCCTTCGGCAATTCGCGCCCGTTCCAGACCGAGCCGAGCCTTCTCGCCTATCGCGGCGAGGATTATTTCGGCGCCGCCTCGCACAGCATCGACTGGCTGCGGGGGCCGAAGCAGAACCTGACGGACAGCCCGTCCTATCCGAGCGGCCACACCACCTACGGCTATACGGAATCCCTGCTCCTCGCCCTGCTGGTGCCCGAGCGCTACCAGCAGATGATCGCGCGCGGGGCCGAGTACGGCAACAACCGCATCGTGGTCGGCGCCCATTACGCCATGGACGTGCTCGGAGGCCGGAGCGTCGCGCTCCACGCCGTCGCCCATCTGCTGGCCAACGACCCCGCCTATGTGGGCCAGACCCGCGCGAACCCGGCCATCGACAACGAGATGAGCCGCGCCACCGACGGCGCGGTGACGATCACCGATTATCCCGAGGCCCTGAAGGCGGCCCGCGCGGAACTCCAGGCCGTCCTTCGCGAGGGCTGCGGCGACACGGTGGCCGCCTGCGCCGCCGCCGACCGGAGCCGGTTCAAGGATGCCGCCGCCAACGGGGCCTTCTACGCCTCCACCCAGACCTACGGCCTGCCGGTGGTGCATCGGGACCGGTCGGGCCAGGCGGTGGATGTCGCGCGGGTCGCGCCGGAGGCCGGACATCTCCTCACCGCCGCCTTTCCGGCGGTGACGCTCGCCGAGGCCAACGCCATCCTCACCGACACCCTCGGCCCGGCCGGCGGCTTCCTCGACGACGGCTCGGTCTTCGGCCTGTATTCCCGGCTCGACCTCTACGCGGCCGGGGGCAAGGCGGCGGCCCTCGCCGCCACCCGGCGGTCCGCCGCCCCGTAGCACTCACCGCGCCGGCGCATGGGGTGGCGGACGACGGGCCGCGCATCCTCACTCGGACACGCGCTTGACCATGTGGACGATGCGGGAATGGCCGGACTCAGCGTCGGGATTTCGCAGCTCACGCATTCCCGGCGCCCGGCCGGTGGTCAGGAAGACCAGGACCGTCAACGCGAGGACCCATTTGGCGGACATCGCCCTTTTCCTTCTCGGGGGAGAGAGGAAGGCTCTACGCCGGGAGGCGGGCCGACGGGTTGCGCCGGCGCACATCCACGCGAACGCGCCCTGGTGGGTGCTTCGACATGACGAGGGGACGGTACGGGCCGTCGTCTCGCGGACGTTCAGGCTTTCTTAGCCGTGCCACGGGAGAATGGCCCATCATCAGCCTGCCGCGAGGGCCTCGTCCGTGCTCGACTTCATCCTCTACATCAGCGCTTCGGTCTGTGCCGTGGGATGCCTGGGGCTCTGGGTGCTGCGCGAGCCGCCGGTCTCCTATCCGCGGGTGGAATGGGACGACGACGTCATCGGCTGATCGCGGCCCCGCCCCGGACGTCCACTGCGTCGTTCCGCGCGATGGCGTCACCGGGACGGCTGAGGCAGCACTTTCGTCGCGAGCGACGCCCGATCGTGAGGGCGGAACGGGGACCCTTCGGATGCGCGACGGCCGCCCCCCAGATGGGTTAGGGAGCCGACCGCAGTCTCGACCGTTGGGCTCCCTCGAGCCCGGATGAACGCGGCGGCCGGATGGGAACGGGCGGTATGGAGGACGACATCGACCGGTTGCGGCGGCGCGAAGCCGATCTCGAAGCCGAGATCGCGCGGCTGAAGGCGGAGATCGCGTCCGGCATCCATTCCCCGGAGAGCGGCCAGAAGACCTCGGCGGCGGGGCCGGAACTGCTGTTCACGGCGGCGGAGAAGACCCGCATGCCGCAGATCATCACCGACCCGAACCAGCCCGACAATCCCATCGTCTTCGCCAACCGCGCCTTCCAGGACCTGTGCGGCTACTCGGCGGAGGAACTCGTCGGGCACAATTGCCGGTTCCTGCAGGGGCCGGGAACCGACCCGGCCGACGTGGCGCGCCTGCGCGACGCCATCGCGGCGCGGCGCGACGTGGTGGTCGAGATCATCAACTATCACCGCGACGGGACGCCGTTCCGCAACGAACTCTATGTCAGCCCCGTCTTCGACCGGGACGGGCGCCTGCGCTACTTCTTCGGCAGCCAGCTCGACGTCACCCGCTTCCGCACCGAGGAGGGCAAGCTCGCCGAGAGCGAGGCCCGCTACCGGACGCTGTTCGACGCCATCGATGCCGGGTTCTGCATCGTCGAGATGCGGTTCGACGCCACGGGCCGCGCCATCGACTACCGCTTCATCGAGGTCAATCCCGCCTTCGAACGGCAGGCCGGCCTCGGCGACGTCGAGGGCCGCTGGGTCAGCGAGGTCATTCCCGGCATCGAACCCCGCTGGCTCGACACCTATGGCGAGGTCGCCCTGTCCGGCGAACCCGTCCGGTTCGAGAGCGGGGCGGTGACGCTGGGCCGCTGGTTCGACGTGCACGCCCTGCGCATCGGGGAGCCGGTCCAGCGGCGCGTCGCCATCCTGTTCAACGACATCACCGACCGGCGCGAAGCCGAGACCGTGCTGAGGACGACGGCCCGCGAGCGCACCACGGAGCGGGACCTCGTCTGGCGCGCGAGCCGCGACCTCCTCGTGATCTGCGGCTTCGACGGTATCTACCGGTCGGTCAATCCGGCCTGGAGCGAGATGCTGGGCTGGCCCGCCGAGGCCCTGGTCGGCGCGCGGTTCGACGCTTTCGTGCATCCCGAAGACCGCAAGGCGGCCGAGCAGGCCATGGACCGGTTGCGGAGCGGCGCCATCCTGGACAACCTCGACATCCGGCAGATGGCGGCCGATGGCAGCGAGCGCTGGATTTCCTGGAACGCGATTCCCCAGGGCGACCATTTCTACGCCGCCGGCCGCGACGTGACCGAGCGCAAGGCCCTGGAGGAGCAGCTCCGCCAATCGCAGAAGCTCGAAGCCGTGGGCCAGCTCACCGGCGGTGTCGCCCACGACTTCAACAACCTCCTGACCGTGATCCGGTCCTCCACCGACCTCCTGCGCCGTCCCGACCTGCCGGAGGAGCGCCGGCGGCGCTATGTCGACGCCATCTCGGATACGGTGACCCGCGCGGCCAAGCTCACCGGCCAGCTCCTGGCCTTCGCCCGTCGGCAATCCCTGACGCCAGAGGTCTTCGACGTCGCCAAGGGCGTGGCCTCCGTGGCCGACATGGTCGGCACGCTCACGGGCGCGCGCATCCAGGTCGTGACCCAGATCGAGACCGGCCGGGACGATGCGGGACAGCCGCTGGCCTGCCTCATCGACGCCGATCCGAGCCAGTTCGACACGGCCCTCGTCAACATGGTCGTCAACGCCCGCGACGCCATGGACGGCGAAGGCCGGCTGACCATCCGGGTTCGCCGCGCGTCGATCATCCCGGCCGTCCGGGCGCATCCCCGCATCCGGGGGGATTTCGTCGCCGTCTCCGTCGCCGATACCGGCTCGGGCATCGCGCCGGAGGTCCTCGACCGGATCTTCGAGCCGTTCTTCACCACCAAGGGCGTCGGGCAGGGCACCGGCCTCGGCCTGTCCCAGGTCTTCGGTTTCGCCAAGCAATCGGGCGGCGAGGTCGTGGTGGAAAGCCGCCTCGGCCAGGGCACGACCTTCACCCTCTATCTTCCGCGCGCGGCGGGGGAGGCCGTGGCCGCCGAGCCGGTGCGCGAGCCCCCGCCCCTGGCCGAGCGGCACGGCACCCGCGTGCTCGTGGTGGAGGACAACGCGGAGGTCGGCGCCTTCGCGACCCAGGCCCTGCAGGAACTCGGCTACGTCACGCATTGGGTGACGGATGCGCAGCAGGCCCTCGACGCCCTGGCGCGCGACTCCGCCGGTTTCGAGGTGGTCTTCTCCGACGTGGTCATGCCGGGCATGAACGGCATCGATCTCGGCCACGCGATCCGTCGCACATGGCCGGACCTGCCGATCGTGCTCACCTCGGGCTACAGCCACGTCCTCGCCGAGGAGGGCAGCCATGGGTTCGAGCTCCTGCGCAAACCCTATTCGGTGGCCGACCTGTCGCGCATCCTGCGGCTCGCCGTCTCGCGCTGACGCGGCCCGCCGGGCGGGCGCGACCGGGCGACGCGGCAACCTCTGTTGCAGTGCAACGTTCCCTCCTCATGAAAGCCGGCGCGTGGTCACCGGGGCGATGGGGCACGTCTGTCGTCACCGCACGGCCCGTCATCGCCGCCTCGCCCGGTTCCCGCGCATTCCAGGCCGGCACCGAACGACGCCCGCCCGATACGGACATCCCCATGAGCATCGCCTCCGCCCTCGGCCTGACCTCTTCGAAAAAGGTCCGCTACGCCTTCGTCGCCCTCGGCGACATCACGCAGGAAGCCATGCTGCCCGGCGTGAAGCACACCGGCAATTCGGAGATCGTCGCCTTCGTCACCGGCGACCCGGAGAAGGCGCGCGGCGTCGGCGCGCAATACGGCGTCACCGATACCTACGGCTACGAGGAGTTCGACGCGCTGCTGGCCTCGGGCACGATCGATGCGATCTATCTCGCCACGCCGAACTGGCGCCATGCGGAGTTCGCGGTTCCCGCCCTGAAGGCCGGCATCCATGTCCTCGTGGAGAAGCCGCTGGAAATCTCGGCGGAGAAGTCGAAGGAGATCATCTCGGCCCAGACAGCCTCCGGCGCCAAGCTCATGGTGGCCTACCGGCTGCATTTCGAGCCCTGCACCCTGGCGACCATCGACCTGATCCGGTCCGGCCGGCTCGGTGACCTCCTCACCTTCTCCTCGACCTTCACCCAGATGGTCTCGCCCGAGAACCACCGCGCGACCAGCGGCATCGAAGCGGGCCCGATCTTCGACATGGGTCCGTATCCGATCAACGCCGCCCGCACCATCTTCGGCGACGAGCCGACGGAGGTGGTCTCGGCCGTGGGCATCCGCCACCCCGAAGCCGGTCTCGGCGATTTCGACGATACCGTCGCGGTGACCCTCCGGTTCCCGCAGAACCGCATCGCGCAGTTCGTGCTGTCCTATTACGGCAATACCCTCGACAGCTATTCGGTCGTCGGCACCAAAGGCAGCGTCGAGGTCAACCCGGCCTACATGTACGGCAAGCCTCTGGAGCACACGGTCACCATCGGCGAGGACAAGAGCCACGCCAGCTTCAAGAACACCGACCATTTCGGCGGCGAGCTGAAATACTTTTCGGATTGCATCCTTCATGACCGCGAGCCCGAGCCCGATGGCGAGGAAGGCTTGGCCGATCTTCGTGTGATCGAAGGCATCGTCCGCGCCCTGCAGACCGGGACGTCCCAGACGCTCGAACCCTTCACCCGCACCAAGCGCATCGACACGAAGGCCCAGGAGCAGACGCTCCCGGCACAGAAGGCGCCGGAGCTCGTCAACACGTCGAATCCCGGCAAGGGCAAGGACAAGGTTCCGCTGAACTAGCCCGGCCGTTTCGAGACCGTTCCCGTCCCTCGCTCCACAAGTTCTCGCGATGAATGACCGAGCCCAGGCGGGCACCGACCTCACCGTCGATGCCCGGCGCGTCGACCCGGACGGCACGGAACACCCGATCCAGGACTATGCCGCCCTGGGCGACGGCCGCTCCGTCGTCCTCGTCGGGCCGGACGGCGCGGTGGCATGGTGGTGCGTCCCCGAGATGGATTCGCCGCCCCTGTTCGACCGGCTCCTGGAGCCGGACAGCGGCGGCTATTTCCAGGTTCGCCCCGAGGGGGCGTTCACGATGGAGCGGCGCTACCGCACCGACAGCAACGTGCTGGAGACGATCGTCACCACGGCGACCGGCACGGCCCGGATCACCGAATCCCTCAACAGCAGCCGCGCCGGCCGCCTGCCCTGGTGCGAACTCGCGCGCCGGCTGGAGGGAGTCTCGGGCACGGTGACGTTCCGGATCCGCGCCGTCTTCGGCACGCGCGGCGACTCGCTTTCGCCCTGGCTCCAGCCGAACCCCAACGGCTGCGTCTTCCATGTGGGACCGGTGCTCGGGGTGATCCGCTTCAGCGACAACATCCGCATCCTCGAGGAAGAGGACCGCACCATCGCGGCGACGGTGACGCTGGGGGAGGGGGAGCGCGCGCTGGTGGCGCTTCTGGCCGGTGAGGACGAGCCCCTCGGCATCCCCACCATCGCGGAGATCGACGAGCGCATCGATGTCAGCGACGACGCCTGGCGACACTGGGCGGAGGGCCTGCATTACGACGGCCCGCACCGTTCCGAGGTGCGGCGCAGCGGCCTCGCCCTGAAGCTGCTGCTCTACTCGCCGACCGGGGCCATCGCCGCGGCCGCCACCACCTCCCTGCCCGAACGGATCGGCGGGCCGAAGAACTACGATTACCGCTACGCCTGGATCCGCGACGCCGGCTACACCGTCAACGCCTTCCTGCGCGTCGGCGCGATGCCGGAGGCGAAGGCCGCCTTCTCCTGGCTGATGAAGCATCTCGGCGCGCATGGGGCGCAGGTCTTCTACACCCTGCGCGGGGGAAAGGTGCCGGAGGAGACCTCTCTCGACTTGGCCGGCTATCGCGGGTCGCGCCCGGTCCGGGTCGGCAACGCGGCGGCCCGCCAGCACCAGCACGGGATCTACGGCGACATCTTCGAGACCGCGACCCTGTTCGTCGCCGACGGCAACATCCTCGACCAGAAGAGCGCGACGGTCCTGGCGGACCTCGCCGACGAATGCGCCGACCGCTGGCGCCAGAAGGATGCCGGGATCTGGGAACTGGAAGTCCCGCAGCATTACACGATGTCGAAGATCAGCGCCTGGCAGGCGCTGGCCCGCGCCGTCGAACTGGCGGAGGCCGGCCATATCTCGGCGACCTGCGTGCCGCGCTGGTCGCGGGAGCGGGATCGGATCCAGGCCTGGATCGAGGAGCATTGCTGGTCGCAGACGCGCCGAGCCTATACGTTCTATCCCGGCACCGACCGCCTCGACGCCTCCCTGACCCTGGCGGTCCGGTTCGGCTTCGACGGGCGCGACCGCCTGTCCTCCACCCTCGACGCGATCCGCGAGGAACTCGGGCGCGGCCCGCTTCTCTATCGCTATTCGGGAGCGGAGAGGGAGGAGGGCGCCTTCGTCGCCTGCTCGTTCTGGCTGGTGGAGGCCCTGGCCGAGCTCGGAAGGCAGGACGAGGCCGAGGCGGTCTTCACCGGCACGCTGAGCGCCGTCACCCGGGGCGTCGGCGTGATGAGCGAGATGGTCGATCCCGACACCGGCGACCATCTCGGCAACACACCGCAGGGCCTGAGCCATCTCGCCCTGCTTCACGCGGCCTGTTCCCTGCGTGGCGACCGCGAACGAGACTTGAAAGCGGCCCGATGACCGGCACCACCCTCGATACCCGTTCCGGCGCTCTCAGCCTGCCGGATGCGGCGCCCAGCCGGCATCCCGGCCTCGTCCTCACCGCCCTGGCCATGGGCGGCTTTGCCATCGGTACCACCGAATTCGCCACGATGAGCCTGCTTCCGGCCTTCGCGCCCGATCTCGGCATCGACGCGCCGACCGCCGGCCATGTCATCAGCGCCTACGCCCTCGGCGTGGTCGTCGGCGCGCCGGTCATCGCCGTGCTGGCGGCCACCATGGCCCGACGGACGCTCCTCGTCGGGCTGATGGTTCTGTTCGCGCTGGGCAACGTCCTGTCGGCCCTGGCCCCGAACTATCACGGGATGCTGCTGTTCAGGTTCCTGGCGGGCCTGCCGCACGGGGCCTATTTCGGCGTGGCCGCTCTCGTCGCCGCCTCCCTCGTCCCACGGGAGCGGCGGACCCAGGCGGTCTCGCGGGTGATCCTGGGTCTCACCCTCGCCACGGTGGCCGGGGTGCCCCTCGCCAACGGGATCGGCCAGCTCGTGGGCTGGCGCTGGAGCTTCGGGCTCGTCGCCGTCCTGGCGATGCTGACGGCGGTGGCGGTGCGGGTCTTGGCGCCCCTCGGCCGTCCGGCGTCGGGCGCCAGTGCGCTCCGCGAACTCGGGGCGCTGCGGCGCGGGCAGGTCTGGCTCACCCTGGCCATCGGCGCCATCGGCTTCGGCGGCCTGTTCTCGGTCTATACCTATCTCGCCTCGACGCTCATCGAGGTCACCCATGCCGCGCCGGTGGCGATCCCGCTGGTGCTCGCCGTGTTCGGCCTCGGCCTCACGGCAGGCAACCTCGTTTGCGCCTGGGCCGCCGACCGCGCCCTGATGCCGGCGGCCGGGCTGACCCTGGTCTGGGCGGCGGCGGCTCTCGCCCTCTACCCGTTCGCGGTGGAGAGCGTCTGGACCCTGGCGCCGGTGGTGTTCCTCATCGGTTGCGGCGGCGGCCTCGCCACCATCCTGCAGACGCGCCTGATGGACGTGGCCGAGGACGCACAGACCTTGGCTGCCGCGCTCAACCACTCGGCCTTCAACTTCGCCAACGCGCTGGGTCCGTGGCTCGCCGGCCTCGCCCTCACCGCCGGGTTCGGCCTGCCCTCCACGGGGTGGGTCGGCGTCGCCCTGGCGCTGGGCGGGTTGGCCCTATGGGCGGTCTCCGCCTCCCTGGAACGGCCCCGCGCCGCCTCATCGACGGTCCGGTAGTGGGTCAGTTTGAACGCTGCATGTGATGCTGAGTGCCCTCGTAGCTCAGAATCGCTTGGCAGGCGGCCATCATCGGCTTTGCAAGGCGATCCTCTGCCTCAGCCAGTTGCGCTCGCTTCTGAGACCGGACGTCCGGGTGCCATCTCTCCTCGTAATCTCCCAGGAAGCCGATTCGATCTGCCTCGTCGGACGCGGCGTAGATGGCAGAGAGCGGGCCTGTGGCACCGTTCGTGGCTAGCCAAACAGGTTGCCAAGCATCGACATATCGCAAGATCGCAATAGCCGCGCTCAGCGGCCTGATACGGCCCTCCAAGTATGCGGTAGCGATTTCCGTAGCGCTCAAGAAATCGTTCGCCTTCTCAAACTCACACGCCAACGACACGCAGGGCACCTCGGCGGACAGCATAGGCGAAGAACGCCGAGCCATGCAGGTGGTGCCGAGCAGAAAGCCCGAAGCGGATAGGGCCGCGCCGCCTACGACGTCAGCGGCTGGATATCGAGCTGCATGCCCCGGCCCCTGAGGACGCGGACGAGGCGGCCTTCGAGTTCGTCGTCGAGCCCGTTCACCTGCATGTGCAGGCGGCTTCCCTTCGCCGTGCCCGTCACCCAGAGACGATAGACGAGCCCCTCCTCGCGCAGCTGCGTCAGAAGTCGCTCGGAGCCGATCCGGTTGGCTTCGTCGTTCATGGCAATGAGGCTCGCGTCCATTCAGGTCTCCCTTTCCGAAAAGGACAACGTCCCAGGTGTCTGTTTCGTCCTGATGTCTCGGGTGTCATCTGCGAACGAGGATAACGATCGGGACACGGCGGGCCTTCGGTCATCGACGGGAAGCGTGGTCCAGCGACCCGACCCGACGCCGATGGATGGAGCTTAGCAATGGGCGGGCCGGCGCGGCGGCGGCCCCACATCCGCCGGTCGACCGGAGGCGGGCGCGGCCTCACCCGCGCTGTCCCGCCCGATACGCGGACGACCATGCATGCGCGCAGAATTCGAGAAGCGCTCGCCCGCATCGGCGCAAATTACGGTCCTCGCGAGCCTGTGTTAATCGTTCTTCAGCATGGAAATTGACTGGTCTTTATTGCCCGCGGCTCGATAACCTCCGGCGACGGAGCCGACACGGCGCCTGGAGGCATGAGATGAAGTTCGGATCCGCTATCCTGCTGGGGCTCTTCGCGGCGTCCCCGGCCGCCGAGGCCCTGGCCCAGAGCCCCCGCGACGTGCCGATCACCCAGGATCTGCGCCGCGAGGAACGCATCGAGCGCCGCCTCGACCGGACCATGCCGCCGCCGGTGGACCCCAACGTGTCGCCGGACAATCCGGACGGCGTCGTCGGCTTCGACGGTCCGCCCGGCATGTTCGAGAACGGGGTCGAGAACGGCAGCCCGATCCCCTCCGGATCCCCCGTCGACGACGACGACGATTGAGCGCCGCAGCGGCATCCTCTTTCGCGGGGGCGCGCGCGCGCCGGTCACGGTCCGTGCCCTCCCGTTCGATCGGCGTCCGTGTCCTGTCCCACGGCATCCGTCGTCGCCGCCTGCGAGGCGGATCGCCGGGCAAAGGTCCGCTCCGCCACCTTTCCGAGCGGCTGGCCGCTGTTGCGGATCGACCATGTCGTCGTCGGGCCGGTCCACGGACCACCTGCCCCTCCTCGTCGAACCGGGAATCGGCCCGACCTGAAGCCTCGAACGCCAGGGAGGATGGGGGCGGTCCGACCGCTTGCGGTTTCGCAAGGAGAAACGATCGCCGCGGTTGTATGATGACGATGGCGTGAGGGAGCAAATTACGGCCGTGCGGCTTGTCCCCCCGGCGATGCGATCGGCATCGCCCGTGTTCAGGGATCGATCAGGAATTGCATGGCCGAGGATGTGACGTCGACTGGCTACGAGTGGACGCTGGCGAGCTTCACCGACACCATCCATCGTGGCGGTGTCGCCCTATGGGCCTGGTCACCGACGCGTAGGCTGGCCCAGCTCGATGGGCTCTGCCGCGAGTTCTGGGGAACCTCCGAGTCCGTCGTCCCCATCGACGACCTGTTCGAGCGCGTGAACGCGGAGGACCGCAGCGCGATGATGCGCGACTGGGCGGCGAGCGAGACGGATTCCCACCCCTACAGCTTCGACTTCCGCATCGGCGACGGCCCTCACGCACGCTGGGTCTCCGCCCGCGGCGTGGGTGGGGAGGCCGGTAAGGTCGGCGAATGGGTCCAGGCCATCTTTCTCGACGTCACCCGGCAGAAACGCGCCGAAGAAGCCGAGCACCTCCTGACGGCGGAGCTCGCCCATCGCGTCTCGAACATGTTCTCCGTCGCCCGGGCGCTGACCGCCATCGTCGCCCGGGGCGCCACGTCGACTCCGCACTTCGCCGAGGACCTGTCGCAACGCTTCGGCGTCCTGCACGAAGCCACCACCCTCGCCACGCGGGCACAGGCCGGCGACCACGGCAACGTCAGGCTGCGGACGCTGGCCGAGCGGATCCTGTCCCCCTATCTCGACGGCGGCAACATCGCGATCGACGTCGAGGAGGCCGCCGTGGCGCCTCCCGACAAGGTCAACGACTACGCCATGATCCTGCACGAGCTCGCCACCAACTCGGCCAAGTACGGCGCCCTGTCGGGAGGCGGCACGCTGACGGTGACGGGCCGCGTTGCGGACGGCACGCTGACGCTCGATTGGAACGAGACCTCGGCGTCCTCGGGGGCGGTCGCGTCCGATGGCGGCGGCTTCGGATCCCGCCTGTTGAAACAGACCATCGAGCGCAGCCTCGGCGGAAGCTTCACCCGCCGGATCGACGAGGCCGGTCTCGGCTTCGCGATGCACGTCCCGGTCGCCTGACCGATCATCCGTCCCTCTTCACCTCACCCACCAGGAAACCGGACATGGCCCACGTCCTCGTCATCGGCGCCAGCCAGGGCATCGGCCTGGAAACCGTGAAGGCGGCCCTGGCGGCCGGCCATCGCGTGCGGGCCTTCGCCCGGTCCGCCGCGACCATGTCGCTGTCGGGCCAGGGGCTGGAACGCTTCCCCGGCGACGCCTTGAACGCCGCCGATATCGCATCCGCCCTGGAGGGCATCGACGTCGTGGTGCAGGCGCTGGGCGTGCCGGCGAAGAACCTGCTCGGGCCGGTGACCCTGTTCTCGGCGGCCACCAACGTGCTGGTGCCGGCCATGGAGACAGCCGGCGTGCGGCGCATCCTCTCCGTGACGGGCTTCGGCACCGGCGACAGCCGTGACGCCATCGGCCTGCTGCAACGCATCCCCTTCCGCCTCGTGTTCGGGCGGGCCTATGACGACAAGGACGCCCAGGAGATGCGGATCCGTCGAAGCGGCCTGGACTGGACCTTCGTCCGGCCCGGCGTGCTGACGCCCGGCTCCGCCACGGGACGCTACAGGATCCTGACGGAGCCCGCGTCCTGGCGGAACGGCCTGATCTCCCGGGCCGACGTGGCGCATTTCATCGCCGGCGAGATCGACGGGCGATCCTACGAGCGCAAGGCCGTCGTCCTCATCGGCTAGAGCGCTCTTCGCCGAAGTGGATGGTGGTTTGGGGAGAAAAAGCGCGGCGCAACAACGGTCGCTTGGACGGCGGCGACCGAATTGTGAAAGCGGTCGTCTCCCTGCCGAACCGCTTTTACCAGATTCTCCGAACAGGTGTTGACCCTCCACTCGGTGGAGGCCGTACTCGGGTCGCCATGGGAGCGAAGACGTACACGATAGGCGATCTGGCGCGTCTCACTGGGCAACCGGTCAGACGTATCAGGTTCTACTCCGATAAGGGCCTGCTGCCGCCAGCATTGCGCTCTGCGTCCAACTATCGGTTCTACACCGATGAGGACGTGGCCAAGCTCGATCTCATCCACGCATTACGCGAGGCTGGGGTCAGCCTGGACACGATTGAGCGTCTCTTGGCACGCCGTCTGTCCTTGTCGGACGTACTGCAAACCCGCCTTGACGTCCTCGAAGCGGAGATTGCAGCCATGCAGCGGATGGCCGCAGTTCTTCGTGCTACGCTTCGTGTCCCAAACCCTGCCGATAGTGATCTGAGGAGGATTTGGACCATGAGCAACTTGAGCAACCAGCAGATGACGGTACGGATTGAACGGTTTATCGACCGCATAGCCGCAGGCACTACTCTCGATAGCGAGTGGCGGCGTCAGGTCTTAGAGATGAGTTTGCCTGAGCTGCCCGATGCCCCCACGGTGGAACAGCTGTCTGCCTGGGACGAGCTTGCGGGCTTATTGTCCGACCCCTCGTTCGAGCACGAGGTCCATGAAGGCACGAAGGCTTTCTGGACCGATAACCTCGACGCTGCTGCGTACAAGGTTGCCTCGACCAAAGCGTACGCGGCAGCGCTTAAAGGGATCGTTGACGGGCTGTCGCCGCAGAGTGTTCAGGCTCAGGCCGTCGCCCGTGAGTGGCTGGAAGGATCTGCCCGTGCTCTCGGACGAAAGCCTGATTGTGCATTCCGCGAATGGCATTTCACTCAGTACGACAGGAACGCCGGTCGCTTGGGGCGGTACCGGGAGCTTGTCATCATCCTCCATGGCGACACACCAATTGCCGCGGATCGAAAGGCCTGGGCTTGGCTCAACGACGCGATGAAAAACCTTCAGCTTTCCGACTGAGGTTCTGCGGTCGAAGGTCTGCCTACCGATGGCTAAAACCTGGAAGCAGACCTTCGGCTTTCCACCCACCCCGGACGTGGGTCATCCTTAATTAAGCTGCCGCGAAGCGGACCTTCCGAGGATCTGTGAAGGGTCCAGGCTGTGTAAAAACGTCAGCACGTCGCAACGCAGGAGAGCAATGTTTCATGGCAGCTAGAGAAACATAAGGCCGAATGGCCGCAATAGCGACTTTCGAGGACTGTTGCAGAAAATCGTTCTACTTGTATCGGCCCGAGACGCATTTTCACACAGCCTCGGTCGAAAGCAGCCCCGGCAGCGTGGACCAAACGTCAGATTTTCACCACCAGAGCTGCACCCACCCCAACGCGGTCGCGCGCAGGTCTAGGATCGCGGTTTGCCCCGGAGCGTGATGCGCGTCAGCTCGGACGATGTCCCGAGCCGCAAGGCGAAGCCGGGCCATAGCCCCGTGCCGTTGTTGACGTAGAGCGTCATGGCGCCGACCGCGTAGGGGCCGGAGACGAAGCCGGCATTGGCGCGCGCGACCAGGCGGTCGAGGCCCTGGATCATCCCGCCATGCGTGTGCCCGGAGAGTTGGAGGGCCACCCCCTTGGCGGCCGCCCGCGCCGCATCCTTCGGCTGATGGTCGAGGAGGACGATCGGGGCATCGGACGGCGCACCGGCCAAAGCGGCGTCGAGGTCGTGCACCGGCCGGCCCGAATGCGACGCCGACAGGTCGGTCACGCCCGCGAGGACCAACGCATCGGCGCCGCGCCTCAGGATTGTATGCCGGTTCTCCAGCACGCCCATGCCCAGCTCGGCATAGCGGCGCATCCACCCCGCGTAGTCGAAGAAATACTCGTGGTTGCCGGGGATCACCCAGACCCCGTCCGGGGCACGGAGACCCCGCAACGGTTCGACGTCGGCGCGGCGCGATGCGAGGGCCCCGTCGATCAGGTCGCCGGTGATGACGATGAGATCGACGCCGAGCGCGTTGGATCGCGTCACCACCTCCCGCGCCCAGGCCGCCGGGAACAGGCGGCTGAGATGCAGGTCCGTCAGCTGGAGCAGGGTGAAGCCGTCGAAACCGGCCGGGAGGTTCTCGATCTCGACGGTGACGTCCTTGAGCGGCGGCACCCGCACCGCCTGCTGCACCGCCACCGCCGACAGGAGCATGGCCAGCGCCGCCTCGGTGTAGCGCCAGCCGGCCGGGATCGCCCAGCCTCCGCCGGGCATGACCTTGGAGGCCAGCTCCACGACGTCGAGGGCCAGCTGCATCGCCGCCAGGAGGACGATCGCCCCGAAGGCCCAGTTGAACAGCACGATCAGCAGCCGGGGAAACTCGGGCGCGAAGACCGAGCCGGACGAGAGGCGGCTCCACAGATGGTACTGCGACGCGACGAGCAGCAGGACGGCGACGCCGGCCTTCACGGCGAGCGGCCATGGCAGGGGCCAGAGTACCCTGGTGATGACGTACAGGCAGGGCAAACCGAAGATCAGGTGAAACATGCTCTCGTATCGGCGACGGTGGACGATCGGCACGGAGCCGATCCTGCTCCCGCGTGGAACGAGGCCATATCATCGACCGCGCGGCGCGGGACGCATCGATCCACCTCGCACACGCCATCACGTGCTTCCGAGCACACTCGCTGTCGCCGAAGGGGGCGGGGGATGTCACGTCCGACGGCCCGTTCTCGTCCTGCGACCCGCCCGGGTGGAGGACGCGCGGAAAGAGCCCTCCCGTACGGTCCATCTCCCTCCCGCGGGCGCGCGCCCGCCTCTTGCATGTGCGACAACGGCGCCGAGGCGCCCTGGCTCGAGATGGACCGTTGTCGATCGGGGAGCCGTCGCGGGGAATGGCCCGACATCGGTCCCGCTCTTGCCATGTGTGAATGTCCCGGCGCCGGGGCCATGCCATGGCCCCATCCACATCACACGCGACAGACGCGAAACGAGGCCGGCGGGGAATGCTGAAACAGGGTTCGGATGAGGCAGGATCAGCACGAGGCACGGCACAGATGATGCGGGATGCGACGGCCCGCGCCACTGGGCCGACATTCGATCAGATCCGCCGGCGCGCCTATGAACTCTGGGAGCGCAATCACCAGCCGATGGGGTTCGAGATCGAGTTCTGGCTCATGGCCGAGAAGGAGTTGCGGGCCGAGCGGGACCGTGCGGCGAAGGCCGAGGCGACGGAGGGCGGCGATTCCCTCCCGCCCCAGCAAGCGTGAGCGAACGGCAAGACGATCTTGCCCGTAACCGCATTACCCGAACATAACGCTCATGTCAGAAATGCATGATCGCATGACTAAATTCGGGCAATTCTTGCACGATGATAGTCAAAATGCACAACGCGCGATCATGTGCCCTGGGTTTTGGCGACAAATCTCGAACAGGGCCACCGCTCCGCTTTAAGAATTATTTAGATATTTTGCGCACCTTCCGGTCGGATACCATCCAGAGATGGCTTCCCGTCACCGGAACGCTTTTCATGCTGAGCCGCCTTTCCCTGCGCGCGCGCCTCATCGGCGCCTTCTCGATCACGACGCTGCTCCTCGTGGTCATGGGGGCCGTGGCCTTGACCGCCACCCGGACGATCAACGGACATCTGGTGAGCGTGCAGTCGGACGCTCTGCCGAGCGTCGCCAAGGCCGGTGAGATCTCCGGCTGGATCGGGCGCTACGCCATCAGCATCTATCGCCATCTCGGCGCGATCGATCCGGATTCGAAGACGCGCTACGATGCCGAGATCATCGACCGTCAGGGCAAGGTCACCCGCATCCTGGCCGAGTATGCGAGTCTGGCCACCTCCCCCGGCGAGAGGGCCGTCTACGACACGCTCACCACGACCTGGCTCGATTACCAGAAGGAGAACAAGGCGATCCTCGATCTCTCGCGCAGCGGGATGAACGAGGATGGGCTCGAGCGGCTGCAGGGGAAGTCCACCGAACTCCAGCGCCTGTGCACCTCCCTGGCGGACCGGCTCGTGGCCATCAACAACGAGGTGGCGGAGACGTCCCGCCTCGCCAGCCGGCAGGCCTTCGACCGCACCGAGACCCTCGTCCTCGGCGCGGGCCTCGGCGGCCTCGTCCTGTCGGCCTTGCTCGCGTTCTGGATCATCCGCGGCGTCACCGGGGGCATCGCCTCGGTCGTCGAGCCGATGCAGGCGCTGGCCTCGGGCGACCTGTCCGTGGCGATCCCGCGCCAGGGGGAGGGGACCGAGATCGGCACGATCGCGGATGCGGTGCAGGTGTTCAAGACGCGCCTCATCGAGATGCGCGCCCTGGAGGAGGAGACCGTGCTCGCGCGCGCCGGCGCCGAAGCCCAGCGGCAGGCCGCCATGCACAGGCTGGCGGGGGATTTCGAACGGGCCGTGGGCGGCATCGTCGGCACCGTGGCGGCGGCGGCGAGCCAGCTCCAGGGGACCGCGCGCGCGATGACGGCGACGGCCACGCACACCGCCTCGCAATCCCTGACTGTGGCGGCGGCGGCGGAAGAGGCGGCCTCCAACGTCAACACCGTGGCGGCGGCGGCCGAACAGCTCGGCTCCTCGGTCCAGGAAATCGGCCGTCAGGTCGACGGATCGGCCAATCTCGCCACCCTCGCGGTGAACGAGGCGGCACGGACCGCCTCCCTCGTCGAGGAACTCAGCCTGGCGGCGGGCCGGATCGGCGACGTGGTGTCGATCATTTCGGAGATCGCCGGGCAGACCAACCTGCTGGCGCTGAACGCCACCATCGAGGCGGCGCGGGCCGGTGAATCGGGCAGGGGCTTCGCCGTGGTCGCCGCCGAGGTGAAGCAGCTCGCCAGCCAGACCAGCCGCGCGACCCAGGAGATCGGCGACCAGATCGGCCGCATCCAGGCCTCGACGGGACAGGCGGTCTCGGCGATCGGAACCATCACCACGCGGATCGGCGAGATCAGCACCGTGGCCACCTCCATCGCCGCCGCCGTGGAGCAACAGGGCGCCGCCACCCAGGAGATCGTCCGCAACGTGTCCCAGGCGGCCATGGGGACGGGACAGGTCACCGCCAACGTCGCCAGCGTCGCGAACGCGGCCGAGGAGACCGGCGCCGCCGCGAGCCAGGTCCTGGCCTCGGCCTCGGCGCTGTCGCAGCAATCCGACCATCTCGGCACGGAGGTGGCCCGGTTCCTCGCCACCGTGCGCGCCGCCTGACCGGCCACGCGGGACGCTCTCCGCGCCGATGCGGCACGTGCGTGATCTGTGGCTTTCGTGCCTTGAGGCGAGGCGGAACGGTCCTCGCCCTGCCTATGGGTGAGGCATCCGGCGCGCTCGCCCGACCTTGCCCGTAATGTGAGATTTGTTGGCATCGATCTTGTTACGTCACTCCGGCGCGGCCGGCGGCGATCGTCCGTGCAGACGGCACGAAGCGGAGTGATATCGATGACCAAGGGCACGATGAACCGTCGCCATGCGCTCAAGCTCGGTTTGGCAGGGGCGGGCGGCGCGGTGGCGATACCGTTCTTCGCGCGCAACGGCCTCGCGGCGGAGCCGATCAAGCTCGGCAGCCTCCTCGACGGGACCGGGGCGCTCGGGCTCGAAGGCAAGCGGATGATCGAGACCACCGAATACACGGTGGAACTGCTCAACAAGGCCGGCGGCCTGCTCGGACGGCCGATCAAGCTGATCGCCTACGACACCCAGTCCAACATGCAACTCTATACGCAATACGCCCAGACCCTCGCCCTGAAGGACAAGGTCGACGTCATCCAGGGCGGCATCACCTCGGCCTCGCGCGAGGCGATCCGGCCGATCTTCGGCCGCTCCAAGACCCTCTATTTCTACAACACCCAGTACGAGGGCGGCGTCTGCGACCGCAACGTCTTCTGCACCGGCTCGACCCCGGCCCAGACCGTCAACCACATCGTCGATTACGCCCTCAAGAACTGGGGCAAGAAGGCCTACATCGTCGCCGCGGACTACAATTACGGCCACATCACCGCGAGCTGGATGACGAAGTTCATGAAGGATGGCGGCGGCTCCGTGGCCGGCACCGACTTCTTCCCCCTCGACGTCACGAACTTCTCCTCCGCCATCAGCCGCATCCAGCAGGCCCAGCCGGAGATCGTCCTCTCCGCCCTCGTCGGCGCCAACCATTCGGGCTTCTACCGCCAGTGGGACGCCGCCGGCATGAAGGGCAAGATCCCCATGGGCGCCAGCGTGTTCGGCCTCGGCGACGAGTTGACCACCATGGACACCTCCACCACCAACGGCATCCTCACCTGCTACGGCTGGTACAACGACCTCGACACGCCCGCGAGCAAGGCCTTCGTCGCCGGCATGCAGGCCAAGTTCGGCGCCGACGTCACCGATCTGAGCGAGCTCGACACCGCCACCTACGAAGGCATCATGTTCTGGGCGGAGGGGGTGAAGAAGGCCGGCTCGATCGAGCGCGACGCCGTCGTGGCGGCGCTGGAGAGCGGCATCAGCATCGACTCGCCCACGGGCAAGGTGACGATGGATCCGGGCACCCACCACACCATCCGCAACACCTATCTCGCCCGGCCCAAGGACCGGAAATGGGAGCAGCTGGCGACCTTCCCGGATTCGTTCCCGGCCGATACCGGCGGCGCCTGCGACCTCGTGAAGAACCCGCGCATGAACAAGCAGTTCACGCCCGACCTGAAGGGCTGAGGCGCCTCTTCATGGATCTCGCGGGGCTCCTGACCTTCAACGTCCTCACCGGCATCGCCACCCTGGTCCTGATCACCCTCGGTCTGGGGGTGATCTACGGCATGATGCGCATCATCAACCTGGCGCATGGCGAGTTCATGATGCTCGGCGCCTACACCGCCGTGATGGCGAACGGTGCCGGGGTGAACATCTGGATCGCCATGCTGGTCCTGCCGCCCCTGGTGGTGGGGGCGGTGGGGCTGATCCTCGAACGCACCGTCATCCGCTTCCTCTACGGGCGGATGATGGACACGATGCTGGCGACCTGGGGCATCAGCCTCGGGCTGATCGGCCTCATCACCACGCTCTACGGCAACGTCGTGCGGGGCGTCTCGACGCCGGTCGGGAGCTTCGAGATCGGCCGCTACGGCGCCAGCCTCTACAGCCTCGTCATCGTCGCCACGGCGCTCGCCGTGCTGACGGGCATGTTCCTCCTGCTGCGCATGACGAAGTTCGGGCTGATCCTGCGCGCCACCATGCAGAACCCGCGCATGGCCGCAGCCATGGGCGTGTCGCCCGACCGCATCTACATGGCGACGTTCGGCCTCGGCGCGGCCCTCGCGGGGCTGGCCGGCGGCGTGCTCGCGCCGATCTCCGGCGTCTCCCCGTCCATGGGGGCGGCCTACATTTCCCGCGCCTTCATCACCGTGCTCGGCGGCGGGCCGGCCATCGTCACGGGCACGGGCCTCGCCTCGTCGGTGTTCGGCGTCATCAACGAACTGGTCTCGTTCAGGACCACGCCCGTCATCGGCGACGTCGCCCTCCTCGTCGCCGCGATCCTGCTGATCCGCGTGCTGCCGCAGGGCATCACCGGCCGCTACCTGAGGCGCAGCCTATGAATCCCGTCGCCCGCCGCTCCGCCATGGGGTTCCTCGTCACCCTCGGCGTCATGCTCGGCATCCTGTTCGGGGCGCCGCACGCCCTCGACACGTTCGGCCTCGTCCAGGCCACGGGCTTTGCAGCACTCGCCATGTTCGCCCTGAGCCAGGGCTTCATCTGGGGCTATGGCGGGGTGATGTCCTTCGGGCAGGCCGCCTTCCTCGGGCTCGGGGGCTACGCCTACGCCGTCTCCGTCATCAACATGGGCGACAGCACGCTGCCGATCCTCATCGCCATCCTGGTGCCGACCCTGTTCGCGGGGCTGCTCGGCTACTTCATGTTCTACGGCCGGATCTCGGACGCCTATATCGGCGTCATCACGCTCACCGTCTCGGTGATCCTGTTCCAGCTCGTGAACACCACCTCCGGCAGCCAGTACCGGATCGGCGAGGCGGAACTCGGCGGGTTCAACGGCATCCCGGCGATCCCGGCGCTGAACAAGCTCGGCGACGCGGGCAACCCGCTCGACAATGACGGCGTCTGGTACGCCGCCATGGGCGCCCTGATCCTGGTCTACGCGTTGTTGCGCTGGGTGCTGGCCAGCCGCTTCGGCCGCGTCGTGGTGGCGATCCGCGAGAACGAGACCAGGGCGCAACTCATCGGCTACGATCCGCGCCTGTACAAGCTCCTCGCCTTCATGATCTCGGGCGCCGTCGCCGGGCTCGCGGGCTGCCTCTACGCCAATTGGGGCGGCTTCATCAGCCCCACCGTGTTCGGCCTGTCGATGTCGGCGCAGGTGATCATCTTCGTGCTGGTGGGCGGCCTCGGCACCCTCGTCGGCCCGATGCTCGGCGCGGTGCTGATCCAGTGGCTCATCATCGAGGCCGGCTCGCAGAACGTCGTCGATTCCAATCTCGGCCTCGGCATCGTCCTCGTGGCGTTCGTCCTGCTGATCCCGCAGGGGCTTTTGCCGGTGGTGAGGACCCTGCTGATGCGCCTTCCCGAACTCCCCGCCAAGCTCTTCAAGGCCAAAATCGTCGAGGCGAAGGCGGGCAAACCCGCCGATCCCGCCCGCGAGGCGCTGGCAGGGGAGGTCCGGCCATGAGCATCACCACGACAGCGGCGGCGCCGGCTTCCCCGGTCCGCCCGCCGCTTCGCCCGCTCGTCGAGGCCAAGGGCGTCACCATGCGCTTCGGCGGGGTGACGGCGGTGGGCAATGTCGACTTCACCCTCGGCGAGGTGGAGCTGCGCTGCCTCATCGGCCCCAACGGCGCGGGCAAGAGCACCTTCTTCAAGATGCTCACCGGGCAGTTGACGCCCACCGAGGGCCGCATCCGCTTCCGCGACACGGACATCACCGGGGCCGAGCCGCACCGGATCGCGAGGCTCGGGGTCGGCATCAAGACCCAGGTGCCCAACGTCTTCAACGGCCTGTCGGTGCGCGAGAACGTGTTCGTGGCGGCCGGGCGGCGCAAGTCCATCGCCCGGACGCGGTCCATCGTCGACGAGACCCTGACCCGGCTCCAGCTCACGGCCATCGCCGAACGCAATGTCGGCCAGCTCGCCCACGGCCAGCGCCAATGGGTCGAGATCGCCACCGTGCTGGCCCAGGAACCGGAGCTGATCCTCCTCGACGAGCCCGCCGCCGGCATGACCCATGACGAGGTCCACCGCACCGCCGAGCTCATCCGCGAGATCAACCGCACCCATGCCCTCATCGTGGTGGAGCACGACATGCCCTTCATCCGGATGATCGCCAGGACCGTCACCGTCTTCAACCAGGGCCGCATCCTGATGGAAGACAGCGTGGAACGGGTGCTCGCCGACCAGCGCGTCCGCGACGTCTATCTCGGCAAGCAGGCCGCATGAGCCGCGCCATGAACGCGATCGAAACGCTGCCGCTCTCCTCCAGCCCGGACGCCAACGCCATGGCGGCACGGCCCGCCCTCCTGTCCGTCGAGGGCCTGCATTCCGGCTACGGCCGCATCCCGATCCTCGGCGGCGTATCGCTGACCGTGGGGGAGGGCGAATTCGTGGGCATCCTCGGCCATAACGGCATGGGCAAGACGACCCTGCTGCGCACCCTGATGGGCTACCTCCCCGTCACCGCCGGCCGCATCCGCCTTGGGGACGAGGACATTGCCCGGCGCTCGCCCACGGCGCGGGCGCGGCTCGGCATGGGTTTCGTGCCGCAAGGGCGGGAGATCTTCGCGACCTTGAGCGTGCGCGAGAACCTGCGCATGGGCTGTCTTCTCTCCGACAGGGACGAGGACGAGACCATCGCGGATAGCCTCAGCGTCTTCCCCCGGCTGAAGGCCTATCTCGACCGGCCGGGCGGGGCACTCTCGGGCGGCGAGCAGCAATTGCTGGCGCTGGCGCGCTGCCTGTGCGGCAATCCCCGCATCCTCCTCCTCGACGAGCCGACGGAGGGCATCCAGCCCTCGATCATCGAGGAGATCATCGAGACGCTGCAGGCGATCGGCCGGGCGCGCGGCCTGACGATCCTGCTCGTCGAGCAGAACCTCACCTTCATCGCCGGCCTCTCCGAGCGGGTGCTGATCCTGCAGAAGGGCGTCGTCACCCGTGAGATCCCGCCCGAGATCGCCCGCGACCGGGCGATGATCGAGGAATTCGTCGGCATGGAGTGAGGCCGCCGGCCTCATCCCGTACAGTCCTTCCATCCATTCCAACCAAGGAGACATTGCGCGATGGCCGCCGCCCCGACACCAAGCCCCGACCTCGACATCGTCGAGATGACCCTGGCCGACGTGGCCGACGCTTTCGCCAGCGGCGTCACCTCGGAGGCGTTGACGCTGGCCTTCCTCGACCGGATCGCCGCCTACAACCCGCATTACAACGCCATCATCGTCATGAACCCGCAGGCGCTGGACGACGCCCGCGCCATCGACGCGCGCCGCGCCGCCGGCGAGGCGCTGGGACCGCTGGCCGGCGTGCCGGTGGTGATCAAGGACCCGATGGACATGGCCGGGCTGCCGACCACGGCGGGCTGGCGCTTCCTCAGCGCCAAGGCCGGCGGCGTCGACCTGATCCCCGAGACCGACTCGCCCGTCGTGGCGCGGATGCGGGCGGCCGGCTGCGTCATGCTCGGCAAGACCAACGTCCCCGTCCTCAGCGCCACCGGCAGCCACGCCAACGACAGCTGGGCCGGACCGACCCTGAATTCGGCGGCGCCCGATTGCCTGCCCGGCGGCAGCAGCGCCGGCACGGCCACGGCGGTGGGCGCCAGCCTCGCGGTGCTCGGCCTCGCCGAGGAGACCGGCGGCTCGATCCAGAACCCGGCCTCGGCGCAGGGACTGGTCGGCATCAAGCCGACCTTCGCCCTCGTCCCCAATGCCGGGGTGGTGCCCCTGGCCGGCAGCACCCGCGACGTGGTCGGCCCCATCGCCCGCTGCGTGCGCGACGCGGCGCTGACCCTCGACGTGCTGGCCGGCTACACCGCCGCCGACCCCAAGACCGTGGCCGGCATCGGCAAGCGGCCCAAGGGCGGCTACACCTCGAAGCTCGACAGGAACGGGCTCCAGGGCAAGCGCCTCGGCCTGTTCGGACCCGGCTGGCGCGACCTGCCGCTCTCGGCGGAGGCGACGGACCTCTACGCGCGGGCGCAGAGCGAGATTACCGCCTGCGGCGCGACCCTGGTCGCCGATCCCTTCGCCGGCACGGGCTTCGCGGCCCTCGCCGAGCCCACCGAGGGCCTGAACTATTTCGATGCCCGCGGCATGGAATCCGTGCCCTACGACCTGCATCTCTACCTGCAGCGCCTCGGGGGGAGCGCCGCGCTGCGGAGCGTCGCGTCCTTCGCCGAGGCGACGGCGGAGGAGGATGCGTTCGGCCCCAAGGGCGTGCTGCGCTACCTGCACCAATATCCGGTCTTCGAGGCGATCCTGGCCGACCCGACGCGGCCGCCCGACCTGTCGGACTTCCTCGCCCTCAGAGAGGCTTATCTCGACATCTTCAACCAAGTGATGGACGAGAACGGGCTCGACGGGCTCGTCTTCCCGCAGATGCGCGATGAACTGCCGCCCCTGCATGGCGGCCTCGCCATCAACGAGACCACGGTCTGCGAGATCAACATCGCCGGCCTGCCCGGCGTCACGCTGCCGGCCGGGGCCTATGCCAGCGGCTCGCCGTTCAACCTGATCTTCGTGGGCCGGATGTGGAGCGAGGCCGACCTCCTCGGCTTCGCCTATGCCTACGAGGCGGCCACCGGCTACCGCAAGGCGCCGAGCCTGGTGAGGCCAAGCTGAGGACGGAGCGCGCCTGACCAGAGGCCCTCCTTCCCCTTGTGGGCTACGATAGTCGCACCTCTCGCGGGCAACACGGGTCCCCTCTCCTGGAAGGAGAGGGAGCCCGTGACGCCTCATGACGAACCCTCTTGAACAGAGGCAACGGCTCTCGACCAGATTTCTGAATCGAGAAGCCCACAAGAGAGATTGGACCTCCCTCAGTCGAGGGTGACACCATCCGCCGTGGCGATCGTCCCGCCCTCGACGACCTCGAGATAGATCCCGAGGTCCACATGCCCGAAATGCTTCATGATGGCTTTCGGCAGGTTCGCGTCGCGCTCGGCGGTCTTCGGGTTGACGTTGACGGCGCCGCAGCGCGGCGTGCGGGCGAGGCCGCGCAGGCGCACCGGGCCGATGCCGAGCGCGCGCCCCACCCAATCGAGCTCCTGCCACGGCTCCAGCCCGTCGAGATGGATGTTGGCGCGGAAGCGCAGGGGATCGAGCTCCCGCCCCGTCGCCTCGGACAGCGCCCGCACCGAGGCGAGGTTCACCACCGAGATCGCGCGCATCATCACCGGTGAGAGCACGCTGGCATCGGTGAACTTGTGGTTCTCACTCCGCACGAGGCGGGGTCGCCCGCGGGTCTCCTCGCCGAGGTAATCGGCGAAGAACGCCTCCGTCCCGGCACGCCCGGCCTCCGTGGACAGGTCGGCGGCGAACACCTCCTCCCCGCCGCGCCGGATCGTCAGGCGATGGCTTTCGGGGTCGAGCCGCGTCGAAAGGGCCGCCAGCGCCGTGTTGTTGCGCAGCATCAGGAAGAAGCCCTTGTCCAGGGGCTCCGGCTTCTCCGGATCGAACCGGGTGGTCCCCAGCGCCAGGGCGTATTCCCGGTCATGGGCGAGCCCGTCCTGCGGGGTGACGCTCAGGCGTGTCAGGGCCTCGGCCGACAGACCCTTGATCGGATAGCGGTAGAGGGCGTCGACGGCGGGCATGGCGGGTTCCTTGGGGATGTTCCCCCCTCGATGCCGGGGGCGGGGCCGATACGCCATACGCTGTTTTGCGCAGGATCCCCGGTGCGATCCCGGCCGTCTCGGCGACGGCGCGGACCGCGGTCGGGCTCCCCCGGATCAGGCCGGCGACGCGGCGGCGGGGGCCGGCCGCGATGCCGCCATATGGGCGTCGATCGCCGCCAGATCGTCGGGGGAGAGGACCCGGCCGGGGATCGGCACGAACACCCGCGTTCCCAGCATGAGAAGCGTCATGTCCGGGGAGGACAGGCGGGAGGTGAACGCGCTCCAGAGATAGCGCGTCTCCCCCTGCGAGGTGGCGATGGTGAAGGCCTCCGGCGCGATGATCGCGCGCCAGGGATGCCGGAACCGCTCGTCCCGCCTCACCGTCATGCCGGCCTGCCAGGGGATCAGTACCCTGGTGATCGCGTGCGGCAGGAGGAGCGCGACGAGGCAGACGATGATGACCCAGCTGACGAAGCCGACGACGTCGTTCTGGGCGAAACCGAAGACCACCATCATGGCCGCGCAGCCGATCAGGAACAGGCGCAGGCGCGGTCGTCTCATCTGGGCCCGGAACGTCGTGCGACCCGCCTCGACGAGGTCGGCCTTGAGAACCTCGTAGACCAGTTCCGTCCTGTTTGCGGCGCCGGGCGCGGGCCGGGACGTGTTCGTTTCGAGCATGACGGGACCTGACGTCCGAACGACGCGATGCGCGCAATGCCGACCTTCTGCCGCGACGGGATCGGTGGTTCAACCCGCCCCGGACCCGCCTGCCTTCTTCCGGCGCGCAGCCGCCCCAAAACGAGAACGGATCCGCCGCCGATCTGCGAGACCGGCGGCGGATCCGTAGCCCTGTCGTCGGTCGCGAGACGCGGTGCCGCGTCTCGGACGGATGAATCAGCCCGGCGCCAGGCCCAGCAGCGTGCCGAGGGGAACGACGAGGGTGAAGCCGCCGTAGAACCCGTCCTTGGCGCGGCGGGCCGTATAGGGGTTGTAGAAGGAATTCGGGTTGACGACGTACTGGACCACCGGCTCGAGGACGACGCCCGCGCCGAGATCGAAATGGGCGTTGACCTCGAACACGAACTTGTCACGCGAATAGGGCTCGCCGGTGCCGCCCGAGATGAAGTTCGCATCCGACAGGAAGTCGGCATAGTTCTGGTTCAGCCGCTGCCAGTTGGCCTTGATGCCGTAGGTGTCGTTGGGACGGCCCTGGTCGGGCGCCGACAGCAGCAGGCCGGCGAAGGAGTTGAAGCGGATCGGGATCGTCGGATCGAAGGCGTAGCCGGTGCCGGTATAGGCCGAGATCGCGGTGGGATGCGGGTTGCTCGCGTCACGCCCGCCATCGGCCCGCCACAGGGTCTGCGTGCCGGTGAGGACGACGCCCGACGTGCCGGATTTCTGCAACGACGGAGTGCCCGGATTGAGGCCCTTCGACGTGCCGGCGATGGTCTTGAAGTTATCGTCGTGGTCGGCGGTGTTGTAGAAGCCGGTGAGCGAGACGCGGCCGGGATAGGCCTCCATCGTGTAGTCGGTCTTGCGGCCGATCTCGGTCATCACG
The DNA here is from genome assembly GCF_014845095.1 of Methylobacterium bullatum. GTDB lineage: Bacteria > Pseudomonadota > Alphaproteobacteria > Rhizobiales > Beijerinckiaceae > Methylobacterium > Methylobacterium bullatum. Next base: position 14,931 of record NZ_NKUG01000079.1, on the reverse strand, counting down.
ACGGCGCCGGACAGGCGCTCGTAGCCGAAATCGTAGCCCGACAGGACGTTGGTGTTGGGGTTCACGCTGAAAGCGCCGGCCTGGATGTAAGTCGTCGGCGAGAGCTTATAGGCGATGTTGGCGCCCCAGACGCCGAAGAGCGGCGAGGTGAAGCCGGCATTGAAGTAGAACATGTCCTGGAAGCAGGAATTGATCGAGTTGCACGGCGGCAGGCCGTAATATCGGTCGGGATGCGTACGGCCGACCTCCACCACGAGGCGGTCGTCGAGGAGCTTCTGCTGATAGGTCAGCAGCGAGAGGCGGGTGCTGTTGGGCGTGTAGGGCGGCTGGTAGCCCACCGTGGTGTCGCCGATGTCGCCGGCCATGTTGAGGTTGCGCACGAGGCCGAAGAAGGTCTGGGTGAAGTTGATCGAGCCACCGGCGATGCCGGCGAGCTTCTGCATGTCGGCCGTCATGCTGAGCACGAAATAGGCGGCGTTCGATTGCTCGCCCGTGCGCAGGCCGGCGCTCGGATTGGCCTGGTAGAAATCGTAGATGTTGACGTCGAAGGTCAGTCCCCGCGCCGCCATGTCGGTGGCCCAGGGCGCAAGCGGCCCGGTGCGCACGGGATCGGCGGGTTTCGAGGCGATGTCCCGGTCGGTGCGCGGCTGCGTCTGGGCGTTGAGTTCGCCGACGGGCGAGGCGGTCTGAGCCTCGGCGGACAGCATGCCCGCGGCGAGGAACGCACCGCCCAGGAGAACCGGAAGCCCGGTGCGGCGAGCGGAGCGCGCGACGGCGGCGCTCGCGGGTTTCTCTGTCGCGTCTCTCGGCATCGTCGAACGTCCCCCTGCTGCTGTTCCCCGCGCCTTTCGGGTCTCGTGCTCGTCGGAGGAGCCCAGGCGCGGGGAATTGTGAGATTGGGAGGGTTCCGCAAGGCCAGTGCCACAACGGGGAGCGCACTCGAGAAAAGTTCCATTTCTCACCCGAATTCTTTGCACGACACCGGCAGATTGTGTTCTCGACGCTAAACGATTGATATTCAACCAGAAGAAGCAGGCTCAAGAAGCCTGACGCAGCGGACCTGCGGGAGCCGGACGGACAAACCGGGCACGGAAACGGGCATGTGTGATCCCACAGATGGCATAAGGCGGAAAATTCAGGCAAATACTCATAAATCCCACATTTCGGTCAGAATCAGATTGACAGGCGACCTGCGCCGGGGACCTTTCCGCTGAGGTCCGGCCGTCACGTGTCGTCATGGAAAGCGACGCCGGCATCTCTCGTCATCTCGGCTCAGGCAGCGTGATTCTGGCGGCATGATCAATCGGACAGGACAGGCCGCCGCGTTGGATCTGCCCGATCCCGCCCATCCGGCTCCAGCGCGGCTCCCGATCGCCGGAGGGTTCCGGAAACCGGCATCGCTGGCGGCTTCCCCCGGCACGAGCGACGCGATTGCCATCTCCGTGGGAAACACCCTGTGGGACACGTGTTTTCCTGCGGCCTCGGCTCACCAAAATCGCTACTCTTTCGCGGATTGGGGAGACGCCGACGCCGATGCTGACCGACCACCGCTACCAGGAGATCCTGTCCCGTCTGAACGGGACGGGGCGGGTCGGCGTCTCCGACGTGGCCGCTTATCTGCGGGTCTCCGAGGAGACCATCCGGCGCGACCTCAAGGTGCTGGAGGAGCGCGGCGTCCTGCGGCGGATCCACGGGGGCGCCGTGCCACCCCGCCTGGACCAGGACCGGCCGCTCCAGGAGCGGGGCAAGACCAACCCGCGCGAGAAGGCGAAGGTGGCAGCCAATGCCGAGGGGCTGATCCGCGACGGGATGTCGATCTTCATCGACACCGGCACCACGACGCTCGCCTTCGCCCGCCGCCTCAGCGGCCGCAACCTCACGGTGACGACGAATTCCATCGACGTGGCGCTCCATCTCGGCAGCGGCCCCGCCCGGGTGAACCTGACGCCGGGGATGCTGCGGGCGCGGGACAACGCCCTGGTGGGCTACGAGACGGTGGCCTACGCGCAGCGGTTCTATTTCGACATCGCCTTCATGGGTATCGCGGCCTGCGACCTCACCCATGGCTGGATGGATTACGAGGAGCACGAATCCGCCCTGCGGAAGGTGCTGCGGGGCCAGGCGCGCCAGAGCGTGCTTCTGGCCGATTCCCGCAAGTTCGGGCGTCAGGCGAACCTCTGCACCTTCGGCCTCTCGGAACGGCTCACCCTCGTCACCGACCGGCCGCCGCCACAGCCGTTCCTGGATCATTTCACCCAGCATGACATCGATCTCATCAGCTCCTGACGCGGCAGCGACGGCGCGCGCGTTCCACGCGCTCTTCGCGGAGATCTCCGCCTGCGGGGCGACGCCGGGCGGCGGCATCACCCGGCTCTGCGCCTCGGCCGAGGACGGGCAGGCCCGTCGCCTCTTCGCCAATTCAACCCGGGAGGCGGGGGCCGACATCCTCGTGGACGGGGTCGGCAACCAGTTCGCCATCTTCCCCCTCGCGGACGGTCCGGGCGCCCCCCTGGTGATGCTGGGCTCCCATCTCGACAGCCAGCCCAAGGCCGGCCGCTTCGACGGGACCTACGGCGTGGTCGCGGCCGCCGCCATCGGCGCCGCCCTGATGCGGGCGCGGCGCGCTGGCGAGACCTTCGGGGCGGATTTCTGTGCGGTGAACTGGACCGGCGAGGAGGGCGCGCGCTTCCGGCCGAGCCTGCTCGGAAGCGGCGCCTATGCGGGCGCGCGCCGGATCGAGGAGGCCTTGTCCAGCCGCGACGATGCCGGGATCACCCTTCGGGAGGCCCTGGACGGGATCGGGTTCCTCGGCACGGACCGGCCGCCGCCGCTCCCGGCCTGCTATCTCGAACTCCACGTGGAGCAGGGCCTCGTCCTGGAGAAGGCCAAGGCGAGCATCGGCATCGTCACCCGCAACTGGGGGGCGGCCAAGATCGACGTGGTCTTCACCGGCGAGCAGGCCCATACCGGCCCGACCCCGATGCCGCGCCGGCGCGATGCGCTGCTCGCCGCCGCCTATCTCATCGCCGAGGTGAGGGAGATCGCCGAGCGCTGGCCCGGCCGCTTCCATTCCTCCGTCGGCCGCATCCTGGTCGAGCCCAATTCCCCCAACGTGGTGCCCGCGCGGGTGGAACTGAGCGTGGAACTGCGCTCGGCCGACAATGCCCTCCTCACCGATGCGGCCCTCATGGCGGAGGCGGCGATCACGGAAGCGGCGGAGCGCGCAGGCGTCGTCGCGGCGATCCCCGGCCGGACCCTGCGGCCGATCCGCAGCCTGCCGGAGGCCGTGTGCGATCTCGTCGCCGCCTGCGCCGAGGAGACCTCCCTGCGGTCGCTGCGCATGGATACCGTGGCCGGCCACGACGCGATCAGCCTGCTCGGCCAATGCCCCACCGGCATCGTCTTCGTCCCCAGCGTCGGGGGCATCGCGCATAACGAGGCCGAGCTGACGCGGCCGGCCGATCTCGAAGCCGGGCTCTCGGTGGGACTGCTCGCCGCATGGCGCCTGTGCCGCGCCGGCGGATCTCCGGAACGGGCCTTGCTCTTCAGGCGGCCGAACGACGCGTTCGGAGGGGAGCGATGATAGCCTACGGCGAGGCCGGCACCACCTTCGACCACCGCGTGGAGGCCGTCATCGCCACGCGGCCGGACTGGATCGCGCGCCAGCCTCGCTATGGGCTGGCCGCAGCGCCGGTGGCGTCCCCGACTCACCGGGCCGTGGCGTCGGATTGCGTCCGGATCACGTTCCGCGAGGGCGAGCCGGTCTTCCTCAAGCTCCGCCACGCCGACATGGCGGACGACGTGACGCCCGTGGCCGGGCTGGCGGCCCGCAAGGCCGCGCGCCTCGGCGTCGCCCCGGAGGTGGTCCACGAGGCGGACGGAGCGCTCGGCCTCGCCTACCTGCCCGAGCCCTGGCGCTATGCCCGCGTCGGCGACCTTCAGGACGGGGCGGTCCTGGCCGAGGTGCTGGACGCCAAGAAGCGGCTCCATGGTGACGGTCGTCTCGGCCATCGATTCTGCCCCTTCGGGCGGATCGAGAGCCTCGCGGCCGAAGCCCGCGCCGCCGACGCGCCGCTTCCCGACGGGACCGACCGGCTGGTGGCGACGATGGCGCTCGTGCGCGAGGCCATCCATGCGTCGGGGATCGACCTCGCCTTCTGCCACAATGACGGCATCGCCTCGAACGTCATGATCGGGGAGGGCGAGATCCGTCTCGTCGATTTCGACCTCGCCGGCGACAACGACCCCTGGTTCGACGTCGGCGCCCTCCTCAACGAGGCCTGCGCCTTCGAACCCGAGCGGCGCGAGGCGGTGGAGCATTATGCCGGCCGGTTCGACGAGCGCCTCTACAACCGCTGCCGCCTCTACGGCGCGGTCGACGACGTGATGGGCGGCCTCTGGGGCGTCACCCGTGCGGTCACCTCGGCGCGCAGCGGAATCGAGTTCTACAAATACGGAACCTGGCGGCTCCTGCATGCGCGCACGACCATGGGCGCACGCGATTTCGAAAGCTGGCTGCGCCGGCTGTGACTCGATCACTCAAGACGGGGGGCACCGAACGGCGATGAGCTGGACAGGCTTGGGCGACGGCATCAGCGAGGGCGAGCGCGCCCTGGAGGGCGTGCTCGCCGGCATCGCCTCCTGGCAGGGCCGGCCGATGCGCTACCGGCCGGTGGCGGGTGGCATCAGCAACACCAACTGGCACGTCGCCATCGGGGACGCGCGGGATGTCTTCGTGAAGATGCCCGGTCGCGGCACCGAAATGTTCATCACCCGCGACCACGCCAACGAAGCCAGCCGCCGCGCCCATGCCTGCGGCTACGGCGTCGAGGTGATCGACTACCTGCCCGAGGCCGGCGTCGAGATCTTCGCCTTCGTCGAGGGCTACCGCGCCTCCTCGAATCTCGACTTCCTGCGCCCCGCCGTGCGCCACAACGCCGTGCGTGCCCTCAAGGCCTTCAACGATTCCGCGCCGCTCGGGCTGACGAAGACGATCTTCGCGATGATCGAGGAGCATGTGGAGCAGGTCGCGGAGGTGGGTGGCCGGCTTCCCGCCGACCAGGCCCATCTGATGCGCTGCGTGGCCGAGGCGAAGGCGGCCCTGACGGCCTCCGGCCTCGATCTCGTGCCGTGCATGAACGATACGCTGGCCGGCAATTTCATGATCGACGCGGCCGACAGGGTGCTGCTCGTCGACTTCGAATACGCCTCCAACAACGAGCGCGCCTACGAGCTCGCCCTCTGGTTCGACGAGATGGCGTTCCCCGACGCCATCGAGCGCGAGATGATCGAGGCCTATTTCGGCCGCTGGAGCCCCGAGATCGACGCGCGCATCGCGGTCCTGAAGGCGCTGGGCGATCTCAAATGGGCGACCTGGGCGATGATTCAGGAGGCCGTCTCCACCCTCGATTTCGACTATTACAAATACGGAACCTGGAAGCACATGCGGGCCCGCACCCTGTTCCACCATCCCGACTGGCCGCTCTGGCTGAGGCGCCTGTGATGGGCGTGGACGCATTGGCGATCCCGTCCGGGGACGGGGCGACGAAGGCGGATGTCATCGCCTTCGCCCATCGCCTCGCCGATTTCGCCGCCCCCCTCGCCCGGCACTATTTCCGCACCGAACTGCCGGTGGAAGCCAAGGCGGATGCGAGCCCGGTCACGGCCGCCGACCGCGCCATCGAATCCCTGCTGCGCGCCGAGATCCGCAGCGTCTATCCCGACCACGGCATCCTCGGAGAGGAGGAGGGCGGCGATTTCGAACGGCCGCTCACCTGGGTGATCGACCCGATCGACGGGACCAAGAGCTTCATCACCGGCATGCCGCTCTTCGGCACGCTCATCGCCCTGGTCTCGGAGGGGCGGCCGATCGTCGGCGTCATCGACATGCCGGCACTCGGGGAACGCTGGTGCGGCACCGGCGACGCGGCGTGGTTCGGCGCTCTGCCCGCCCGGACGAGCGACAGGCACCTTCACGAGGCCCGCCTGTTCGCCACCTCCCCGGACATCTTCGTGGGCGCGGATGCGGAGGCCTTCGCACGGCTCAGCGGAGCGGTGGGCCTGCGCCGCTTCGGCGGCGATTGCTACGCCTACGGCCTCCTCGCCAGCGGTCATTGCGACCTCGTGGTGGAAGCCGGGCTCCAGGTCTACGACGTCATGGCCCTCGTGCCGGTGGTGGAAGGGGCGGGCGGCGTGATGACAGACTGGGACGGTCGCCCCCTGACGCCCGCCTTCGACGGACGGGTCGTGGCCGCGGCCAATGCCGGCCTCCACGCCGAGGCCCTCCGGCGCCTGCGAGCCTGATCCGCGCTCCTGTCATCCCTCGCTCAAGCTGGTATACTCAATGCCAGATTGACGAGGGGAGATGTCGATGACCGTCCTGTTCCATCATGCGGCCGCGTTCGAGCATCGCACGCCGCACGGACATCCCGAGCGGCCGGAGCGCATGAAGGCGGTCCGGGAGGCCCTCGGGACGGCGGACTTCTCCGGCCTCGACCGTCGCTCGCCGGACGCCGCAGCCCTCGAATCGGTGTTCCTCGCCCATCCCGAGGAATGGGTCCGCGCCATCCTCCGCTCGGTGCCGAGCGAGGGGCTTGCCCATCTCGATTCGGACACGGTGCTCTCGCCGGGAACGATGGATTGCGTCCTGCGCGGTGTCGGCGCGGCGGTGCAGAGCGTCGACCTCGTGATGACGGGTGCCGCCCGCAACGCCTTCTCGGCCATGCGGCCACCGGGGCATCACGCGGAACGCACCAAGGCGATGGGTTTCTGCGTCTTCAACAACGCGGCGATCGCCGCCCTTCACGCCAGGACGGTCCACGGGGCGGAGCGCGTGGCCATCGTCGATTGGGACGTGCATCACGGCAACGGCACGCAGGACATCGTCTGGTCGGACCCGTCGGTGCTGTTCTGCTCCACTCACCAGATGCCGCTCTATCCCGGCAGCGGCGCGGTGTCCGAGGAGGGCGAGCACGGCACCATCGTCAACGCGCCGCTCAAGCCCTTCGCCGATGGCGACGCCTTCAAGGAGGCGATGCGAAGCCGCATCCTCACCCGTCTCGAGGCGTTCAAACCCGACCTCATCGTCATCTCCGCCGGGTTCGACGCCCATTGGCGCGACCCGCTGGCCAACCTGATGCTGGAGGCCGAGGATTTCGCCTGGGCCACGGCCCAGGTGATGGAGATCGCCGACCGCACCTGCGACGGCAGGATCGTGTCGCTGCTGGAGGGCGGCTACGACCTGAAGGGGCTCGGCGATTCGGTCGCCGCCCATGTGTCGGTGCTCATGGGGGCGTGAGCGGAATCGATCCGGGACAGTCGCTCCCGTCAGTACAGCCGAGCTTCGATCAACACAATTCTGTTTGTATGAAAGTACACATATAAGACCGGCAAACTATGTGTGGCGTCGATATGGCAAAGCTGCGTAGAGTCACTAAATAAATCCTCGCCCCACCTTCGACGGGCGGCAGATTTCCTCCCGCATCGTGTCTCCACACGGCGGGATGGGGGTCGGCGAATCGGCTCCTACTCGGCCGCCCAAGAAGGATTGTCTTTCGGACACGCGGTTCGGGGGATGCGGGAGGTTGGCCGTTCAGGTTTCCGACGGCCTACAGACGCTACAGAATGGACGTATGACGCAACTGAGTGCCCCCCGGACGGTCGATCCGGCCCTGGATCCTCGCCAGGACGGTGACGTCTCGGATCTCGGCCCAGATCTGACCGTCTGCGACCGAGAGCCGATCCATGTCCCGGGGGCGATCCAGCCGCACGGGCTCCTGCTGATCGCGGGCGCCGAAGACCAGAGGGTGGTCGGCGGCGCCGGCGACATCGAGGGAATGCTGGCCACGGAATGGACCGGCCGGACGCTGTCGGAACTTCTCGGCGCGACCCATGCCGCTCTCCTTGTCGACGCGCCGCAGGACGAGACCGTCGTGATCGGCCGGGTCGAGGGCCTGCACGCGGCGATGGATGCCACCGCCCGCTTCCAGGACGGCCAATGGCTGGTGCAGCTCGAGCCGCAGGCCGCCCAATGGACCGATGCCGCCAGCCTGCTCGGCTGGCTCGACCGTGCCGGGAGCGCGCTGGAGCGGGCCGCCGACCTCAAGACGCTGTGTGAACGGGCGGCGACGTCGTTCCGTGAGGTCACCGGGTTCGACCGGGTGATGGTCTATCGCTTCCTCGACGACGATGCGGGTGTGGTCATCGCGGAGAGCCGGGTCCCCGAACTCGGCAGTTTCCTGCACCACCACTTCCCGGCCTCCGACATCCCGAAACAGGCGCGGGCGCTCTACATCCGCAACCGCGTCCGGGTGATCCCCGACGTCGCCTATGTGCCGCAGCCGATCCGGCCGAAGGAGCTGTCCCGGCTCGACCTCAGCGATGTCGACCTGCGCAGCGTCTCGCCGATCCACCTTCAATATCTGCGCAACATGGACGTGGCGGCCTCGGCCTCGATCTCCATCGTCAAGGACGGCATCCTGTGGGGGCTCGTGGCCTGCCACCACCGCACGCCCCGCACCCTCGCCTTCGGACAGCGGATGGCCTGCCAGGCCCTGGCGGGGAGCGTCGCGCGCCAGATCAGGTCGCGGGAGGAAGCCGAGGATTACCGCGAGCGGCTCCAGCTGCGCAGCGCCGAGGACGTGGTCTCCGGAAAGGTCCTGGGCGAAGCGCCCCTCTCGGACATCCTCATCGAGACGAGCGAGGACCTGCGCCGCATGCTCGGGGCCGATGGCTTCGCGCTCCTGCAGGGCAGGGATCTCCACCGGACCGGACGCTGCGCCGACGAGGCCGACCTGCGCGAGATCGCCGCCTGGGTCCGAACGGTGGGCGGCGCGCAGGCCCTCCACACCCACGCCCTCAGCAAGCGGTTCCCGCGTGCCGACGCCTATCGCGCCCTGGCGAGCGGTCTCCTCGCCGTGGTCCTGTCGGGGGATGAGCCGATCATCCTGATGTGGTTCCGGGCCGAGCAGATCGAACTCGTGAACTGGGCGGGCAACCCGCACAAGGCCGCCGTCGCCGTCGGCGACACCCTGAGCCCCCGCGCCTCCTTCGAGGCCTGGACCGAGGAGGTCCACGGCCATGCCAAACCCTGGACCCTTCCCGAGATCGAGGCGGCGCAGCGCATCGTCCGCGAATTGTACGAGGCGCGCCAGACCCGGCGCATCCGCGAGCTCAACCGCGAACTCGGCGCCACCGTGGCGGACAAGGAAAGCCTGCTGGTCCAGAAGGACTACCTGATCAAGGAAGTGAACCACCGCGTCCAGAACAGCCTTCAGCTCGTCTCCGCCTTCCTGTCCCTGCAGGCGAGGTCGGAGGGCAACGCGGATCTCAGCAAGTCCCTGGGCGAAGCGCAGCGCCGTCTGTCCGCCGTGGCCCTGGTCCACCGGCGGCTCTACAGCGACGACAATGTCGAGATGATCGATCTCGCGCGCTACCTCGAGGATCTCGTCACGGAGATGAAATCGTCGATGGGACCCGACTGGACGGATCAGTTCAGTACCGATTTCGCCCCCGTGACCATTCCCACCGATGCCGCCGTGAGCATCGGGCTGATCCTGACCGAGCTCGTCATCAACGCCAACAAATACGCCTATGCCGGTGCCGTCGGGCCGATCGCCATCAGCCTCGAACAGCATCGCAACCGCTTCCGCCTGATCGTCGCCGATCAGGGCCAGGGCAAGACCGGCACGCGGAGCGGATTCGGGACGCGGATGCTCAACGCCATGGTCGACCGCCTCGGCGGCACCATCGAGAACACCAACAATCACCCGGGGCTGAGGGTGATCATGACCGCCCCGATCGGCGCGCCCGAGCCGGCCGGCCTGCCGTGAGCGGCGCGGCCCATGCGTCCGCGGCCCCGTCATTGAGCGAACGGCTGCGGGAGGAGACGCGTGACCGTCACGAGGATCTGGAACACCGGCTCGACTGGCGGCGGCGGATGGCGACGCGAGAGGGATACCTCGCTCTCCTCACCCGCTGGTGGGGGTTCCACCGGGTCTTCGAGCCCGCAATCGCCGCGAGCTTCGAACCTGCCTTCGCGCAGCCGCGCGGCAAGCTGCACCTGCTGGAACGCGATCTCGTCCATTTCGGACTGACGAAGGACACGATCGAGGCGCTGCCGCGCTTTGCGGCGGGCACCGGCTTCCATTCACGCCCCGCCCTCCTCGGCGCGCTCTACGTCACGGAGGGCTCGACCCTGGGCGGGCAGGTCATCGCCCATCACCTTCACCGCAGCCTCGGGGCGGAGATCGCATCGGGCGGGTGCGCCTATTACGAAGGCTACGGCAAGCGGGACACGGGGGCGATGTGGGCCTCGTTCCGAACCTTCCTCGACCGGTCCGGCGAGGAAGGCCCACCGCATCACGTGATCGAGGGCGCCCGTTGGACCTTCGACGCCCTCAAGCTCTGGCTCACCGCCGGCCTCCCGCCGGATTCCGGTCGGGCCGAGCCGTCACAGCGCTGATCGTCGAGCCGGATCAGACGGCATCGATCGCGCGTCCGCCATAGGTCTCGAACGACGTCATCACCTTCTCGGTCAGCCCCTCGTCGAACGCGACGGTGACGCGGATCTCGCCCTCCAGGGCGGGCTCGCCCTCGGTGCCTTCCTTCAGGCGGCCATCCTCGATATCGGCCCGCGCCGCCTCGGTCCCGGCGGTGTTGTCGTCGCCGGCGGGGGCGATGGTCACGGCGCTCCGGTCGATCCCGTGTTCCTGGACGATGTGCTCGACTGCGGTCTCGGCATCGCGGCGGCTCTTGAAGTCGGCGGACATCGTCTTCGACATGATCACGGTTTCCGGGGTGGAGGTTGCCTCGAGGCTTTGTGAACCCGCGGCCGTGGGAAAGGTTCAGCACGCGACCTTAGCCGTCCTCGCCGGACAGCACGGGGCGGAGGTGAAGTACGCAGGCGCTATTTCATCTTGGCCACACTCCGGTGGAATCTTGTGTTTCAGGGTCATTCCCCACCAACAGGGCGTCAATTTCGGTGCAAACAAATGTTGTCCATCGCGCAACACGCGGTTAAGTGCGGTTCATGCTTAAGCTCGAATCTCTCCTGGACCGTCTCAAAGCTCGTCAGCGCGCCCTGATCCTGGAAGCGGCGGAGCATGAAACGATGCCGGCCGACAGCACGCTACGCCGCATCGCGGAGCTGGAAAATGCGATCGCCGCGGTGGAAGCCGTCCTCGACGAGACGCGGGCCCTTGCCCGCTAGCGAGCCTCGGACGACGACGTATCCTCGACCGGGCCGCCAGGCAGCGACTCAGGCCCTGATGGCGGCTGCCTTCGTGGCGGGCCTCGCGGCATCGGCGGGAGCCTTTGCTCAGGAGGCGATGGCTCAGGAGGCGCCGGCAGCAGGCGCCGATCTCGATCTCCTGGAGCGGCGCTGGCACAAATGCGTGCGCCAGGCCTTTTCCGGGCAACCCGCCGGCCTGCCGACCCATGCCGCGCAGAAGGCCGCTTTGGCCGAGTGCAAGACCCTGGAGAACAGTTACGTCTCGGCGATGCTGGTCGCCCAGGCGGCCGAGGCCGAGGCCCGTCGACAGGGCAAGCCATCGATCGGCGCGAGGGCCAGGGGCTGGGCCACCTCGCTCCTGTCCTACGTGGTCGACCCGGTGACGTCCTGGATCGACGCCTGGCGCAAGTAGCGCCCCTCGCGCGTCAGGCCACGTCCATCTGCAGGCCGGGCACGGCCGAGAGCAGATCCCGCGTGTAGGGATGGTCCGGCCGGCGGAACAGGTCGGCGGTCGGCCGCTGCTCCACGATCTCGCCGCGATGCATCACCGCGATCCGGTCGCAGATCTTGGCCGCGACGCGCAGGTCGTGGGTGATGAACAGCATGGCGAGGTTCAGGCGCTGCTTCAGATCCTCGAGAAGGTCGAGCACCTGGGCCTGGACCGACACGTCGAGGGCCGAGACGGCCTCGTCGGCGACCAGCACGTCGGGCTCCATGGCGAGCGCCCGGGCGATGCCGATGCGCTGGCGCTGGCCGCCGGAGAAGGCGTTCGGATATCGCTCGGCGGCGCTGGGCGACAGGCCGACGAGATCGAGGAGTTCCCGCGCCCGCTCCCTTGCCTCGCGGACGGGCGTGCCATGGGCGATCGGCCCGGCGGTGATGATCTGCTCCACGGTCCGGCGCGGATTGAGGGAGGCGAAGGGGTCCTGGAAGATCATCTGGATGCGCTTGCGCTCGGCGCGGAGCGCCCGCGGCCCCAAAGCCGTGTAATCCAGCGCGCCGAGGCGGACGGTGCCCCGGTCCGGGTCGATGAGCCGGATGGCGAGGCGCGCCGTGGTGGATTTGCCCGAGCCCGATTCGCCCACGAGCCCCAGGGTCTCGCCGCGCCGGACGTCGAACGCCACCTCCTTGACCGCGTGGACGATGCGCGGCGGCCCGAACAGGCCACGACGCGACGTGTAGGTTTTCGTCAAGCCGATGGCCGAAAGGGCGATGGGCGCGCCCTCCCGTGATGCGCGCTCCGGCGGCACGATGCTCGGCACCGCCGCCAGCAGCGCCTTGGTGTAGGGATGCTGCGGGCTCCTCAGGACCTCGTCGGCGGAGCCCGATTCCACCAGCTTGCCGCGCTGGAGCACCGCCACATGGTCGGCGATGTCCGCGACGACGCCGAAATCGTGGGTGATGAACAGGACGCTCATGCCCCGCCGCCGCTGCAGGTCGCGGACGAGCTTCAGGATCTGCGCCTGGGTGGTGACGTCCAGCGCCGTGGTCGGCTCGTCGGCGACGAGGATCGAGGGCTCGAGGGCCAGGGCCATGGCGATCATCGCGCGCTGGCGCTGTCCGCCCGACAGCTGATGCGGATAGGCGCGCACGATCTGCGCCGGATCGGGCAGGCCGACCTCGGTGGCGAGCGCGATGGCCTTGGCCCGCCGCTCGGCCTTGGTGAGGAGGCCGTGCGCCTCGAACATCTCGGCGATCTGGTCGCCGATCCGCATGACCGGGTTGAGCGCCGTCATCGGCTCCTGGAACACCATGGCGATGCGGCGACCGCGCAAGGCACGCCAGTCGCGCTCGCCGAGGGTGAGGAGATCGCGCCCCTCGAAGAGGATGCTGCCGCCGACGGGGGTCAGGGCGCGCGGCAGCAGGCCGGTGAGCGCATAGGCGCTCATGGACTTGCCCGAGCCCGATTCGCCGACGACGCAGAGGATCTTGCCCGGCATCAGATCGAGGGAGAGATCCTCCACCGCATGCGGCCGGTCCGCTCCCTTGGGCAGGGCCAGGGTGAGGTTGCGGATGCTGACGACAGGCTCGCTCATGGTTCAGGTCTCCCGTTTGGCGTCGCGCTGGCCCAGGATGCCGGGTCCGGTCTCGCCGAGATCCCAGAACAGGCCGGCCATCAGCATCAGCGCCTCGCGGCTCATCGGCCCGAGCAGGTGCTCGTCCGGACCGTGCTGAAGGCAGGCCGGGTAGGAATGCGGCACCCACAGGGTCGGCAGGCCGAGGATCTCGGAAAAGGCGTCGTTGGGCAGCGAACCGCCGAGATTGGGCAGCAGGGCCGGGCGCTTGCCCGTGCTGGTCTCGATGGAGGCCAGCGCCCAGCCGACCCAAGGGTCCTCCACGGGCAGGCGGGTGGCGCGGAACACTTCGGAGCGGGCCGCCCGCACCTCGACCATGGGAAAGCCCTTCGCGTCGAGATGGGCGCGCACGGCCGGGATCAGGCCCTCCCAGTCGGTGCCGACGACGAAGCGCAGCTGCAACGTCGCCTTGGCGTGGGGCGGCACCGCGTTCAGCGGGCCGTCGGGGTCGCCGGTCTTGAAGGCCAGGACTTCGAGGGTGTTCCAGCCGAAGACGCGCTCGGCCGCCGTGAGGCCGGGCTCGCCCCATTCCTCGTCGATCCTCGGCGCGGTGGGGTCGGTGCCCACCGCGATGTCGGCGAGCGCCGCCCGCACGCCCTCGGGGATCGCGGGTGGCCGCAGGGCATCGAGGAGAATCTTGCCGCGCCCGTCGACCAGGGTCGCGATGGCGTTGGCCAGCACCGTGCCGGGGTTGCGCAGCAGGCCGCCCCAATTGCCCGAATGGTGGCTGCCCTCGCGCAGGTTCACGATGAGTTCGAACGTGTAGCCGCCGCGCGAGCCCAGGAAGAGCGTGGGGCGTTCCGCGCTCACCCGTGGCCCGTCCGAGGCGATGAGCACGTCGGCGGCGAGGGCGCGCGCCTCGGCCCGGCACAGGTCGCGCAGACCCGGCGAACCGGATTCCTCGCCCATTTCGATGAGGAGCTTGGTGTTGAAGCCGAGGCGTCCGCCTCTCGCCGCCATCACCGCCTCGAGCGCTCCGAGATTGATGATGTGCTGGCCCTTGTTGTCGGCGGTGCCGCGACCGTACCAGCGGTCGCCCTCGACGACGATCGCCCATGGGTCGAGGCCGTCGCGCCATTGTTCGGGGTAGCCGCGCACGGTGTCGCCGTGGCCGTAGATCAGCACGGTGGGCAGGTCGTCGCCCTCGTGCCGCTCGGCGATGAGGAAGGGGCCGTGCTCGCCGTCGGGATTGTCGAGGATGCGGCCGGTGAAGCCCAGAGGCGCGATGGCGGGCATGAGGAAGTCGGACAGGTAGGCATGGAGCGCCGGCAATTGCCCGGTGGTCTGGCTCTCGGTGGGGCGGGCGACGGCATCCTGCAGGACGGCGCGGAAACCGCCTCCGTCGTAGTGGCGCGCGGCATGCGCGATCGCATCGTGTCGGGACATGGATCCACTCTGTGTCGGGGGAGAATGGGAGCCGAGGGGAGCGCTCAGCGCCGCCCCTCGGGTGCCGTGACGTCGCGCAATCCGTCGCCCAGGAGGTTGATGGCGAGAACGAGGACGAGGAGGGCGACGCCCGGGATGGTGATGACCCAGGGCTGGAAGAACATGTACGGCTTGCCCTCGGCGATCATCAGCCCCCAGGAGGGCAGGGGCGGCTGGACGCCGAGGCCGAGGAACGACAGG
>NZ_NKUG01000078.1 GCF_014845095.1 Methylobacterium bullatum | reverse complement strand
GCATCCCACCTGCGCGGCGGTGATCGAGGCCGTGGCCGCCTCGCGCGGCGATCTCGGCATCTTCCGCCTCGACCCCGACGGGTCCGCACCGCCGAGCCCGGAGGCGCCCTGGTGGGAGGGCCTCGTCGGCGAGGGCCGGCCCAAGGTGATCGCGCGGCTGCCCTTCATCGAGCGGCCGACCCATCCCGCCGGCACGCCGGTCTTCGTGGTGGCCAACCCCCTCGACGATCCGGCCGCCGCCCAGCGCGACTGGGTGCTCCATGCGGCCCGGCTCGAGAGCTGGACGCCCGAGAGCGCCCGTGCCCTGCAGGACCTCTACGGCGAGGTGGTGGCGCGCGCGGCCGTCACGGACGGTCACCGCCTTCTCATCGCCGTGCCGGGCGGAGTCGGCGGCCGGCAGTTGCGGGAGACCCTGGAACGGGCCGGCGCGAGGGTGGAAAGCCTCGACGAGATCGGCAGCCACGCCGCCCGGTTCCGGGTGTGACGCAGAAGCAGGTTTAGCAAAAGTGGTCATCGGTTTTGCGTTCCAAAACCTGCGACACGTCAGAGGCCTCAACGAGGTGAAGCGTTGGCTTGCCAATGCGAACCTGCTTAGGCGGGAGAGAGGCGGTTCACTCGTCAAGGCGGGCAAGCTGCGTTAGACGGGCAGCCTGAACTCCAGCCGGCCCGCGCTCATGTCCTCCGCTCCCTCCGTGTCCCGTCCCGTCCCCCGCCCCGGAATCCTCGCCATCGAGGCCTATGTGCCCGGCAAGAGCGGCGCCCCCGGCGCGGTGAAGGTCCATAAGCTCTCCTCCAACGAGACGCCCCTCGGCCCGAGCCCGCTGGCCATCGAGGCCATGCGCGAAGAGGCGTTCCGCCTCGCCCTCTATCCGGACGGCAATTCGACCCGCCTGCGCGAGGCCATCGCCTTCCGCTACGGGCTCGATCCCGCCCGCATCGTCTGCGGCGCCGGCTCGGACGAGCTCCTGTCCTTCCTCGCCTACGCCTATCTCTCCGAGGGCGACGAGGGGATCTTCACCGAGCACGGCTTCCTGGTCTACCGCATCGCCATCCTGGCCGCCGGCGGCACGCCCGTGGTGGTGCCCGAGCGCGATCTGCACGCCGATGTCGACGCGATCCTCGCCGCCGTCACGCCGCGCACGAGGATCGTCTACCTCGCCAATCCCAACAATCCGACCGGCACCTACCTGCCCTTCCCCGAGATCCGGCGCCTGCATGCGGGCCTGCCGCCGAACGTCCTCCTCGTCCTCGACGGAGCCTATGCGGAGTACGTGCGGACGAACGATTACAGCGCCGGCCTCGAACTCGTCCTCGAATCCGAGAACGTGGTGATGACCCGCACCTTCTCGAAGATCCACGGCCTCGCGGCCCTGCGGATCGGCTGGATGGTGGGCCCGGCGGGGGTGATCGACGCGGTCAACCGCATTCGCGGCCCGTTCAACCTGTCGGGCAGCGCCATCGCGGCCGGTGCGGCGGCCATCGCCGACGAGGCGCATGTGGCGGCGGCGGTCGCCCATAACGAGACCTGGCTCGCCTGGATGACGGAGGTCGTCTCATCCCTCGGCCTCGTGGTCACCCCGAGTGTGGCGAACTTCATCCTCGTCCATTTTCCCGACGAGCCGAATCGGAGCGCCGCCGAGGCCGACGCTTATCTGTCCGCGCGCGGAATCATCGTGCGGCGGGTGATCTCCTACGGGCTGCCGGACGCCCTGCGCGTCACCATCGGCGGCGAGGAGGCCAACCGCGCCTTCGTCACGGCGCTCACCGCCTTCGTGAAGGACGGCATCCGTGCCTGAGGCGAACCCCGTCTGCGAGCGCCTCGCCATCGTCGGCCTCGGGCTGATCGGCTCCTCCATCGCGCGGGGCGCGCGGCAATACGGGCTGGCGCGGAGCATCGTCGCCATCGACCGCGACCCGGCGGTGATCGAGCGTGTGCAGGCCCTCGGCCTCGCCGACGAGGCCACGGGCGAGGCCGAGGGCGTTGCCGGCGCCGACCTCGTCATCCTGTGCGTGCCGGTGGGGGCCGTGGGGGCCGTCGCCGAGGCGATGGCGCCGCATCTGAAACCCGGCGCCATCGTGTCCGATGTCGGCTCAGTGAAAGCCTCGGTGGTCGCTGCCGTCTCGCCGCATCTGCCCGAGGGCGTCCATTTCGTCCCGGCCCATCCCGTGGCGGGCACCGAGTATTCCGGACCCGATGCCGGCTTCTCGACCCTGTTCTCGGGCCGCTGGTGCATCCTCACCCCGCCGGAGGGCACCGACAAGGCCGCCACCGCGCGGGTCCAGGCCTTCTGGGAGGGGCTCGGCGCCATCGTCGAGAGCATGACGCCGGAGCATCACGACCTCGTGCTCGCCATCACCAGCCACGTGCCGCATCTCATCGCCTACAACATCGTCGGCACGGCCGCCGATCTCGAAGCGGTGACGCAATCCGAGGTCATCAAGTTCTCGGCCGGCGGGTTTCGCGATTTCACCCGCATCGCCGCCTCAGACCCGACCATGTGGCGGGACGTGTTCCTCACCAACAAGGACGCGGTGCTGGAGATGCTCGGCCGTTTCAACGAGGATCTGGCGGCACTGGCCCGCGCCATCCGCTGGGGCGACGGGGACGCGCTGTTCGACCTGTTCACCCGCACCCGCGCCATCCGCCGGGGCATCGTCGCCCTGGGGCAGGAGACGGCGGAAGCGGATTTCGGCCGCAGCCGCACCCCGCCGGAGCCTGCGAAGGACGAACCGGTCTCGGGGCGGTAGGGTCTCGCAAGATGAACTAGTGGGCTGGTTTGCCGTCGCCCCCGAGCAAAGACGTCCGTTCTCTCACCCACGACCTCATCCTGAGGCGCCGCGTAGCGGCCTCGAAGGAGGGTTCCAGAAGCCACTGCGCGAACTGGAGGGCTCCTTCGAGGCCTCCGCTTCGCTCCGGCACCTCAGGATGAGGTCGTGCAGGCATGAATGTTTCATGCTGGACCATCACGGCTCATGTACTTGGGTCGAACGGCCTCTCAGTACAGCGGCGGCACCTGGACGTTGGGGATCGGGAACGGACCCAGCATCAGGCGTCCGTCCGTGAGGCGCAGGGGCGGCATCGCCTTGAGGGACGGATCTCCCGCCGCCGCCGGCGTGGCGGCCGCTTCGGCGTCCTGGCGGCGACTTCCGCCACCGAGCAGCTTGCCGACCAAGCCTCCGATCAGGGCACCCTTCTCGGCCCCGAAACGCTGGCCCATGACCTGCCCGACCAGGGCCTCTACCCCGGCGGCGCGGATATCGATCTGTCCGGCGGGACGGTGCTCGTCGTCGAGGGTGATCTTGCCCTGGGCCTGGAGGCGGCGGTCGCCCTTGGCCAGGGAGAGCAGGGCGATGTCGAGGCTGCCGCCGGCCCGGCGCCAGGCTTCGAGCTCACGCGCCACCTGTCCCGTCCGGATGACGGCCGCCTGATTCACCGTGGCATCCAACGCCATGTCGACGGGGGCGGTGTTGCCGAGGAGGGGATCGAGCACGGGCACGGCCGCCTGCGTCAGCCGCAGGCTGGTATCGACGGCACCCTCCGTGGCGAAACGGGCGGGGGTCGGCCGGGCGTGAAATTCGAGGTGCTTGGCCGCCACGTCGATGGGCTGCGGCGCGGCATTCGTCACGCTGACTTTCGGCCCATCCACCGCCAGGGAGGCCCGCGTAAAGCCGTCGGACGTGCCGTGGAAACTCGCTTCCAGCGAGGTCCAGGTGGCGTCGGCGACGAGGCCGTCCTGTTCCACGTGGAACGGCCCGCTCGCCTGCAGGATACCCTGGCGCGGCTGATAGACCTGAACCACCGCGGTCAACGGTCCGAGGGTGAAGCGGCTGTCCGCCCGCGAGAAGGCGAGGGAGGCGCAGCGCAGTTCGATCCGGAAGGGATAGCCGGTGATGGTGCGGTCGGCGCAGGTCCAGTTGCGCCCGGCCGAGGCCTCGCGGGCGATCCAGGCATCCATCTCGGACCCGGCCTTGCCGCGAATCCAGAACCAACCCGCGCTCCAGATCAGGACAACGGCGAGGAGGAGAATGTAGGGCAGGAACAGGCCGGTCCGCGATGGCCGTTTCCTGGCCGTCAAATCCGGTGCCTGCGCCATCGTCCACTCGCCTCGATCTCGAAGCCCCGTCGCCGTCGACGGGGTATCCTTCGTGACTGAGCTTTGGCGGGTCTCAACGCGGCGAAAGCATGGCCGCCCGCCGATTCAGGCGGCGACGCTCGTGATCTGGTCCATAGGCCGATCCACATGGAGATCGGCGACGATCTCGCACCGCTCGGCCTCATCCTCGGCCAGGCGGTGGACATGCATCTCCGTGGCGCCGCCATGGCGCGCACGGGCGATCCAGTTGCGGGTGAGCCGCTCGCGCGGGCTCGATCCGGCCGCGGCCACGGCGATGAGTTCGCCGATCCCGGCGGAGTCCCGCCGCACGGCCATCACCACCGCCTCGCCCATGTCGTCGAGTTCGAGCTCGGCCAGTTCATGAATGCCGACGACGTAACGGCGGCCGGACCGGCCGCGCCAGGCGCTCAGCACCAGGGCAGGAGTTCCACGCAGGCTGGCCGTCGTCCTGAGACGTACTTCGCGCATGGATGGATCTCCTGATCAGAGGATGGGCCTCGGTGAAAGCCGTGTTCCGCGCCTTGCGGGGCGAGAACAAACGCGGCTTTTCCGTTCGCCCTTTGTTCCAGAGTAATCTTAACAATTTCCTTCCGTCAAGAGTCGCGCTTTCGCTCCCCGCAGGGTGCCTTAGACCGGCTTATCCACAGCCTGTGGATAGACTGAGCGCTCACGCGGTCCTGGATTGTTCTGCGACGGCACCGGTCCCGGGCACGGCATGACCGCGTGCCGCCAGATCCGCACGGCCGGATGCCAGGAGGGCATCGGAGGCGGCTTCGATCCGAGTCTGCATCTCCTCCAGGAACGCCGTGCGGTCGAGGCCGGGAGCGATGGGGGCGAGGAACTCGATCACCGTGGTGCCGGGGCGGCGGGTCAGCTGGCGGCGCGGCCAGTAGAGACCGCTGTTGAGGGCGACGGGCAGGCAGGGTACGCCGAGCGCCGCGTACAGATGGGTGATGCCGAGCTTGTAGGCGGGGGGCGAACCCGGCGCCTTGCGGGTGCCCTCGGGGAAGATGATGAGTTGGCGCCCGTCGCGGATAGCGCGGGCCGCCGCCTCGTTCATCGCCGCCATGGCGCGGGTGCCCTTGGAGCGGTCGATGGCGACCATGCCGGAACGGGACAGGAACCAGCCGAAGAGCGGAATCCAGAGCAGCTCGCGCTTGAGGATATAGGCGAAATCCGGGAAGGCGGTGACGAGGGCCAGGGTCTCGAGGGCGGATTGGTGCTTGGACGCCACCAGCAGCGCGCCGGGGGGGCGGTGGTGCAACCCCCTGAACTCCACGCGCACGCCCCCGACCACGCGCAGCAGCCACAGGCTCACCTTGGCCCAGAACCGGGCGACACGGATGCAGGCCCGCTCCGAGACGAGGGCGGGCAAGCCGCCGATCGCGATGAGGGCGGTGGCGAGGTAGAAGACGATGTTGAAGGCGATGGAGCGAAGGATATGCATCGGAAACCCGGAATGATGCCCTTCCTGTAGCGCGCGCCGTCCCGCCGCACCATCCGCCCGACCCGAACCGCCCTATTCGCCCTCGGCCAGGGTTCCGCGCTGGCGCGTGTCGGCGGCCCCGGCCACGAGCCCGTCACCCGTCATCACCGAATTGGCCGAGCCCGAACTCGACCCCACCCGCACCGCGTGTCCCTTCGCCCGGAGCAGGGCGAGGGTGTCCGGCGAGAGCCCGTCCTCGGCGAACAGCACGTCGGGCCGCCATTGGTGATGGATGCGCGGGGCGGTGACGGCCTCGGCGAGGTTCATGCGGAAATCGATGACGTTGACGATCACCTGCAGCACCGTGGAGATGATGCGGCTGCCGCCCGGACTTCCGGTGACGAGGACGAGGCGCCCGTCCTTGAGCACGATGGCCGGGGTCATCGAGGAAAGCGGCCGGGCGCCCGGCGCCACCGCATTGGCGGGGCCGCCCACGAGGCCATAGGCGTTGACGCTCCCGGTCTTGGCGGAAAAATCGTCCATCTCGTTGTTGAGGAGGACGCCGGTCCCCTCCGCCACGAGGCCGAGCCCGTAGGAGAAGTTGAGGGTCGTGGTGGTGGAGACGGCGTTCCCGGCGCGGTCCACCACGGAATAGTGGGTGGTCTGGTCGGATTCGTAAGGCAGCGGGTCGCCGGCCTTCACCGCCTCGGCCGGGCGGGCGCGAGCGGGGTCGATGGCGGCGCGCAGGGTCGCGGCATAAGCCTTGGCGGTGAGGCCCCGCACCGGCACCTCCGAGCGGGACGGATCGCCGAGCCAGGTGGCGCGGTCGGCATAGGCCGGCTTCATCGCCTCGGCGAGGATGTGGAGGGCCTGGGCGCTGCCCGCGCCCATCGCGGCCAGGTCGAACCCTTCGAGGATGTTGAGGATCTCGATGAGATGGACGCCGCCGGAACTCGGCGGCGGCATCGAGACGATCTCGTAGCCGCGGTAGGTGCCGCGAATGGGCTGGCGGATCGCGGGGCGATAGGCGGCGAGATCGGCAGGCGTCAGCACTCCGCCCACGCGTCTCGCCGCCGCCGCGATCCGCTCCGCGATCGGGCCGGTATGGAACGCATCGGGTCCATGCTCGGCGATGGCCGCGAGGGTCGCGGCGAGATCGGGCTGGACCAGGGTCTCGCCCCGCTGGAGCGGACGCCCGTCGCGGAAGAACACGGCCCGGCTCGAAGGCCAGCGCCCGAGGCGGTCGGCGGCGCGGGGCAGCGAATCGGCGAGCCCGCCCTCCACGGGAATCCCATCCCTGGCCAAAGCCCTGGCCGGGGCAATGAGATCGGCGAGGGTGAAGCGTCCCGACCCGTAGAGGCGGTGAGCCTCGGCCAATCCGCGCACGGAGCCTGGGACGCCGACGGGCAGCCCGATCGCGGCGCCTCCATCCGCACCGGCAAGGCCGTCGGTGTCCCAGGCTCC